>DATJXG010000286.1:0-3581 GCA_035500455.1 Terriglobales bacterium | reverse complement strand
CTGCGCCGTAAGTGCCTGCACCCGCTCCGCGACCCTCAGCCTTACTCGCAGGTCCGGGATGTCCACGGGCTTCAGCAGCAGATCGTCGACGCCGGCCTCTGTCGCACTCGCGACGGCGTCCACGTCCACCTGGTCGCACATGAGCATCGCCCATACCGGATTCTTGGTACCCACCTTTGCCGCTCGCCGTTTGACTTCCGCCACCAGTTCGACACCGCTCATCGACGGCAGCACGGCGTCGATCAGCGCAATCTCCGGGGGAGTCTGGCTCGCCAGCAGCTTGACTGCCTGCCCCGCATCGGCCGTCACCTGGATTGCATAGCGCCATTCGCGGAACGATTCTTTTAGCCGAAAGGCGGCCTCTTCGTTCGCCGAAACAATCAGAATTCTGGGATAAGTGGGGGAGGGAACTGTCATCTCTAGGGTCTCGTTTCGCACAAGCCCTATATCGGCATTGGATTAGAGAAGTCTTAACAATGAAGTAGTGAAAAAACTTGTCAAAAAATTTGACAATGATACAACTTCGGTGCAGTCTTTAGTTATCTACTGACGACTTATCCGCGCCCGCGGGCCCCCTACCCGGAGCGCAGATTGCCTAGACGCAGGATTCACGAAATAACCGCCTCCCCTGTTCGCAAACCTAGCGAAGGAGTTACTCGGATGCTTCCGGCAATCACCACTACACACGCTATCCCCCGCAAGATCTCCGCAGCCCGGTTAACTGTCAGGACCACGGTGATCTGCAAATATTGCTTCAATACTTTAGGTTCCGCATCCCAAGTAGCTGAGCGCCGGGATCTTGAGACGAAGCACAAATGCCGCGAGAAAGTTCTCGCGGAGCAGCCGGCTATCTCCGTCCCCTTCAGCTGACAGAACTGCTTGCGAGAGGAATCATCCTCGTATCCAAGCGTAAATACTGAGGTACAGCCGCGTTCCTCATCAAGTAGTTCATATTCTCAGCGTATCATGCTGATGTGTCGAGCCTTGTCCGCCGCACCACTGGCGTCTAAGCGCGCAGATTTTCCTTCCTCTAGATGTGCGCAGATCTGTAATTTTCTATTGATTTACGGATAACAAATCCCTATAATAGAAGAGTTTGTGACTTCCCCGGTCGGTCCACATCCGCCCTTCCGGTTGAATTCTCTGGTTTTTCTGTACGTCACCTTATTGCTAGAGGACATAGAACAATGGCAAAGCGTCGTGGCAATCCAAACTGGGGTAAGCCGGAGCCGATCGGCCCCGTAGTCCCCACAGTAACCTCGTTTGAGCAGGTGGTTAAGGAGTTCAAGCTCACACCTGACCAGTACATCCGTTCCACGCGGCTTCGTGAATGGGCTCGCCGGAACCGTAACTCGAAGTACATTCCTGAGGCGCTCCTTGAGGCCTGGGGCTTCGAGATCGAGTCCACCTTGTAAGTCGCCTTCAGGTCTTCGGAGACAAAGAGAGCGCCGCCTTCGGGCGGCGTTCCTGTTTTGGGGCGAATTGTCGAAGTGGGGATGAGCCAAAATTGGTGACAATCTGTTATTCTTCGCGCACGAAAGGTGGACCCGATCCTATGCCACGTAAGAAGACAGTTGTGCTTAGTTTTCTCGCATCCGCGCTCCTGATTTGCTCGACCCTGCCCGTTTTGGGCGCCGACAAGACCAAGGACGAAGAGACCATCAGAAACGCCACCACGGTGTTACAGGCGATGGTTAGTAGCAAGGACGTTCCAGCCGGAGTTCTCGCGAAGGCCGATTGCATCATAGTTCTGCCCAGCGTGAAGAAGTTCGCGGTTGGCATTGGAGGAAGCGGCGGTCGTGGTCCGATGACTTGCCGTATGGGCCAGAACTTCACCGGCAAATGGTCCCCGCCGGCGATGTATAGCATCGGAGGCGCTAGCGCCGGATTGCAACTCGGCGGCACAGCAACCGACTACGTTCTGGTGATCCTGAGTTCGGGGGCTGTGGAGAAGATGCTGAATGGCAAGGTTAAGGTCGGCAACGACGTGACCGCAGCGGCTGGACCTGGTGCCTCCGCTGGCAATGCTGTAGGCGGAGCTGATATTTTGACCTATTCTAGGACCTCCGGCCTTTTCGCTGGCGTCTCCCTGAACGGAGCCAGTCTGTCACCCGACTCTGATGCCAACCAGCGCCTCTACGATAAATCGGTCAGCGCGACGGTTATCGTACATGGCGGCGACGTTACAGCAACCCCAGCAGGCGCATCCTTTGCTGGACTGCTCAACAGCAAGGTTCCAAAGCACGCCCAGTGAGAAAGCCGGTAACCACCACCGGTTTAATATCCATGGAGACCCCTCGTCCGGGCTAATGGTGCCTGGACGGGGTAGTCCACACCGTTTCAAGTCGCCAGCACCAATCCAGTGTAGTTGTCTTTCTTGATGCCTTGATCTACAGCATTACTATCTGGCGGTAATCGTCAGATTCAAAACCAGATAGACAAGCCGCTGTTGTGCCTGACACATCGGCTTCCTCTTACACGTTATGTCCGATAACGGATATTCTGTTAACTAACGACCTGCGAGCTTCCTGCCCTCTCCGCCACCAGCCAGCCTCAACCGGCAATGGTAAAATAGACACAATGCGCATCTCTCTCTCTGCGCTTCGACCCTTTCATTTTGTAATGCTGGCCCATGCCCTGCGCCGGCATTCCGATCGCGTCGAGATCTACAGCTCAGCCCCCAGAAAATTCTTCAAAGGCTTGGACCCCTCTATCCGGACCCACCTTGTCCCGGCTCCCATCCAGGTTGCCCTGCGCGTCCTGCCGGCGATCAAGCGGCGCAGTTGGGCCGAACTGGACAGCCCCTGGTACGACTTTGCCGTTTCCTCGGTCATCGGTAAGCCGGACCTCCTGTTCGGCCTCGCCACCCAGAGCCTCCACAGCGCCGGGGCGGTTAAGGCCCGCGGCGGACTCTTCGTCCTCGACCGTGCCTGCCCCCACGTCGACTTCCAGCAATCCCTGGTTCGCCGCGAGGCCGAGCTGGTCGGTGCTGACTTCACCCCCCAGCCGGCCTGGATGCGCGATCGCCAGCTCCGGGAGTACGAACTCGCCGACGCCATTCTGGTCCCGTCGGCGTACAGCGCCCGCAGCTTTCCTGCGGAGTTTCAGGCCAAGGTAGTCAAGGCTCCGCTCCTCGGACGCGCCAAAGCCGCCGCCGGTCCGCGCACCGCGCCCAACAAGGTATTCACGGTGGGAGTGCTCGGCGGATCACCTCTACGCAAGGGTTACCTCTACCTCTTGCAAGCCTGGAAAAAACTCGCCCTGCCCAACGCTAAGCTCAGAATTCGCGCAGGCGACGGATTTGCCCCATACCCAGCCCTCGAAAAACTCGTCAGCCGGATGCCTAATGTCGAGATGGTCGGCTACGTCCCCAACATCTCCGACTTCTATCGCAGCTGCGATGTCTTCGTGCTGCCCAGTGTTGACGATGGATTCGGCATGGCCCTCTTCGAGGCCATGTCCAATTACGTAGCCTGCGTTGCCACCAGCAACGTCGGCGCCTCCGAACTCCTGACCGACGGCCACGATGGCATCGTTGTGGAGCCTGCCAACTCAGACCAGCTTGCAGCCGCCATCCTTCG
>DATJXG010000285.1:0-4938 GCA_035500455.1 Terriglobales bacterium | reverse complement strand
TGCCGGCAGATGCGGGGCGGACGAAAGTATCGGTAGCCATAAAGCCTCCTCAATAGTCCTGAAACTTCATGCTAACAAAAGAAGCCCCGGCAGGTTCACGGGCGCGGTGCAAAACCCTGCAATCTCTGGCGCTGACGCAGTAGTGCGTAATGCCGGCCTCCCGCCGGCAGTTTGGAAGGCGGATCAGGGGGCTTGGGAGAAATGTTCCACGTGGAACATAGTGTGATGACAGTTCCGTATAGACAGACAAGTTGTTGGCAGCGCAGGGGATCGGAGGGGAGCGGGGCGAACAAAGGGTCAAACGCAGGGATTGGCCGCCCCCGGCTGCCCATGGAGCGAAGCCAGGTCGGATGGAAGGATTGTGTCGCGAAGCCAAGCGCCTTTGCCCTGCCACGCATCCTGTTGACGCCCGGCTTCGCCTTCGCTATTGGTCGCTGAATGCGGGGGAGGGCGACGAGGGAAGATAAACCGTGTAGGGAGCGGCTTGCTCCGTCCGGCGAGCGAAACGAGGTGATCACACTTCCTTCGCCAGATCAATTTTCACGTTCCACGGGCGCGATTCGGATTGCCTCGCTTCGCTCGGTTCCACGGGGCCTGCACGGTTCGTTTATCTGCCCGGCACGGGCGGGGATGCGGTGCCTACAATCTTTATGGCGACGGCGGTTGCGATAGTGCTTGTGTAGCCGGCTCCAAACACCCCGGCCGTGTCCACTTCGAGCGGGCTGAATACCTGAAGGTGCCCGCCCAAACCGGGGGGGGACGGGGTTTGCCCCGTCCCCCGGGCGAAGAGATTGGCTCCGGTTCCTACCGCCAGTTCGTTCTTTATTGCAAGAAGATGTTGTACGGCGTATCCACGGTGACCCGTGTGGCGGTGATGGTGCCGAGGATTTCGGCCAGCTGGTTGCCGGATGCGTCATAGACATCGAGGGTGAAGTTGCCCCAGTAAGTCTTGCCGTCAGGGCCCAACCAGACGGTCTCGGTAATGTGGGTGTACGGGGGGTCGCCGGCGGCGTCGTTCGGGCCCATGGCGAAGTGGTTCACTTTGTACTTGTTACGTCCTACGCGCTCCCACACGCCCATGCAGAAGTTGCCATCCTGGGGCGGCCGGCTGGAATTCATGATCTCGGTCTTGTCGGCATGGAAGACGATGAACGGCGAGTCGATGGGAGTTCCGTCGGGAATGCCGGCGTTGCCTTTGGCGGTCCAGTCGGCTTTCCACATGCCTACGATGCCATCTTCGTGATCGGAGGCGAGCAGGAGCGACGCTCCCAGGTTGCCGCCCTGCCAGGACTGGGGGTGCAGCGTAGCCGGCAGTTTGATTGATCCGCACTCGGCGCTGGCGCTGGTAACCAGGCCAAGCCCGCAGATGAGAACGCCCAAGCCCAGGAACAATTTTGTCGATAAAGCTTTCATGAAGCTCTCCTTTTGTTTTGAAGTCTTTTCAGGTCCAGGAGCTTGCGGCCCTCGCTCGCGCAGCGCTCGCCGGCCAGGAACGCCTGCCATCCCCCAGAAAGATCGCGCGGAATCCTGATCGATGTTCGAAAACGATGCAATGGATGCAGGGTGAAGATTGGGTGAAGATAAGGTAAAGCCGCAAGTCATTGAGCCTGCGAATTCCTCAGCATGCCACCCTCGATTAGTGCTATAGTTCTACCCCTGCTTTGGGGGGAGGTTTGCTTGTCCTCGGCCCCTTATAAGTTCGGGGAGTTCGAACTGGACTCCACTCGCTTCGAGTTGCGGCGCAATGGCCGCCCGCTTAAGCTCGAACGCATCCCCATGGAATTGCTCCTCCTTCTCGCCGAGAAGGAGGGCGGAATCGTTACCCGGCAACAAATCAGCGAGCGGCTGTGGGGCAAAGAAGTCTTTGTTGATACCGAGCACGGCATCAACACCGCCGTCCGCAAGATTCGAGCTGTCCTGCGGGATGACGCCGACCAACCGCGCTTTATCCAGACAGTTCCGGGCAAAGGCTACCGCTGGATAGCGTCGCTGAAGCCGGGGAACGGCGCCATGCCGGCGGCAAGCACCGCCGTTGACGTTCCCACCGACAACCAGCCGCCGGCGCCATTGACCACTTCTGACGCCGGAACAGCCATTCGACCCTCCTGGCGGTATAGGGTCGCTCTGCCTCTTGTTGTTGTGGCGATGCTTGCACTGGCAGCGATTGCGCTAAACATCCAGGGACTGCGCGACCGGATCTTTTCGGCGAATCAAACCCGCCCCATCCGCTCGATCGCGGTGCTGCCTCTGGCGAACCTCTCGAACGATCCTTCGCAGGAATATTTCGCCGATGGCATGACCGACGAACTGATCACTGAGATCGCTAAATTCACCCGTCTGCGGGTGGCGTCGCATTCCTCGGTGGCGCGCTACAAAGGCACGCAAAAGCCACTGGAAGAAATCGCGCGCGAGCTCGGGGTGGACGCGGTGGTGGAAGGATCGGTCATGCGATCGGGCAATCGTGTGCGTATCAGCACGCGCTTGATTGACGCCCGCTCCGACCGGAATCTCTGGGCGGAAAGTTACGAAAGCGAGGTCCAGGACGTGCTGGCCGTGCAGCAGGAAGTGGCGTCGCAGGTTACATCCGAACTTGGCGTCGAGCTTCCTTCAGCGAACCGTGCGAACCTGCAGAGCAACCGGGTGGTGGACGCGGAGGCGCACGAAGACTATCTGCGTGGGCTTTTTTACTGGAATCAGGTCAACTGCGACGCGTTCAGGAAGAGTCTGGCGTATTTTCAGCGATCGGCAGCGAAAGACCCCACTTTCGCTCCGGTGTGGGGAGGATTAGCGCAAGCCTACTACGCCCTTGGCGATTTCGGCTGCGCCGGCTCCGATCTAATAGAGAAGTCCAAAGCGGCCGCCCTGAAGGCGATCGAATTAGACCCCGGGCTAGGGGCACCCCATTGCTGGCTGGGGCGGGTTGCCTTTTCATACGAATGGGATTGGCCAAAAGCAGAGAAAGAACTTCAGAGGAGCATTGCACTTGATCCTAATGACGCCATATCGCACGGGGCATACGCAAAATTCCTGATCGCGCAGCAACGGCGGGAGCAGGCCTTCGTAGAGATCAGGAAAGCGCTGGAACTGGACCCCACCTCATTAATGACCAATGAAAACGCAACCTATTTCTACTATCTGGCTCGCGACTTCGATGAGGCGATCGAGGAAGGCAAGAAGACGGTGGAACTCTATCCCGATTCGCCCGCGGCCTACATCTGGCTGGCTTTTTCCTATGAAAGAAAGGGCGATGAAGCGAATGCGATCGCCGCCCATCTGAAGTCAGAGACCACCTGGGACACGGCTCCAGACGATCTGGCTAACATTCGCGCGGAGTACCAGAAAGCGGGCATGCGGGGATACTGGCTGTACGAGCTGGCGGCAGAAAAGAGAAGGGGCGGAGACACCAAGGCCGAGAAGGCCTGCTGGATGGCCGAAGTCCACGCGCACCTGGGAGAGAACAAACCGGCGCTGGACTATCTCAAGCGCGCCCTGCACCACTCCTGCAACGAAATGCCGCTCCTGGGGGTTGATCCTCTCTACGACGGCCTGCGCGCCGACCCCGGCTTCAAGGAGCTACTGGCGCAGCTGCATTTGTGATGCCCGCGGGTCTCCAGTTTACCCGGAGAGGTCGAATACCCGTCCCACACGGGTTGGTGCACTCCTGCACGGGCGAGGACCCCGCGCCTGCATGAGCGTGCCCGGTCCGGTTAGGGCCGGGATTTTGGGCCCACACCCGATCCGAAACTCAGGCCCTGTATCAGATCTTCAGTTTCGTCCTCGCTTCCCCCGATGAAAGTGAATGACACGACATAGCCCTTCGCCATCATCGCAAGCGAGGACTGGCGAACGGTGTCCTTGCCCCTCTGTTTGCTGTAATCGGCCCGCGCCAGTTTGCGGGCGCCGACGGCGAATTCGTAGGGGTCGGCCTCTGGCGTGAAGCCCTGCTTGGCGGTGAGTCCTCCGAGGGGGCCGAAATAGTCAGCGGCGGTCTTCAGGCCGGGGTAGTTGGAGACGCTTTCCGCTGCGATCACCACTCCGGAATTCACGGCATCGCTCGCAACTTCGGGAGGGCGCTCGAACACCGCGAGCAGAAGCTGCGCTTTGGTGGGGTCGGTGGAGTCGTCGCGCATCTTGTCGGTGCGGTCCACCCAGCCGAAGGGAATTTTGTAGGTGAATCCGAACGAGGGGTTGCGATATGCGCCGTTTTCTACGGTCCCCGGATCCACGGCCTTGGCATGGCTCGGCCTCGACGATGCCGAAGGGCGGTGCGGGCTTTGCTGCGCCTGCACGTAAACCAGAATGAGCAAAACCGACACCGCGGCCAAAGCTCGCATCGATTTATGTTACAGGAGTGCGGCGGTTAGCCTAGATGCGGAAAGGCGCGCTCAGCAGCCGGGCGGGAAGCAGCACAGCCTCTTTCACCACCGCCAGAACCCCGTGGACGGCAATCCCCAGCACGCGGAAGGGCAGCAGAAGAAGCCATATGAACGGATAGGCGATCAGCGCCAGCAGCGCCAACGGCCAGCAGATTACGAAGAGGATGCACCACAGTAAGAATGCCAACATGGGCCCACCTCCAGAACCAGAAACCGGCGACTGAGAACTGGCAACCGAGAACTGGGAACTGGTGTTCACCCAAGACTCCCGGCCACCTTCCGCCCTCTTTTATGATACGAAAATCAGCGGCGGAAGTTCCGTTCGTATTGCCAACCCAGTTCGGGAGAGCGTTCTGGGCAAAAGCCAGTTCTCAGTTTTCAGATTTCAGTTCTCAGTTTTCCGCAGCAGGGGCTACTCCATGCTTTTGGCGGGGACGGGCAGGCCCAACTCACTCATTACCATTTGCAGGTCTTTCCAGGTTTCTTTCTTCTGGCGGGGATCGCGCAGCAGGAAGGCGGGGTGGTAGGTGACGGCCAGCTTGGTGCCGCGGAAGTCGTACCA
>DATJXG010000284.1:0-11155 GCA_035500455.1 Terriglobales bacterium | reverse complement strand
AACGGTGGAGTGGGAGAGGTCGATGACCGCGGCGCCAGCGGGGATTTTAGCGCCGGAGGCATCGCCGACACTTTCGATGCGATTGCCACGGATCACGATGACCTGGTCGCGCCTTGGGGAATCAGACTTGCCGTCGATGAGTGTGCCGGCACGGATTACAGTCACAGTTGCGGAGGACGGCGCTTTCTCCTGCGCCACGGCGATTGCCACGGCAACGCAAAGCACGGCAACACACAGAAGGAGGAGGGATCTCAGGGTTCTCATTTGCGCTCCAGTATCCACGAACCGCTTCATAAATACCAAAGATTATGACCGGAGGAAACGCCGGGCGGTCAAAGGCTCTGCGTTTTGCGGTTAGAGCGGCAGATCGTGCCACGGCGAATCCGCAGGTGAGATTTGAGCACTCAATTATCGGGAGACAGAATAATTCTGCTCTTGGCCTGGAATAGCCGGTACTTGGAATACTTGTGTTCCTCGCGGACGACCTGGCCCCTGACCTGCATTTCGAGATTCACCGCCTTGGGCAACCATAAGTCCGTGGCTACGTCCGGAATGCGCACCGGGGCGAACTGAATGCTGGACGTTTGTTTCTCAACCTGAATCAGGGGCAGGGGCGCTAGTAAGTCGGTGCGCAGGCGAACGATACGGAAGTCCGATTGATCGATCCAGGCGATTCCCTGCAGCAGCATCGGGAAGGATTCACTGTCCACGACCATCTCTCCCGGGGATTTCACCCCGCCCGGAGTTTGAGCAAAACCGAGAACATAGGTCGTGTGCCCATTGACGCGCTGTTGCCCCAGGTAGCGGAAGCGCGACTCCGACTGATTCGCCGAGGAGAAGACGATCCATGCGGACACGAACCCCTGGAACATTGGCGCGTCTGATGCCCCTGGTTCGATGGGCTTGTCATTGTGCGCGGTTCGGTACTCTGAAACCACCCGGTAACCCTGTGCTGTATGGGTGAGGATCATGTAGTGGAAGGATTCATCTCTCGTGGCCACCGCTCCCTGGGGCATGCAGCCAGCGCCCACGCAGCCGCTCGCCTGATCCTGTGAGTAGTGCGATTCGCTCACGGCCTCGTCGGAAATCAAATCGGGCAGCTTGCCTAGCAATTCATCCGCCTTGACGCCGGTCCTGGCGAGGAGACCGGGTAGCGGGTCCTGGCTGGGAGCGGGCGTCAGCCCTGCCACTTCATGCACATCTTTCCTGAGTTCGGAGAAGGGTTCGTCCATGTAGGGATGGGCCGCGGCGTAGAGCGTGGCTTCTGTTCTAGCTTCGCCGGTCGACTCGGAAGGCGATGGTTGGCTCGAGGAGGAATGTTGTTGTTCAGCCTCAGCCTTTGCCGCCGCTTTGTACACCCGGTAATCCGAGTACTTGTGCTCTTCGTGGATGAACTGGCCGTTGGCCTCCATTTCAAAGTTCACGCTTGTTGGTAACCACAACTGCGAGTCAGACTGTGTGATCTCCACCGCGCCGAAAACGATGTTGGTGGTCTGCTTTACGAGCTTCTTTTGGGGCAGGGGAGCCAGCAGGTCGGTGTGCAGGCGAACGATGCGGAAATCCGATTGATCGACCCAGGCAATGCCTTGCAGGAGTACGAGACGCTCGGGGGAGTCGATCGAGCCGGGGAGCTGGGCGAATCCGATTGCGAATGTGCTGCGCCCATCCATTTGCTGCTGCCCCAGGTAGCGAAAGCGGGATTCCACCTGATTCACGGGATAGAAGAGAATCCAGGCTGGTAGAAAACCCTTGAAATATGGTGATCCCGCGCTTTGATCAACGGACTTACCTCGCTGAGTAGTCCGGGACTCGGAAAGAGCCTTTCGGCCGAAGGCGCCCGGATGGGTGAGGATCAAGTAGCTGAATTTCTGATTCTGCTGTGAACTGCGTGGGGTGGTGGCCGGAGCGCAGCTTAGGCCCACACAACCAGAAGGCTCCCCCTGGGGAATAGGCGACTGCGTCTGGTTCACAACCTCGTCGGAAACCAGATCGGGCACGCTTTGGAGCAGTTCGTATGCCTTGGCTCCAACCTTATCGAGAAGACCCGGGAGCGGCTCCTGGCTGGAAGCTGGCGTCATTCCCGACAATTCATGGACCGCCTTTTTTAATTCAGGGAACGGCGCGTCGAGATAGGGATGGGCATCGGAGTAGAGCTTCGCAGCCTCGGCTTTGACCTGGTCCGCAGATGGGGATGGTGATTGCCGCGTTTGCGGGAGTGCGGCGATCGCGCCGGCGACCAAGAGCAGAACCGAAGCGCGACGCAGAACTCGGCCTGGGCTCATAACGGGTCTCCGCCAGTTGCAAGGAAGTCCGGTGGAATGATATCCCGGCTGCCCACTGCGCCGACGGCTTTCGGAACCGATTTGTGTGGTGTCTCGTCCGGACTTGAGCGAAACGGCAGCGGCGTTGTATTTCTTACTCTTCTTCTTCCTTTACTTCGCCGCGCTCGGCTTTGGACTTTTCTATGATCTTTTCCTGGAGTTGGCCGGGAACGACGTCATAGTGGTGCATTTCCATGTTGAAGCTGCCTCGGCCCTGCGTCATGGAGGTCAGGTCGGCGCCGTAAGTGAGCATTTCGGCCATGGGAACTTCGGCCTTTACGATGGTGTTGCCGGATTTGTTGTCCATGCCCTGGATGCGGCCGCGGCGGCTGTTGAGATCGCCCATGATGGAGCCGGCGAACTCGTCGGGCACGGTGATCTCCACCTGCATCACCGGTTCGAGCAGGGTGGGCTTGGCCTGCTCCATGGCTTTCTTGAAGGCGATGCGGCCGGCCATCTGGAAGGATAGGTCGTTGGAATCGACGTCGTGATAGGAGCCGTCGTATAGAACGACGCGGAAGTCCACCACCGGAAATCCCGCCAGATAGCCGCGGGCAGCGGCGTCCTTGATACCCTTTTCCACGGCGGGAATGAAGTTGCGGGGAATGGCGCCGCCGAAAATGTCGTTGACGAACTCGAACTCTCCGCCGCGGGGTAGCGGCTCCATCTTGATTTTGCAGTCGCCATACTGGCCGTGGCCGCCGGTCTGCTTTTTGTGGCGGCCCTGCACATCGGCTTTGCCGCGGATGGTCTCGCGGTAGGGGACCTTGGGGGCCTTCAGGTTCACTTCGGTGTGGTAGCGCTTCTTCATCTTGGCCACCACCACTTCGATGTGCTGCTGGCCGTTGCCGGCAATCAGGAATTCCTTGGTCTGGGGATCGCGGAAGAATCGCAGCATGGCGTCTTCTTCCATGAGCTTGTGGATGCCCGGCCCCAGCTTGTCTTCATCGGCGCGGGTTTTGGGCTCGATCGCGAAGGTGATGGCGGGCTCGGGAAGCTTGACGTGCGGATATTGAATGGGTGCCGACTTGTCGCCCAAAGTATCGCCGGTGAGGGTGTCTTTGAGCTTGGCTACCGCGCCGATATCTCCGGCGTGCAACTCGGTCACCGGCACCGCGGTTTTTCCCTGCATGATGGAAATGTGGGCCAGCTTTTCCTGGGCGCCGCGGGAGAAGTTCACCAGGGTGGCCTCGTTCTTCACCACGCCGGAAAAGACCTTGAAATATGAGATTCTGCCGGCGAAGGGGTCGGAAACAGTTTTGAAGACATAGATTGAGGCCGGCTCCGAATCGGATTCTTTGCGCGCCGGCGGTTCGCCGTTGCCGGAGGTGACCTCGCCGCGAATGGCTTCGTGCTCGGTGGCCGCCGGCGTGTAGTCCACAATGAAATCCATCACCCGGTCGGCGCCGAGATTGCCCAGGCCGGAACTGAATATGACGGGAAAAATCTTGTCTTCACGAATCGCATTGTGCAGAGCCGGGACCAGGTGCTCCTCGGGGATGGTTCCCTTGTCGAAGAATTCTTCCATCAGGGCATCGTCGCCTTCGGCAATCATTTCGACCAGCCTCTCGTGGGCCTCCTGGGCCGAGGCCTTCATGTCCTCCGGAATTTCGCCCTCCTTGCCCTTGCCGTTGCCGCCGAGTTCGTAGGTGTAGGCCTTCATGCTGACCAGGTCCACCACGCCGCGCAGGTTTTTCTCACTGCCGATGGGCAGTTCCAGGGGAATCACGCTGCGCCCGAAGGCGCTGGTGAGCGATTCCAGTACTCGGGTGGCATCAGCGCGCTCACGGTCCATGCGGCTGGCCACGATGAGCCGCGGGGTTTTGTATTCCTCGCAGTAATTCCACACCCGCTGGGTCACAACCTCAACGCCGGCGACGCCATCCACCACGACGACCGCCGCGTCCACCACCGGCAGGACCAGCTTGGCTTCATGGACGAACATGTTGAAGCCAGGCGTGTCAACCAGATTGATCTTGGTCTTGCCCCACTCGACGTAGGCGAGACCGGCGGAGATGGACATCTTGCGCGCGATTTCTTCTTCGTCGTAGTCGGTGGTGGCGCTGCCGTCATCGACCCTGCCCTGGCGCTGGGTGGCGCCGGCCGTGTACAGCATGGCCGAGACCAGGGAAGTTTTTCCGGCATGCCCGTGACCGACCAAAGCTACGTTCCGAACGTTCGCGCCTTCATAGACCTTCACAGGTTCGCTCCTTGTTCAAACTGCCTATGTTCAGA
Source organism: Terriglobales bacterium (assembly GCA_035500455.1). Taxonomy (GTDB): domain Bacteria; phylum Acidobacteriota; class Terriglobia; order Terriglobales; family Acidobacteriaceae; genus DATJXG01. The sequence continues at coordinate 6,599 of DATJXG010000284.1, read as the reverse complement.
CTGCCCGCGTGGAGAGGGGATTGATCCCGTCCCGTTGAGCGCAGCTCGGCAAAAGACCAATGCTGTCAACATTTCCGGAACCGCTCGACTTGGCATGGAGGATCGCCGGCGAGGTCGGTAAGGCCAGCCGGTAAACCGGGAAAGAAAAGGACAATACAGGTCGAAGTCGAACCGTCCGCCAAAACCAATGGATGCTACCACACTGGAAATTGGCGGCTCAACCTGCCCGGCGACCTGGCCGGTTGATGGAAACCCAGAGAGCGCAAAGGACACGGCAATCCAATTTTTACCCGACATCGTACTCCCCATGAAGCCGCGTCCCGAACGCGCAAGGAGACGATCTTATGGTTGCCCGCAAATCCGCTACCCTTACGTTGTTTCTGCTGGCTTTCGCAGCTACGGTGCCGGCTTACTTCGCTGCGCCACCGCAAGCCCTTGCCCAGGAGGCCAGCCTGTACAAACGCCTCGGCGGCTACGATGCCCTGGCCGCCGTCACTGACGACTTCATCGGCCGCCTGGCCAGTGATCCGCAGCTCGGCCGCTTTTTCAAGGGGCTGAGCACCGATTCGCAGAAGCGCGTCCGCCAGCACGTGGTGGATTTTCTGTGTTCGGCAACCGGCGGCCCCTGCATCTACACCGGCCGCGACATGAAGACGGCGCACACCGGCCTTGGCATCACGGAGGAGGACTGGAATTCCTCGGTCAAGGCGCTGGTGGCCACATTGGACAAATTCAAAGTCCCGGAAAAAGAGAAGGGCGAGGTGCTGGCTGCGATTTCCGGCCTGAAGGGCGACATCGTAGGGCGCTGAAAGAGGCGGCGACGCTCTAACCGGAGAGAATCGGCGGGTGCCCCGCGCCTCATCACGCGCCGTCGGGACCGGCACCTTGCACTTTCTTTCACAGAGAACTGTCCATCCGCGGCAGCAGACTTGAAATCTCTACAACTTCGCTGGAGTGGGTGCCGGGCGGGAACGCGGGCCCGACCGCCACGGCTTCGTTGTGGCTTTCAAACCAGGCGAGGAAAGAAGATTTCTCGGCGCCGGGGAGGCGCTGCAGGTTGAGCCAGGTATAGTACGCGCCCATGTCGGCATCGACGAGGGAGCCTTCGGAGTCGTAAACCGGTTGGTGACGGAGTCCGGCGAGGGCGGCGTCGGCGGATTCCTCCGACTGGCGGGGGGAGAAGCGCGCCAGCAAAGTGGCAGGCCGGGCGCGGCGCAGCGCCTCGCGCGCGGCCCATTGCACAAACGTAGTGCTGAAGATTTGCGTGCCCGATCCTTCGGTGAAAAGACTGATGGAGAAGCGGCTCAACACGGGATCGTTGCCCGGTTTTTCCAGTCCAACCTCGGCCGGAACCGTGGCCACCAGCGCGGAATGAATGGCCTCGGGGCCGGCATCGGACTCACCGAGGCGGCGCATCTTGTCGAGCAAGGCCGCGCGAAGAGAAAAAAGCCCGTCATAGGAGACGCGGGTGAGTTGAGGATTGTCCTCAGCGGGCAGCGTGTTGCCGTCGATCTGCCAGTGTCCATAGGGTTGAGGGTGGCGCCGCGCCCTTTCCGACAGTGCGCCCATCAGCCCTGCGTAACCGGAGCCGCCCTTCACGTTAGTGAAATAGACGCCATGCGGACGCAGCTTGCGAAACAGCGGCGAGGCGCTGCGATCCGCCCAGGAACCAAATAGAACAAAGGCAACTCTGGGTAGGGAGAGAGCCGGCTCGGGAATCGCGGCGTTAAAGGCGTGAACGTATTGCTCCGCCGATTTGCGAAAGCTGTCGATCTGGTGGCTGGCCCACAGTTCGGCGGAAAGCTTCTCTGAAAATCTCGCGGGCTGTTCGCACCAGGGCATTTCCTCAAGTTCCGAAGAGAGCTGCAGGGCGGCAAACCCGGCGAGCGCCTGGGTGCGCTGCTGAGGTGAAAGCCCGTTCAGGTATTGAATCTGGCGGTCGAGTTCGTTCTGCTCGGCGGGAAACTTCCAGTCGTACACGATCAGTTCGCGCAGCAAGAGCGGCAGAAAGGCCAGCGGCATTTGCCGCAGCAGGTCGAGCGAGTGGGTGGCAACTTCCCGGGCCTGGGGAGGGTAGCTCTGGAATTGCCGGGCGGTTAACTGGCTGGGCAGCATCAGAGCACCTCCGGCAGCGGCTTGCCCTGCGAAAAGCGCGGGGAGAAACCGAACAGAGAGCCCAGCGTGGGTACCAGGTCGGCGGATTCGATGCGGCGATCGACGACCGTATTCTGGCGAATTCCCGGCCCCAGGACCAGCATCCAGGTAGTGCGGGAGAAGGCGTCGCCGGTGCGATGGTGCTGAAATCCGTTGCCTCCGGCGGCGGTGTCGGAATCGCGGCCGAAGTCGGGCAGCATGAACAAGGTTGTTTTATTGGCGTATTCCGGCTGGCTTTGAATGGTGTTCCAGATATCGGCGCAGAGGCGGTCGGAGCGGCGGATGGCGTTCACGTAGAGGGAGTAAGTGCCGGAGTGAGCGACATCGATGTCGTGCAGGGTGATCCACAACAGGGAAGGCGCAAGTTCACGCATGAGCTGCTTGGCGATGTAAACGGAAAGTTCATCGGGGCTGGTCAAAGCGCGCGCGTGGGAGGAAAAATCTGAGACCGAGAGCTTCAGCAGTTCGGCGATCTGGTGCAATTCGGCGGAACTCGCGGCCAGCGCTGGAGCATAGACCGGGCTTTCGTAGTTGTCGCGCAGCAGGCGGTCGTAGGCGCCCTCTTCGCCGGGCGGCAGCGCGGCCGCGAGAAGGCGCTTGGGCAGAATGACGCCCGCGCCCAGACCGGCGCCATAGAGGCGGTTTCCGCTTTCGCCGATGCGGCTGAAGCCGTTGCTGGGCGCGACCACCCAGGAATCGGTGGCCGGCCGCTTCAGGTCCTTCCGGAAATATTCGAACACGGTAGGATGATCCGGGGGGACGGCGGCGAAATTATTGAAGGTTTCATAGACCCCGGTGGCCAGGCTCGCGGTAGCGACGTAGTGGCCCAGAATGCCGGGGTTCACCAGTTGCGAAAAGAATGTCGCTCCCGGCATGAGATCGCCGAGAAGATGAGGGATATTTTCCCGGCCTTCCGGCATGAAGGTTTCTTCATCGCGAGTGCCGCCGCCGAAGGTGACGACCACTACTTTCTTTTCTTTGGGCAGGGCCATCGCTTTAAAGGGGGAAAATCCCAGGAGGGTTCCGCCCACTACCGCTCCGGTGGCGGAACGAAGGAAGTCACGGCGGCTTTGGGAGATAGCGTTGGCAATGTGGCGGGAATCGTGACTGGCGGCGAGGGAGGGGTGCAGCGGAGGGGGCTGACCAGGATCGGATCGGCGACTCAATGTATCCATGCCGGAACCCGGAAAATGAAACTCGCAGGGCCGGGCAAGCCCGTGGAACTGCCGAGTATTATGCAGGCAGGGCGGCGCTGTCAATTGTAAACGTACCCGCCGCCAGCTGGCATTTGGCGCGGCGCTGGTGGCACGAGGAATAATTCGGCGACTTTTAGAACATGGGCGGCGCTGCAAGCATGTGGTTGAGCCGTGGCGCCCCGGTTTTCGATTGACAGGCGGGCGGAACTACGGTTACGTTACCGGTGGTCTTGTGTGGGACTAGCATTTTGCCGGCCTGGCGGTCCGCCGTCGGCTTCACATCCCTTACAGCTGGCCCGAACGGCGACGGAGGGCGATGATCAGCACGGTCAAGTCTCAGATAACGCCGGTTTCCGCGGCCGCCCACTACAACACTTCCTATATCTGGGCAGTCTCTTCGTCCGCCGCTTTGGGAGGATTGCTGTTCGGCTACGACTGGGTGGTGATCGGCGGCGCCAAGCCCTTTTACGAGAAATTCTTTCACCTCAGCCAGCCTTCGCTGCAGGGCTGGGCGATGAGTTGCGCGCTGGTGGGATGCCTGATCGGTGCGCTGGTCTCCGGGGAGCTGAGTGATCACTATGGCCGCAAGCGCCTGCTGATGCTGGCGGCGCTGGTGTTCGGCGTGTCTTCTGTTGGAACGGGCATGGCGGGCACGCTGTCGCATTTTGTGATCTGGCGCATCCTGGGCGGATTCGCCATCGGCCTGGCCTCGAGTCTTTCCCCGATGTATATCGCGGAGATTGCTCCGGCGGAGCAGCGCGGGAAGCTGGTTTCAGTCAATCAGCTCGCCATCGTTGTAGGGATTCTGCTGGCGCAGGTGGTGAACTGGCTGATCGCGAAGCCGGTGCCGGTGAACGCAACTTTCGATCAGATTCTGGCTTCGTGGAACGGGCAGGTGGGCTGGCGCTGGATGTTTGGCGTGACCGCCATTCCGTCGCTGCTGTTTTTCGTGGCGACGCTATTGGTGCCGGAGAGCCCGCGCTGGCTGGTGCAAAAAGGGGCGAGTGAAAAAGCCCGCGGCATTCTTTCCCGGGTCGGGGGAGACGCTTATGCCGGCCGGGTTCTCGACGAGATCGTAGCCACGACTCGCGCCGAGGCCGCGGGCGCGACTGTCGCGACGCTGTTCGAACCGAGGATGTCGAAGGTACTTTTGCTCGGGATCGTGCTGGCGGTGCTGCAGCAATGGTGCGGCATCAACGTGATCTTCAACTATGCGGAAGAGGTGTTTTCCGCGGCGGGATATGAAGTCTCCAGCATTCTGTTCAACATCGTGATCACGGGGGTGGTCAATCTGGTATTCACGTTTGTGGCGCTGTTCAGCGTTGATAAATTCGGCAGGCGCGTACTCATGCTGACCGGTGCCGGGGGCCTCGCCGTTATTTACACCATTCTCGGGGCGCTGTACCGCATCCACAGCCGTGGGCCACACATGCTGCTGCTGGTGGTGGCGGCGATCGCCTGCTATGCCATGTCGCTGGCTCCGGTGACGTGGGTGATCATCTCTGAAATTTTTCCCAACAAGATTCGCGGCACTGCCATGTCGGTGGCGGTGACCTCGCTGTGGGTCGCGTGCTTCATTCTGACCTACACGTTTCCGCTGCTGAACAACGCTCTTGGGGCTGCGGGAACGTTCTGGATCTATGCCGTGATCTGCCTGGCGGGGCTGATTTTCCTGAGCGTCCGGCTGCCGGAGACGAAGGGGAAATCTCTGGAGGAAATTGAAGAGAGCTGGAATTGACAACCAGAACTTCAGGTGAGGAAACACAAATGCGAGTCCGGTGGATGGCGGTGAGGAATAATTGTTCGTTTTCTTTCTCTTCTTCTCTAGCGATGCGCCTCAGCGCATGCCTGGCCCTGGCGGGGGTGTTGAGCCTGGCGGGTTGCGCGCGGGAGAAAACCGTGGTTCTCGACGGCCACAGCAAAGGGCGAACTTTCGACGGCTTCGGGGCGCTCAGCGCCGGGGCGTCCTCGCGCCTGCTGGTGGATTATCCGGAGCCGGAGCGCAGCCAGATTCTGGATTATCTTTTCAAGCCGTCGTACGGAGCGGCGTTGCAGCATTTGAAGGTCGAAGTCGGGGCCGACGTGAACTCCACCGACGGTTCCGAGCCCAGCCACATGCGCTCGCGCGATGACCATGACTACACGCGCGGCTATGAATGGTGGCTGATGGAAGAGGCGTACAAGAGAAATCCCAACATCATTCTCGACGTTCTTCCCTGGGGCGCGCCCGGCTGGGTGGGCAACGGCAAGCTGTACTCGCCCGATATGGCGGCGTACATGGCCGACTTCATCAAGGGCGCGAGCCGGTTGCATCATCTGAACATCGAGTATGCCGGCATCTGGAACGAGAAGCCCTACGATCCCACCTACGTTAAAGAGTTGCGCCGAACGCTCGACAAAGAGGGCCTGCAGCAAGTCAAAATCGTCTGCTGTGACGAATACTACTCGCGGGAGCGGGACCAGTGGACGATTGCGTATGAAATTCAGAAAGACGCGGAACTGAATGCGGCGGTAGCGGCGATCGGCGTTCATTACCCGCAGGTGAACGGCAAGCTGACTACTCCCGACGCCGCGCGCCAGACGGGAAAGCCGCTGTGGGCGAGCGAAGACCAGCCCAATGACGGCGCCGGGCCGATTGTTTCGCGGGACTGGCCGATTGGCGGACGCATCCTGGCCCACCGCTACAACAAGAATTATCTCGAGGGATCGCTCACAAAAACGGAGATCTGGAGCCCCATCACTTCGTACTACGACATTCTGGCGGCGCCGAACTCCGGCCTGATGTACGCCAACACGCCGTGGTCCGGCTATTACGATGTGCAGTCCACCATCTGGGTGACGGCGCATACCACGCAGTTCGCGCAGCCGGGATGGCAGTATCTGGACTCTTCCTCAGGAGATCTGCCTGAGCATGGATCGTATGTGTCGCTGCGTTCGCCGAACGGCAAGGACTGGAGCGTGGTGCTGGAGACGATCGACGCCAAGCAGCCGCAGGGAGTGAGCTTTGAGATTACCGGCGGCCTCTCGCCATCCGCGGTGCATATCTGGGAGACGAACGGGAGCAAGACGTTCGAACACGTGGGCGACGTGACCCCTGAGGATGGAAAATTCAGCTACAAGTTCGACCCGGATTCGATTTATTCGCTGACCACGACGACGGGGCAAGGCAAGGGAACGGCGCAGCCTCCGGCCAAACAGCCTTTTCCCCTGCCTTACCGCGATGATTTCGAAGGAACCGACCTGAACCGG
>DATJXG010000283.1:0-11926 GCA_035500455.1 Terriglobales bacterium | reverse complement strand
TTCCAGTGAGAAGCGGCTGGCCCGCGTCCTACTGTTGCTCGCGCATTTCGGCAAGGAAGGCATTCCGGAAACCGTGGTCCCTAAAATCAGCCAAGAAACCTTGGCCGAGATGGTTGGCACCACTCGCTCGCGAGTCAGCTTTTTCATGAACCGCTTCAGGAAGTTGGGGTTCATTCAGTATGCCGGCGGCGTAGAAGGCGGACTGCAGGTCCACAGTTCACTGCTGAATGTAGTTCTGCACGATTAGCCCGCTCCGCCTCGATCTGATCAGCGATTACATGCCCTTGTACGGCTCATACGGAGGCTCGGACAGCGCCGGCTTCTTGACGTAAGGTAAGTACGCGGGCTCAGTCAGATCGGGCTTCTCGGTGTAGGGTTTATATGGAGGTTCAGGCAGCGGCGGTTTCTGGGCGCGCTCCGCATCAGGTGTTGCGCTAGCGTAGGGCGGCCGCGGTTCGAGAACTCGGTTTCCGTTAGTGGCGACGGCGGCAGTGAGCAATTTAGACCATCTATTATCGGTCGCCTGAGCGATCATGGGTGCGGAGATGAGCACTTATTCTCTCTCTTTCAGGTCCTCTGAACTAAGTCAGCCATCTGAAGTTCTCTCCTCTTAGTTCCGCTGTGAAAGGAAGCAACAATGAAGAAAACAGTGTCACTGCTGTTGATGAGTTTTGTATGCCTGCTTGGTACGTACGCCATTGCCGGCTCGGCCCGCGAAGACTCGGTCGCGCGCCTGCAATCGTCGGTGGATGTCATTCACGCGATCATGTCCACCCCGGACAAAGGCATTCCGGAAGAAGTGCTAAGCAATGCAAAGTGCATCCTGGTGGTGCCAGACCTCATTAAGGGTGGTTTCGTTTTTGGCGGCAAACACGGACGCGGTGTGGCCACGTGCCGCACAGCCGCTGGCTGGAGCGCGCCGGCATTCGTTTCCGTGGGCGGTGGAAGCTGGGGATTGCAGATCGGCATTGAAGATGTTGACCTGGTCATGCTGGTCATGAACGATCGTGGTTTTCAGCACCTGCTTTCCAGCAAGTTCGAACTCACCGGTGAAGGATCGGTAGCGGCCGGCCCGGTTGGACGTCATGCATCCGCGGGAACTGATTGGAGAATGAACACTGAAGTGCTGACCTACTCGCGCTCCAAAGGCGTGTTCGCCGGCCTGACGTTGGAAGGTGCGGTAGTGGAGCAGGACAACGACTCGACTCGCGCGATTTACGGCAAGCACATGAGGTTCCGCAACATTCTTTCGGGCAGAGCAAAAACTCCTGCCAGCGCGGACGCATTCCTGAGGGCTATCTCAGAGGCTGGCCAGCAAGCACGCGTCGCCGAAGCAAACGAAGACAAAAAGTAATTGCAGTAAAGAGTCTGCCAGTTGACCGGATTTGCGGCGGGCCGGAACTGCGTACCAGTTCCGGTCAGCGCTCTTGAGATGACGGACTCTCGCGGTTGATGCAATGCATCGCGTGGAGCAGACTCATTCTCTCCAGCCCAAAGGGCACTGATTCTCAGTGCCAGAGTTGGCAGTCAGGAGGGAGGGTAGTTCTGCCGGGCACTGTGCAATAGGGAACAGTTTGCTCAGGGCACGCATCAGCCACGCCTTGGCCAACCGCCAATCACGCGCCACGGGGGCAGGTGAAACCTTCAAAACTCCCGCGGTTTCCTCAACACTAAGACCGCCAAAAAAAACGCAACACTACGACCTGGCTCTTGCGGCCGTCGACCTTCGCCAGTTGATTGAGAGCGTCGTCTACAGCGACCCAATCAGCAGAGGGTTCCGGAGAGATTGCCAGAGCATCATCCAATGAAATCGCTTTTGCTCCATCGCCGCGTTTGTGCGATCGCTGGGCACGGGCATGGTCAGTGAGAATGCGCCGCATTTGTCGCGCACACAGCGTGAAGAAATGCGCCTGGTCCTGCCAGTCGATCAGCTTCAGATCGGATGGACGCAGATAAAGCTCATTGATCAGAGCGGTCGTTTGTAGCGTATGGCCGCCGCGTTCTCGTCCCATGCACCGCTTGGCGACCAGATGCAGCTCGCGATAACGGTGAAGCCAGAAAGATCAACGGACGGTGGTTGTTGACCAAGGTTAGCTCATCCGCCGTTCCAGTTCCGGCTCCGTGAAGCAGCCGATCCACCAATTCCACAGGCCGCGCTCCCTCGAATGCTTATCACCTCACCCGCAGCGGAAGGAACGTGCTCAAAGGTGAGCTGAGCCAGATGGAGTGCGCCCTGCGGGTCGCGGCTTGGCACAAACTGGTGCCGGAAGGAGGCAGGTGAGCCAGCCGAATGGGCACGAGGTGATTCAGCCGAGATACGCCTGGCGCCGATTATGAGTCGGCTATAGAGCAATTGCGAGGCCGGTGCCGCCTGTGCATGCACCCCGAAGGGCACATTCGCCGTACCAAAATGGTTCGTATTCCCGGCGCGGCCATCTGTCACACGTGCATAGCACTTTGGTGCTCCCATTCGACCCATCCGGGCTATTGGCGGGGCACCCACTCGCGGGTAACATAGCCGTGTACTTGGGTGAGCACGCTCTCGCTACGCTTGTGGCGAAACAGAAATAATCAATGAGCGTCGCTCACGGAGGCAATGTGATTCGTCTTCTACAGCAACTGTGGTCGGATGAGCGCGGACAAGACATCGCGGAGTACGCGGTGATGCTGGCCGTGATTCTGGTGATTGTCGTCGGCACCATTCGGCTGATCGGTTCCAACGCCAACAACGTCTTCTCTTCGGTTGGAAGCGCGATTCAGTAGCTTCGCGCCGTTCGCTCGCGCGATGCTTTCCCGTTCCTCTCCCTTTCAACACGAAGCTGACCAAGGCTGTTTCCGGCTTGCTGAGACGCAGGCCCGGGATTGGTGCGCGCCAGGTTCGCTCCTGCACTATTCGAAAACCCCAAAGCAGGAATGCCTGCCTCAGCGTCCTCGGCGGCGTTTCTTTGCGAACTCAGCGTGGTAAGAATTTCCATCGCGAGTTTCCATCGTCTTCGCCAAATCCAGAACCCAAAATCTTAAATCGCCGAGAACGCGGAGAACTTCCGGCGGGAACGTTGAGAAAAAAACACGCCCCGCAGGGCGTGTTCGCTGTCAGTTAAAGTTTTTTTGATCCTTACCTACTTGGCTGGCGGCTGTTCCGTGAGCGCCACCTTCTCCGGCCCCGAAGTGGAATAACGCGACAGGTAGGGGAAGAAGGGTGTGACTTCGAACGGCATCTTCTCCCGGGGCGAAGTCAGGTTCACCGGCTTGGCTTTCACCAGTTCCACCCGGCTGGTCCAGGGATCCAGCTTGATGCGTCCGCCCAGAGGCAGAGCCGCGACCTGGTCGGTGCGGCGCATCTCGAGTTCCGGAGCGGAGTTCATCAGAGCCGACATGCGGATCGACTTGCCTTCCGCCAGTCCGTTGCCCAGGTGCGGGTGGATCAGGGCCTTCAGCTCAGGCGAGCGGGCCTGCAGCGCCTTCAGGAACAGGGCCGCGCTCTGCAGCTTGTTCTTGTAGGGCGAGTTCTCCAGCAGTTCCAGCGCCTTCTTGTCGGCCGCGTCTTCGTCGATGGGATCGCGGTTGAAGTCGAGCTGCTTGAAGGTGTTCTCGTCGGAGAAGAACATGCGATCGTTGAAGGCCAGCTTGGTGTCCAGCTGATGCCCCAGCACGATGTGCCCGAGTTCGTGTGCCACGACCATGGCCAATGAAGGCTCGTCCGGCAGAACGTCCAGCAGGCCGCGGCTCAGGATGATGGTGTGGCCGATGGTAAACGACTCCAGCGGCATGGTCAGCAGCACCCGGGCGCGAATCTCCGGCTCGATGTCTAGATTGTTGGTCACAATCAGGTTGTTGGCCACCGTTTGCAGGACCTTATCCACTTCGCCTTCGGGAGCCAGCAGGCCCACGCGCTGCAGGCGTTCCAGGACGTTATCTTCCGCCTGGCGCTCCCACTTGCGCTGGCTCTCCACCGGGGTGGCGTCCTGCACTGCTTCGCTCTGGTCTTTGACGGAGTCGGGGGCATCCACCAGAATCTGGGTGAATTCCTCGTTGTTGCGGGTATGCTGCAGATCGTAGCCCCAGAAGCGGGTCTGCGACTTGAAGCGGGTGTTCTTCAGCGCGCCCGAACGTTCGCCGGACTCTTCGCTGTACACATAAGCCGGCAGCCACATGCCGGGATGGACGTTCAGCCGCCAGCTGTCGAAGTGCAGATAGTAAGAGAACATGGGAGCCGGCTCGTAGGTGCCGTTGAAGCGCACGATGTTATAGTCGCGGTCTTCCACCCACAGCCTGCCCACGAAGCGCCCGTTGCCGGCGCCTTTGCGCGGACGAACGTCGATCACCAGGCAGCGGATCTCGCCCAGGAACTCGCGGCGCACGAAGTTGAAGTCGTAATACTGGCGCTGAAAGTTGTCGTCGAGAATCGCCATCTGGGCAAAGCCGCGGGGCAGGAAGTGCACGCCCATCAAATCCGACACCTTAGAGAGCATGCGGTGGCTGGCGCTGGGCTCAGCCATGAAGGAGCGGTCCTTCACTCCCTCGCTCAGATCGAAGCGGCCCAGGAAATACTGGTCGCTGGCGGGAATCAGACCCATTTCGCGGTCCGGCCGCAGCATTTGGATATAAGTCTCGACGAGAGGATGCATCTGCCGCATCTGCTCGTTGAAGGCCTGCTCCCGGGTGATGACCCGGTCGACTACCTGGTCAAAGGTTCCCGGAGCCGGCAGCGGGGTATTAGGGGCCGCCGCGGGAGGCGTGCCCTGCGAAGCGGAATCTGTCGGGGCCGATTGGGTGAATCCGCAAACGACGGACAACAGCACGATAGACAAAACCGCAAAAACCGTCCTGAAATAGCGCATAAGTTCCTTCTGGGGCCCGTCGTTGCCGTCAGGCCAACTGAAACACGATGTGTAAAACAGCGTCGGAATCGGCTGGCTGCCCATCTCGCAACGCTGGCTTAAAGTTGATCTGTTCAGCAGCTCGAACGGCCGCTTCATCCAGACCATGCCCCAGACCCTGGATTACTCGCACTACGCGAACTTTGCCGCTGGCTTCGAACACCACCTGCAGGAGTACTTGCCCTTCGATATGAAGTTTTCTGGCCTCCGCGGTATAAATCGGGGTCGGCTTGGAAAGCACTTCCGCCGGCACCATCCGCGCCGCCGCTTCCTCGGCCGGGGCTTTGGCTTTGGGCGCGGCGGCGGGTTCCGAGCCACCAAACCCAGCCTCGCGAACCGCGCCCGTGCCGGTGCCGCGGGTGGCGTTGATGCGCCCGCTGCCGTCGCCGGTGGCGACGCCATTGCCGAAGCCGGCGCTGGCGACCACCCCGCGAGCGCCGTGCGCTCCGCCGGTGCCGTTGCCGTAGCCGGGACCACTGGGCAATTCATAGGAGCCGAGGGCGGCAATTGTTACCGGCTTGCCCTTGTTGTCCTTTGCCGGCACGCCATTCGGATCGCCGAACCCTCCGGTTTGCACCTTGCTGGGTGCAGCCGCCATGGTCGGCGTGGCTGAACTGCCGGTAGAAAATACGTTCGTCTTCACCAGTTGCCGGGGAATGACCGCCTTAGTGGGCGGCAGGGGAACTGGCTTGGTAGCTGCCAAATCCACCTTGGGGGCGACGGGAACATTTTCAGGTTGCGGCGCCAAATGGCGCACTTCCGGAGGCACCCGCAGAGCTTCCGGACGGGGCTCCACCTGCGCCACTTCGGGCGGAGGCGGAGTCTTGAACACCCGCACCGGCGCGGGTTTTTGCGGTACCGGCGCCGGAGTACTCACCAACTCTATGAAGTGATAATCGTGGTTCGGCAGGTCGAGCACCTGCGGGAACAAAACTCCCACCCACACCAGGCCTAGCAGCAGCAGCCCCTGGGTGCCCGCGCTGAACATGAACTCCTTCCACGGAGGCCGCCGGTCAGGGAGCAGGGAGAAAAGATCGTTGTCGGAGGCGTAGTCCATGTATCTAGTTTCCTTTCGTCAATGTCACATCCGACGAAGGGCTAATGGGTCTCCAGTCGAACATCCACGTACCTGGGGGAACTCGCTAGATCCACGAGCGCTTCCGTTTCATTTAGATGCAAGCTGAGTACCAATCCCTAAAGGAAAAGCCCCAAGCACAATACCCAGCATTCCCCGCCTGTTCTCAGGTCAACTCAGCGGTATGTTACCAAAAAGCCCTTACGAGAGAGGCAAAAAAATTCACTTTGGGACGGTTACTTCCCCTTACGGAAGTACGTGGCTGGAAGGGCTTAAGCCCTTTAGCGTAAACGAGGTTCGTCAGCACCGCACCACATTCTCCGCCGACAGACCGCGCGTGGCGTTGCGCGTATCCACCACCAGCTGCGCTTGGCGCACAATGGCCGCAAAATCGTAGCTGCTGTGGTCGGTGACAATCACCACACAATCGTAGCTCCCCAGATCGTCCAGGCTGGCGCTTTTCATTTGCAGGTCGTACTTTCGCCCCCGGCCTACGAAGGGAATGTAGGGGTCGTGATAGCGCACCGTGGCTCCCTCGCGCTGCAGCAACTCGATAATGGTCAAGGCCGGAGATTCGCGCAGGTCATCGATGTCTTTTTTGTACGCCACTCCCAAGACCAGAACCTTGGCCCCGTTCAACGCCTTCTTTCTCTGGTTGAGCGCCGTCACCACCGCCGCCAGCACGTGGTAAGGCATGGAGGCGTTGATCTCTCCCGCCAGCTCGATGAAGCGGGTGCGGAAGTCCCATTCCTTGGCTTTCCAGGAGAGGTAAAACGGATCCACCGGAATGCAGTGCCCGCCCAGGCCGGGGCCGGGATAAAAGGGATGGAAGCCGAACGGCTTGGTGGAGGCCGCTTCGATCACCTCCCAGATGTCGAGGCCCATGCGCAGCGACAGCAACTTGAGTTCGTTTACCAGAGCGATATTGACGCAGCGATAAATATTCTCCAATAGTTTGGTCATCTCCGCCGCTGCTGGAGAAGAGACCTTTACGATCTGGTGAAACACGCAGCCATAAAGCGCGGCCGCCAGTTCCGAGGCTCGCTCCTCCAGCCCGCCCACCACCTTGGGAATGTCGCGCCGCTCCACCGTCTGGTTGCCCGGATCCTCGCGCTCGGGAGAAAACACCACAAAGAATTCGCCTTCGCCGCGGCTGCCGCTGCGCGCCGCCTTCAGCCCCCGCCGGTTTTCCTTTTCCAGGATCGGCACCAGCACTTCCTCGGTGGTGCCGGGATAGGTGGTGCTTTCGAGAACGATTAACTGCCCCGCCCGCAGATGGGGCGCCATGGCTTCGGCAGTGCGCGCGATGTAACTGAGGTCGGGTTCGTGATGCTCGTCGAGCGGCGTGGGAACGCAGATGATGACCACATCCATTTCTTCCAGCGCCGCATAATCGCAAGTGGCGCCGAAGCCGCGCTCCCGCGCATGTTGAATTTCCTCAGCAGGAATGCGGTAAATATACGAGTGCCCCTGCTGCAGGGCGTCCACTTTTCCCTGATCGATGTCAAAGCCGGTGACGGGAAATTTCTCGCCGCTGTACAGCAGGGCGAGCGGCAGGCCGACATATCCCATGCCGATGACCGCGACCCGCGCCTGGCGGGTTTCGATCTTGCTTTTGAGTGCGCTGTACAAGGTGAGCGGTACCGTAGAAGAGGTCATATGCAATTTCTGCCGCCTCGGGATGTGCAAGTATGACACATCCCGCGGCGGCAAACCGGGATGCCGGGTTCGGTAACCCTTACCCGCCCGCACTTCGGGCCGTGCTCAGTTCCATTTTGGGACACTAGCAGGCTCGGCGGTCTTTCCCAAAATGAGAAATTTCCCGAAGCTGGATCGGACGGTAACCGCCACGCCGGGTGGCCGGCCGTCCACAGCTCCCGTCTTGATGGCCAGAGGTGCCCTCGTGACTACCGTCACCAGAAAGTGATTGACTAGCTGCAAACGTGCAGGCTAGGATTGTTGCGGGATGGTGTTGTTAGACTCGTTGTTTTGGGAAGGTCAGCTATGTTCCGCAATTTGGCGAGTTGGGTAATGCTGGCGGTATTTCCGGCCTCTCTCATGGCGACTGATACGGGTGCCGCCATGATGTATGTCAAGGGCACAGCATGGGTCAACGGCAGCGGCGTTGTCCAGTCCTCGGCGGTGTTTCCCGGGGATCTGGTTCAGACCAAACCAGCCTCAGTTGCCAAAATCAACGCGTCTGGGTCGAGCGTTTCAGTGCTTTCCGACTCGACCGTGAAGTTCGACAGCGGCAGCGTCTCCGTGGATCACGGAACGGTCGCGGTAGCCACTTCCAAGGGCCTGAGCACACATGCCGGCGAAGTGACAGTCGCGCCGACTGGAAAGGCTTTCACCGAATTTGAAGTTCATAACAATAACGACGGCACGGTCCTGATCATGGCGCACAAGGGCGACCTGAGCGTGAGTGATTCCACCGGCACCGTGACCCTGCCGGAAGGGCAACAGACCACCCGTTACGCGTCCTCGGACCGTAAGGGGGGCGCGGCTCCGGCCGCCGGCGGCGGCGCGCTGGATTCGCCGATCCTCATCGGAATCGGCCTGGCAGCCATCGTGGGACTGGTGACCTGGGTTCTGGTTCAGGGATCGAACCCCGCCAGCCCGGCCAAGCCGTAGCGCCAACGCATCTAGCTTTCCATCTCCAGCCTCCTGGACAGCCTTGCTGCCAGGAGGCTTTTAGTTTTCATGGGCTGATTTCGAGGGCGCGCATGCTCGAGCGCTATCAGGAAACCTGGCTTGGGCTTGCGCTGGGAGTTGCCGGGAGTTTGCTTCGCATCAGGTCCTCGACGTCGCCAATTTTTTCGCCCAGCAGATTGAGTTTGCGCGCCAGGCCCTGAATATCGGATGCCGCCCGGCGGTTGACCTCAAAATCCAGTTCGCCGCGCAGCCGGTCTTTGGTGTCCTGCCGATTCTGGCTCATCATGATCACCGGCGCCTGGATGGCCGCCAGCATCGAGAGGAACAAGTTCAGCAGAATGAAGGGGTAGGGATCCCAGGAAGATCGGCCCATCCCGATGCTGGCAAGCGAATACGCCATCAAAATCACAAGAAACGTGATGATGAAACTCCACGAACCGCCAAAGCGGGCGACGGAGTCAGCGACGCGCTCGCCGAAGGTAGCTTCTTCCTCGATCATCTGGTTGGGATTGCGGTTGGCGCGCACCCGCACCAGCTGCTGCGAAGCGTGGAACTGGCGGCCCAGCACGGTAAGCATATCCATGCCCGCGAGCGGCTTGCGCTGCAGCAGGATGGAAATGTCGTGGCGATCCACCTCAAGGCAGACGGTTTCTTCGAGCGCGGTAGCGTCGGTCTGGTGAGGGGTTTGTTCGAGCATCGAGGCAAAGCCGAAGAATTCGCCCACCGCAGGTTCATCGACAACGACTTCCTGGTTGTCCTGGTCCACGGTGCTGACGCGCACCCGTCCCGAGACCATGACATAAGCGCGATCGCCCGGCTCGCCCATCTTGTAAATGCGTTGCCGCGGCACGAAGGTTTTGAGTTCGACCTGCCCCGCCAGCACCGCCGACTCTTCGTCATCCAGCAGGGCAAACAGGGGCACCTGCTTAAGTATTTGAGGATTGCACGCCATGGATCACCTCTTGCGTAGAAAATGGATTACACAGGAAATGCAACACGCCCCGACGCAGGAGAGGATGGCATAAGTTTGCGAAAGGGGGCAACCGTCGTCGTGTCGTCGCCTAGGACGGGCTTGGCAGAGTTCGCGGCTGCATATTTCGCAGCCGACTCTACTGGCGAGACGCCGGCGCTACCGTCCCGAATCGATGAAAAGTGCCTGCAAAATGCCTCTTATCCACGCGATTCACAGCTCGAAAACTGACCACTTCTATGGTATAATTTTCTCAGTTCCGAATTCCCGTAAATAGTAATAAATTCATGTATTTGAGGTTCCTTCGCGGGGTGAGGAACGGCGTGCCGGATCCAGCTCAAGATGCGGCATTTCTCCAGCACACAGAATGGCTACCAAAGAGATTGCACCCATCGCTGAAGTCAAAGAAGTAAAACCGAAAAACGGCAAGGTGACGGCTATTAACGGCAACGGAGATTACACCGCCGAGTCGATCAAGGTGCTCGGCGGAATGGAAGCGGTGCGCAAGCGCCCGGCCATGTACATCGGCTCGACCGGCGAGTTGGGATTGCACCATCTGGTTTATGAGGTGGTGGACAACTCGGTGGATGAAGCGCTCGCCGGATTTGCCGACAAAATTGAAGCCACCATTCACATCGACAACTCGATCACCGTCGTCGACAACGGCCGCGGCATTCCCGTGGACAACATGGACATTGACGGCGAAAAAATTCCCGCTGCCCAGGTGGTGATGACCACGCTGCATGCCGGGGGAAAATTTGATGCGTCGTCGTACAAAGTTTCGGGCGGCCTGCACGGCGTGGGCGTGTCGTGCGTGAATGCGCTGAGTGAAGATCTGGAGCTGGAAATCTGGCGCGACGGCTTTACCTGGGAGCAGACGTACTCCAAGGGCGAGCCGACCAGCAAGCTGAAGAAGGCGGGCGCCTCCAAGAAGCGCGGAACCAAAGTTCACTTCCTGCCGGACAAGAGCATCTTCACCCAGACGGAATACAACTTCGACACGCTGGCGCAGCGGTTGCGTGAGTTGGCTTTCCTCAACAAGGGCCTGCTCATTACGCTCACCGACGAGCGCACCACTGACTCCAAAACCGGCGAGCCGAAGACGGCGGAGTTCAAGTACAACGGCGGGATCGCCGAATTTATCAAGCACCTCAACCGCGGCAAGCAGGTGCTGCACGACCGCCCCATCTACATGGAAGCCGAGCGCAACGGCGTGGTGATGGAGATCGGGCTGCAGTACAACGACGGGTACTCCGAGAGTGTGTTCAGCTTCGCCAACAACATCAACACCGTGGATGGCGGCACGCACCTTTCGGGCTTCCGTACCGCTCTCACCCGCACGATTAACTACGCCGGCCAGCAGATGGGGCTGTTCAAGGACGTGAAAGAAAACCTCACCGGCGACGATGTGCGCGAGGGGCTGGTCGCGGTGATCAGCGTGAAGCTGTCGCAGCCGCAGTTCGAAGGCCAGACCAAGGGCAAGCTGAATTCGGATATCGCGGGCGTCGTTACCGCATTCGTGAACGAGCGCCTGGGCTCGTTCTTCGAGCAGAACACTACCGTTGCCCGCAAAGTGATCAACAAAGCGATTGACGCGGCCCGCGCCCGCGAGGCGGCGCGGAAAGCCCGCGATCTTACACGCCGCAAGGGCGCGCTCGACGGCGGCGGCCTGCCGGGAAAACTGGCAGACTGCTCGGAACGCCAGCCGGAACGCTGCGAGCTGTTCCTGGTAGAGGGCGAGTCCGCAGGCGGCACCGCGAAGCAGGGCCGCGACCGGCGTTTTCAGGCCATTCTGCCGCTGAAAGGCAAGATCCTCAACGTGGAGAAAGCGCGCTACGACAAGATGCTGGGCCACGAGGAAATCCGCGCCATGATCACCGCGCTCGGCACCGGCATCGCCAAGGACGATTTTGACGCGGCCAAGCTGCGCTACGGCAAAATCATCCTGATGACCGACGCCGACGTGGACGGCAGCCACATCCGCACCCTGCTGCTCACGTTCTTCTTCCGCCACATGCAGGAGTTGATCAAGCGCGGCAATGTGTTCATCGCGCAGCCGCCGTTGTTCTCCATCAAGAAGGGAAAGTCGCAGCAGTACATCAAGAACGAAGACGAATTCGATAAAGTCATGCTGAAGCGCGCGGCCGAAGGGCTGACGGTGCGCTATGGCGAAGGCGCGGCCAAACTCGAGGGCGCGAACCTCTCGCGCTTCATGAGCGTGTTGAAGGAGTATCTGGGATTTTTCGACAAGGTGAACAAGCGGCTGCGGGATGAAGCGGTAGTGGAACTGCTGCCGCGGCTCGACCTGTCGAAGCGCGCGGATTTCGAGGGCGACAAGAAGACGCC
>DATJXG010000282.1:0-2736 GCA_035500455.1 Terriglobales bacterium | reverse complement strand
GCGGAGCCGACTTCGTCGTACAGATATTTCGAGGGCAGTTCCTTCTGCGTGGAGCGCGTGAGCCCGGCGCGCACTTCGGCGGCCATTTCCGAGAGAGGAAAAGCATTGATGGCGTGCGTCAACATGCGGCGAGCCCCCGATTCGCGGTCAGCTGGCTACGCAGCGGAATCCTGCATAGACGTATTGGTAATGCGGCTGGAACCAATTGCGAAAGGAGCGACGCAACATCGAAGCCGCCGTGCGGGCCGAGCCCCCCTTGATCACGTAGTGCTTGCCGTCAAAAAAATCGGCGGAGTAGCCGCGATAGAAGGGAAAGGGTTGAAAGTTGGAAAACGGTTGGAACAGCGTTGAAGTCCACTCCCAGCCGTTGCCGAGCAGGTCATAAAGCCCAAAGGCGCTGCGGCCTTCGGGAAAAGCGCCGGCCGGCGTGGGGTCCCAGCCGCGAAAATCGAAGTTGCCTCTCTTCGTGGTGGGAAGTTCGCTGCCCCAGGGAAATTGCCGCTCGCCTTCGTCCGGCGTGCCGTAAGCGGCCCGGTGCCATTGCGCCTCGCTGGGCAGCGACTTCCCCGCCCAGCGGGCGAAAGCGGCGGCTTCGGCGTGGCTCACGTAAACCGGCCAGTCGAGCGGCAGAGGAATATCGTCGAACATAGTGCGGAAATGCCAGCGGCCATCGGTGTTGTGCCAAAAAACAGGATGAGAAATCTTGCCAGCTGACTTCCATTCCCAATCGGATGGGCTCCAGAAAGCCGGGTCCTCATATCCGCCGGCGTCCACAAATTCCAGGTACTGGCCGTTCGAGACCATCTGATTGTCGATGCGGAACGCGGGCACTTCGACCTGATGTTCCTCAAATTCATTATCCCAGCCGAAGGCCGCGGCGCGACGCGAAAGCCCAAGCGTGGCGCGGCCGGCGGGGATGGCGATCATTTCCGGCGCGATCGGAGAGGTCACCAGGCTGGGTTTGCGGGCGTGCGGCACTTTGTGGCGGTGCGGCAACTGATGCAGCATGTAAGCCAGTGTCTCGGCGTGCATCAGGCGATGTTCAATGGCCACGTTGAGCAGAGTTCCTGGCGAACTGCCTTCGCGATCAGGCTTCGCGAAGAGATCCACCGGATCGAGCCTGGCGAGGTTTTCGTCGATGCGGGAGCGAACTTCACTGACGTAGCCGCGCACATCCTCAATGGAAGGCCAGTCTTTGGGCTGGTCGGTGGGGAGGCCGCCGCCCACAGGATCAATGCCGAAGGCGAACAGCTTGTCGTAATCAGCATTGAAAGAGCCGAGACCGAAAACCCGCTCCCGCAGCAGGTTCCAGTCAAAGGCTTCAAGGTGCCCGATGTAGAAAACAATGCGATGGCGCTCGGCGATCGGCCGCTCGTAGAGGGAATACTGCCGCACGATGGCGAAGAGTTCGTCGGTCTGCAAGCGGGCTTCAGAGAGGCGCCCCAACAGCTCCGGCAGGATGGTGGGAACTTCCTCGATGCGCGCAGTGGACATGCGTCACTCCCTGGGAACGATTGCTTTGCAAAAACTCCGGCCACGAAATGCGGCTAGCGCACTTCCCACAACAGATGAAGCAAGGGCCTTAAAGGTTGCAGCGAGTTCTCAGGCGGTCTTCAACTTTCCTGCGGCGCTGTCTTCGGCCACCGGCTTCACCGCGTCCATCAGGAAAAACAGGCCCTCGGCCAGCGTGGGGTGAATGTACACCGCTCCTTTGAGCAGAGTATAGGGAACGTCGGCCAGCATGAGGGTGTAAAGGATGTGGACGGTTTCCCCTCCGTCGCTCGAAAGGATGGTCGCCCCCAGGATGCGGTCGTTTCCCGCGTCCACTACCAGCTTCATCAGGCCGGCGGTTTCGTCGCGCTCGCGCGCACGCGACACGTAAGACATAGGCGCAGTGCCGATCTTGAGCTGGTAGCCTTTGGCGCGGGCTTCTTTCTCGGTCAACCCGACCCCACCTAGCTGCGGATCGGTAAAGACGCAGTAGGGAACGATGCGCCGGTCGGTGCTCAGGTTCTTGCCCTCGATCACGTTGGCATAGACGATCTGGTAATCGTTGTAGGAAATGTGGGTGAAGGCGGGGCCGCCCTTGATGTCGCCCAGCGCCCAAATTCCGGGCGTGCTGGTTTCCAGTCTGCCGTTCACTTTGATGGTGCCGTCCTTGTTGAGTTCGACGCGGGCTTTGTCGAGGCCGAGGCCGTCGGTATTGGGGCGGCGGCCGGTGGCAACCAGCAGATGCGATCCGGAGACGGTAGATTCCCGGCCGCTCTGCTGCACGGTCAGCGTGACGGCGCCGTCTTTCTGCTCGTCCTTCTGCTCCACCCGCGTGGTATTGGCGCGGAGCACGAACTTGATGCCTTCGGCTTCGAGCGCCTTCTGCAGTTCGGCGGAAACCTCCGGGTCTTCGCGGGGGACGATTTGCCCGCTGCTGTGGACGATGGTGACCTGGCTGCCGAAGCGGGCAAACATTTGTCCGAACTCCAGGCCGATGTAGCCGCCCCCGAGGATCACCAGGTGTTTAGGGACCTCGGTCAGCTCCATGATGGTCTCGTTGGTGAGATAGGGAACGGAGTCGAGCCCGGGGATGGCGGGAATGGCGGCGCGCGCCCCGGCGTTCACGAAGATGCGTTCGCTTTCGAGGAGTTGATCGCCCGCCTTGATCTGGCGCGGGCTGGTGAACTGCGCGCTGGCGCGATAGAGATGCAGATTGGGCCGCTGGTCGATGGCTTTCTGATGGCT
>DATJXG010000281.1:0-4007 GCA_035500455.1 Terriglobales bacterium | reverse complement strand
ACTACGGACAGATACCAGAGCCACTTCTGGACTCGCTCCGATACCCGCCGTTTGGCATCGTGCGGCTGCTGGAGGTGTGGCTGTAATTGTGGTTGCATGTTGCAGAACGTTTCCAACGTCTTCAAGCATCTGGAAGGTTCTTCGTGCGCGCACCACAGTGTTGGCCAATTGTGAGTTCGTAGAGAAGGTTGGCAGGATATGCCCTGATTCAGAATCAGTAGCTTGAGGGGAGACGAGCCTCGAATAACAGTGGCGCAGGCCGGCAGCAGACTCACGGTCGAAATGGAACTTCCGCCTTCACCCTGGTTCCAAGCCCTGGTGCGCTATCGAACTCAAACGTTCCGCGCAGTTGCAGCACGCGTTCTCGCATATTGATCACCCCCAGCCCTCCCGATCTTCTTAGTACGTCAGGAGTACAGCCAATGCCATCATCGGACACAGAAAGGCAGACAGTACCGTTGGATCGTGTCAGCCGGACGTCGACCTTGCTTGCCTCCGAATACTTGGCCGCATTACCGAGCGCTTCTTGCGCGATGCGGTAGAGACAAAGCGCGGCTCCGGGCGACAATTCGTTTACACTCTCGTCAGTCTCACAGGTAACGGCTAGACCGCGAACCTTACTGAATTCCTCGCAGTATGACGATAGTGCCGCGGGCAGCCCTGACTCTTGCAGTAGGGCAGGGTGAAGCTCGTGCGATATATGGCGGATATCGGTTCCGATCTGGATAAGGTCCTGCTGCAAGGCGCTGACTGTGGCTTTATCTTCCGACTCGGGCGGCGCCTGACGTCTTACCTTGCCCAGCCTGAGAGCGAGAGAAGTGATCTGCTGGAGAACGCCATCGTGCAGCTCGCCAGAGATACGCATCCGTTCCGCCTCCTGCGCTTTGATCAACTGTTCATTCAGGGCCAGGATCTCGGCCCGGTGCCGTTCCAGGGCGCGGATGCGAAGCTGATAAACCGTCCAGAAAATTGTGCAGAACATGACCACACATAGGGCGCGAAACCAGTTGGTCTGGTAATACGCAGGTTCGACCAGAAAGCCGAGCGTATCACCCTGTTGGTTCCACACTCCGTTATTGTTGCTGGCAGTGACATGGAAGCGGTAATTCCCGGGAGCCAGGTTCGAGTACTCCACTCGCCGCTCATTGATCACTTCCCGCCAATCGCTGTCTTGTCCGTCGAGCTTGAATCGGAAGTAAACCTTTTCTGGCGCGACAAAGCTGAGAGCGGTGAAATCGATCGAGAGATCGCGTACTCGCGGAGGAAGACGGAGTCCGGCGACTGGATCGTAGCTCTTGCCATCAGCCGTGACTTGCTCGATGTGCACCGGCGGAGGAAGTTTGTTGAACGACAGCCGATTCGGATCAACAACGCTGACGCCATCCAACGGAAGGAACCACAATTTCCCATCCGCGGTTTTTGCGACCCTTGGCGCGGGATAGTAAACCCCCGCATGGCTTCTTATCCCGTCTGAAGAGTCAAAAACCGTTGTCTGGATTTTCCTCTGCGGATCGGTGGCCCAGGCATCCAGTTCAGAACGTGCCACGCGCACAAGCCCGCATGCTGTGTACAGCCAGAATGATTGCGCGTCATCATCGATAAGGTCGTGAATGGTATCGCAGGGCAGGCCGTTCTTGCTGGCTAGCGTGGAAATATGATCATCCTTAATGCGGCTTAGGCCTCCATCAGTCGCGGCCCAGAGCGTGCCATCAGAATCCAGTTTTAGAGCATTAACTCGCCCTCCACCCAGCCCATCTGCGATTCCAAAGGACGCGCGGACCTCGCCGTCTTTGAAATGCACCACACCACCTCTCCAAAATCCCAACCAAAAGCCGCCTCGCACAGGATCGACCACCAAAGAATCGGAAAACGAGCCCCGACTTCCCAGTTTCTTCCAGGGAATACACTCTACCGGCTTATCCAGGCGCAATCGACAAAGCCCCTGCTCGGTACTGGCGGCCCAGATGTTTCCGCTCCTGTCGCCAGTGATGGGGATGGCGTAGGGTATCTGCATGGCGCTGAACGGAATAAACCGGCCGTTCTCGAAATAGCCGAGTCCCTGATGCGTGGCGACCCAAATCCGTCCTTGAGCGTCCTGATACAGAGAATCTATGTAGTTGCCAGGGAGGGGAACGTATTGAATTGAATTCGCATTCTTGGCCGCGGGGTCTTGAGCCGCAGTACTTGCGTTAGGTCTCTGCGCGGCTGTCGCTGCGGTTCGTTTGCGATAGATGGTGACTTGTCCGTCCTTCCATTGATTCAAACCGTCCGTGGTCCCGAGCCAGACGCTGCCGTCCTTGGCGGCCAGGACGCACACCACAAAGGGACTGGACAGTCCTTGTTTAACGGAGATCGTGGGGATGGCGTAGTCGCGAAAGCGGTCGAGGCCCGCCGTGGTCGATACCCAGACATTGCCTTCACGATCCTCGAAGAAACTTTCGACGGCGTTGCCGGTAAGACCGTCGGATTGCGAATACACATCTGTCCTGCCCTGGTGCACATGCAGTATTCCACGGTCCAAAGTTCCGATCCACAAGCCGCCATTGCGATCGCGCAGAAGCGTTGCTGGCTCATTGAACTGCTGGGCGGCGGAAGGAAACGAATATCCCTTTATTTCTCCGTCAATGAGTTGTCGAAGTCCGCCAGGGCCGGCAACCAAAAGGTTCTCATGCTCGCCTTCCGCCAGAGCATTGCGATTGAAGACCAGTGCTGGCAAGCTAGACTGCTTCGCCGCTGGTAATTCGTAGTGGTTCGGAGGGCCAGGCCTCCAGCGCCAGAGCCCGTTTCCTGCTCCCAGCCAGAGATTCCCCCGGCTGTCCTCATATGCCGCGGTCACGCCAAAGCTGAAAGTTCCGTCGCTTCCATCACAGTGAACATCTTCGCCTTTGATCGCGCAGAGCTTCCCTGGTTGCGAAAGCCCGGCCTCCCACATGACCCCGGCGGCCCAAATGGTTCCTTCGTGATCCTGCAGAAGGGTATAGACATCGAAACCAGCTAGCTGGGGAAACTGAGTCAGTCTGTCGCCCTTCCAGGTTACAAGCCCTTTAGCAGTGCCGAGCCAGAGTGTTCCGTCGCGCCCGGCTACCAAAGCTCGAATGTCATTGCTGGGAAGATGCTCACCCTGCGACGGATGCCAGGGTACCGTTCGGACGCCATCGAAGCGCAATAATCCCGACTCCGTCGCAAGCCACAGATAGCCATCAGGGGTCTGAGCAATTTCGTGGATGGTGCCTGTGGCAAAACCCTCGCGGATTTTCCACGCGGTGTGTGCGTACTGGCTGACATCGAGTGAGGGGTCTAAGGCAAAAGCACGAGCAGAGGATACCAGGAAATAAACCAACAACCCGAGCGCGCTCGCGCGGAGCTTTCCCATGCGAGGCCTAAGTCCCGGTCTGGCGGAGCGGCCGCGCGCTTTCCTCGAATTGTGATAGAAACTCGGCGAGGCGCCCGGAGAAATCCCCTCGATCCCGTCTGCAGTCTGGCGCGACATAGCGGCTTTCTGGCACGACACTCACAGCCCCGCCGGTGATCCGGGCTCCGAAGGAGTCATGAAATTGTCCAACGCAGTGCGCCGCAAGGGCTGGTAGATGCCAAGTTTTTTCATCCGGTAGATCAGCGTAGTCCGGTTCAAACCCAGCTTTATCGCCGCCCCCTTCGGGCCCCCGATTCTTCCAGCCGTCGCTTCCAGAGTCTGGAGTATAAGAGCGCGTTCGGAGTCTCGGAGCGTCATTGATACGGCAGGCTCCGGGTCTCTGGACAAGGTGACTGTTGAAGGCGGGGGATCGACGGACACGGGCGCTGCGGGCAGTGGATTGAGCAGCACACCGTCTTGCGCAACGATTACCGACCGCTCCACGAGGTTCTGCAGTTCGCGTATGTTGCCAGGCCAGGAGTACGACGAGAACGCCACCATAGTTTCCGTGGGAATGTGGCGGATGTACCTTCCCATCCGCCGGCCCAAAGTATCGGCGAAGTGCTGCACCAGAGCGGGAATGTCTTCCCGGCGT
>DATJXG010000280.1:0-4026 GCA_035500455.1 Terriglobales bacterium | reverse complement strand
GTGTAAGTGAATCTCCAGTATGGTCGGCGGAGGCGGAATCAGGCAAGGCACGTTAGGTTGGGCGGACCGTTCATTGCTCAGAGGCACGTCTCGCTGGTGAGGTGATGACCACCACCAGTCACAAATTTCGCTGCGTCCACTGCTCAATCCGCAGCAGCGCCTGCTTCAGGTTTTCCATCGAGTTGGCGGTGCTGAATCGAAGATAACCCTCGCCGAACGCTCCGAAGGATGCACCCGAAAGGCAGGCCACGCCGGCTTCTTCCAGCAGCGCGTCGGCAAGCGCTTTTGAACTGCGCCCGGTCGCGGTGATGTTGGGGAAAACATAGAACGCGCCCTTGGGTACGCGGCAGGAAAAGCCCTTGATCCGGTTCATGCCGTGCACGAATACATCGCGCCGCTGCTTGAATTCCTGGCACATCCTGGTCACGGAAGACTGGTCGCCTTGCAGCGCCTCAACGCCTGCGATCTGGGTGAAGCTGGCGGTGCAGGAATTGGAATTGGTCATCAGGCGCGTAAAGTGGGCGGCGAGATCGGGCCGCATCACGCCGTAGCCCATGCGCCAGCCGGTCATGGCGTAGGTTTTCGAAAATCCGTCCAGGAGAATGGTGCGTTCCTTCAAACCCGGCACCGACATGATCGAGGCATGCTGGCCTTCGAACAGCAACCGGCTGTAGATTTCATCCGACAGCACCATAATATTTCGGTCACCGATGACCTCCGCGATCGCGGCAATCTCCTGTCTGCTCAGCACCCCGCCGGTCGGATTCTGCGGCGAGTTCAGGATGATCAGCTTGGTGCGGTCGCTGATGAGGGAGGCGAGTTCATCCACATCGAGGCCGAAGTCTTTTTCCTCGCGCAGCGCAATGGGGACGGCCCTCGCCCCTACGTAACGAATCATGGACTCGTAAATCGGGAAGCCCGGATTGGGGTAGATCACTTCATCTTCAACGTCAGCTAGCGCAAGGATGCTGAAGAAAATAATAGGTTTGCCGCCCGGTACGATGACGACCTCGCTGCTGTCCACATCCACTCCCCGGGAGCGGCTTACCTCTTCCGCCACGGCTTGCCGCAACTCGGGAAGGCCGGCGGAGGGGCCGTAGTGGGTCCATCCCTTGTGCAATGCGTGCACCGCCGATTCGACGATGTTGGAAGGGGTATCGAAATCCGGCTCGCCAATTTCCAGGTGGATGACGCTTCGTCCCTGGCGTTCCAGGGCCCGCGCCTTGGCCAGCACCTCAAAGGCGGTTTCCGTGCCGAGGCGCGACATTCGCTCCGCCAGGCGGAGTTCGTACTGCATGGCTTTTTGCATAATTAGGTTCTCAGGCGAAGTGACGCAGACGGGCGAAACTCGCAATGCACACAAGTTCCGCTCCCGCTTTCGCCGACGGGAAACTCCGTTATACCCGAGAACAGCGTACCCGGCCAGCGGAAGTACCCGCAACATTACCGAAGGCGTGCCGGTTCAGGGATGCACCACGGAGAGTCCGAGCAGTCGCTCAAACGAATCGTAGTCGCGGTCACGATGGAGTAGCGAATGGCCGCCGCGAATGCAGAAAGTGGCGATGAGGCAATCGTTGGTCTTTCGAACAGTCTGCCCTCGCCTGCGTAGCAGGCGGTAATTCTGGGCCGCGGCCACCGCGAGTTTGATGCCGCCGGCGTCGATGACTTCCAGTCTACGAAGCTCCCGAAGCACCCGAACGAAAGCGCTTTCTTCAACAATCCCTTGCAGAACCTCACAAAGGATCAGATCCGTAATTCCCAGGCGTTGCTGGTCCAACTCTCGGTTCAGCCAGTTTGTCTCCGGATTGACCGTCCCACGCAGATAGTCGACCCAGACGGTCGTGTCCACGATGACCATGCGGTCTTAGCCCGAACTTCGCCCAAGGCGCGAAGAGTTCAGGTCGCCGTTCCATTTGACTTTGCCGCGCAGACGGCGAATTGTGGCCTGGGCGCGAGTCTGAACGAGCAGGCGCAATCCGGCCTCCACCGTCGCCCGCTTCGTCCGCGCGTGCACGCAACGCATGGCTTGCCGCATCAAACGCTCATCGATCTCGATGTTGGTTCTCATTCGCCTGTATGTGTAAGAATCATCCATTTATGTGTATGAGTCAAGTGCTGAGATCTGAGGAAAACCGCAAGTTGTCTGCACGTCCCGGGCTGCCGAATCCGCTATCATGGCGCTTGTACAATTCTGAGCCCTATGTTCTCCAAGCGCACCGGCTGGAAGCTGGCCCCCAATCGCTTTACCGCTGTCCAGCAGGAGCTGAAATCTGCGGGCAGGGAACTGCTCGACCTCTCGATTTCCAATCCCACCCAGGCGGCTTTGCACTACGAAGATGAGGCAATCCTGCTCTCCCTGGCCAGTCCCGCCGCGCTGAGCTACGATCCCCAGCCAAAGGGCCTGCTTTCTGCCCGCCAGGCAGTCTCCGCGTACTATCGCGAGCAGCATGAATGCTTCGACGTCAGCCCGGAATCGCTGATCTTGACTGCCAGCACCAGTGAAGGCTATTCGTACTTATTCCGTCTGCTGTGCAATGCCGACGACGAGATTCTGGTTCCCAAGCCGAGCTATCCCTTGTTTGAGTTTCTCGCCGATCTGGAGGATGTGAAGCTGGTCCCCTACCCGCTCCTCTACGACCACGGCTGGCAGATCGATTTTCCATCGCTCTTTAAGAGCGTGAATCACCGCACTCGCGCGGTTGTTGTGGTGCACCCGAACAATCCCACCGGCTCTTATGTCAGCGATCAGGAACGCGCCGCGTTGAACGCCTTCTGCCGGGAAAACGGCCTCGCGCTGATTGTGGATGAGGTCTTTCTTGACTATGCTCGCGACGGCTCCCCGCGTACCAGCTTCGCCGGCAACGCTGCTGCGCTGACCTTTACGCTCAGCGGCCTGTCGAAGATTTCAGCCCTGCCGCAGATGAAGCTGGCATGGATTGCTGTTTCCGGGCCGGAGGCTGAAGCCAGAGAGGCCATGGGCCGCCTGGAGGTGATTGCCGATACCTATCTCTCGGTGAGCACGCCGGTGCAGTGGGCCGCGCCCGTTCTGCTGGAGCAGCGCAAGCAGGTTCAGCCGCTTCTACTCGACCGGCTGCGCGCCAATCTTGCAGCGCTGGACCATCTTCTTTCCCGGCAGAAAAACTGCGAAAGGCTGGAGGTGGAAGGCGGCTGGTATGCGGTGCTGCGCGTTCCGGTCACGCAGTCCGACGAAGATCTGGCCATTGATCTACTGCAGAAAGCTGGAGTGCTGGTGCACCCCGGCCACTTTTACGACTTCCCCAGCGACGGCTATCTGGTGTTGAGCCTGATCACCCCACCCGGCCACTTCCGCGAGGGCATCCAGCGCGTGCTGGCGCAACTGGGAATAGAAATCTGAGAACCGAGAACTGACAACTGGCAACTGGTTGTCACACGAAAGCAGTTGGTTCGGTCAGGACAGCCTGAGAGCCTCGATTGGTTTTTCGAGAAGAAATGGCAATGAACGGCTACGCGCCAACCAGTTCGGCCTTCTCGCTAGGCTCGTACTCCACAATATGTCCCGCCACGGCACTTGCTGCGACGGTCAACGGGCTGGCCAGATACATCTGTCCCGGCCCGCTGCGGCCGGGAAAGTTGCGGTTCTGCGCGCTTATGACAACCTGATCCGGCCGAGTTGAAACCCCTGGCCCGGCATTGATGCACGCCCCGCAGCTGGGCTCAATCACCTGTGCGCCGGCGCGATGAAATACGTCCAGATATCCTTTACGTAAGCAGTAGTCGCGCGTTTCCTGGGAGCCGAACTGGATATAGAACTTCACCGAATCGGCCACCCGCTTGCCCTGGCGAAGCGCGTCGGCAAGGACCAGGGCGTACATGTCCATGTCTTCGTTCTTGCCGGCGGTGCAGGTGCCGCCATAGGCGATCTCCACCGGCACTGGGGTATTCAGGTCGCGAATGTATTTTCCATTTCCCGGATCACCCGGCGTGGCCACCATGGGCGTAATCTGGGCCGCGTCCAGTTCGATCACATGCGCATACTGCGCGCCC
>DATJXG010000279.1:0-6478 GCA_035500455.1 Terriglobales bacterium | reverse complement strand
TCCGCTGTCCAGTGGCGGCCCTCGGACTGCCAATGCGCGATGCATTGCTGAAGCAGCCACATGCCATTCACATTTTTCAGAAAATTGATCCTGCCGCCGACACCGCCCTCATTGCTGAAATTCTTGTTTCGCGCCGCGGCGGAAACGCAGGCGGAATCCAATACGCATCCCACGAGGGACCAGGTGCCCGAACTGATAAAGGCCCAATCATCGCCTTGCGCATGAATTCCGGCGATCGCCGAAGCGGTGTCATGACACGCGGGAGCGATCAGCACGGTGTTCTGGAAAGCCGGCAACGAAGCCAGAGCGCCCCGTACTTTGCCCAACTCAGTCCCGGGAGGAACCACAGCCGCAGCGGCGTTGATCGTGAGCCCCGCGGCTTCGAAGATCTCCTTGCACCAGGCCTTGTGGCGCACCTCAAGCAACTCTGTATGGGTTGCATTGGTGTATTCGGCGACCGGCCGTCCGCCGAGCCAATTCATAAGGTACTCAGGCAGATTGAGCCAAGGGATATTGGGATCGGTACCGGAAGCGCGCTCCGCAGCCAGTTGATACAAGGTGTTTATAGGAATGACCTGGATACCGGTCAGGTCGTAAAGCCGCTCGGGGGAGATGCGGGTGTGAACGTCCTTGAGCGCGGCAATGTTGCGCTCATCACGATAACAATAAGGATCCCCTCTGGCCGCGCCGCCGGGATGGAGCAATACATAGTCCACGGCCCAGCCGTCCACTCCGATCGATGCAATTCCCTGAGGCGCCAGCTCCGCGCACCCGCGAAGTCCTTCCTCTACTCCGCGCAGAATGCGATTCAGGTCCCAACGTAAGTGCGGCCCCTGGCGGACTGGCGCGTTTGGAAAACGGTGCACCAACTGCATGCGAGGCTCGTCGCCCATCCAGTGCAGCATGGAGACGCGGCAACTCTCTGCCCCGAGATCGACAGCAACAATATTTGGTCGAAAGCTGGAAGCGATGGGGAAGTGGTTGCCATTCCTCCGGACGGAGCCGTCGAGGCCATCCCTGCCTTCCCCATGCTGGGCAAAGGTCATCGCAGGAAAGCCTCCGTGAGGCCACCATCCACCGGGATCAGGTGTCCGGTGGTGCAGGGCGATTTCGGCCCGGCCAGGAACAGAATGGCTTCGGCACAATCCTCGGGTGCGATGCCACGGTGCGTGAGAGTGCGTTTCGCGTAAAAGTCCGACAATAGCGTTCGTAGCTGCTCGTCGCTGAAGCTCTCATCGTAAGCAATCCCATACTTCTTCAGCGAAGACATGACACGGTCGCGGGGAAACATAGCAGAACCTTTGATGACCGTCGCTGGGCTAATGCCGTTCACTCGCACTTTGGGAGACAGCGAGATTGCCAGTTCGCGCACCAGATGACTCAGCGCTGCCTTGCTTACGTCATAGGCCTCGCTGCCTTTTTTGGGCACTACCGCATTGGCCGAACTCGTCAAAACGATCGAGGCTCCAAGATTTTGGTCACGCAGAATCTTTGCCGCTTCGTCCGCCAACAGGTAGTTGGCTGTAACGTTCAGGTCCAGCGTTATTCCCCATTGTTCGTCGGTGATGCGGCCGTCGGCCGATGCCGGGAATAAAGCCGCGGTGTTGATGAGCACATCGAGGCCTCCGTAGCTGCCGACAATTTCACGCAGCGCAGTGCGCACTGCTTCGCGTTTGCGGATGTCCACTCGCGTCGCCAGAGCAGCTTCTTTCCCCGCTTTTGGCTTGGCCTCCTCCGCGACCTGCGCGGCTGCTGCCGCATCGCGGTCAGCGACGACCACGTGGGCTCCGCGTTCCGCTGCAAGCAGCGCTGTCTCCCGCCCGATACCGCTTCCGCCACCGACGATGAGGACAACGTGCCGGCTCAATTCTTTTTCCGGCGGTTGACGCCGAATCTTGGCTTCTTCCAGTTGCCAGTATTCGATGCGGAACGCTTCCGAGAGCGGCAGCGCGACGTAGTTGTTATGAACTGCGAACGCCGAAGAGGGAGCCGCCGCACCCGACTGCGGCAAAGAATCAGGCACGCTGCCGGAATCGAGGGCGGTCGCGCCTTCCATTACGTGAATCGCATTCACGTAGAATTCGCCCGTGAGGCGGGCTTCGGTTTTGTTCTTTCCGAAACTGAACATTCCCACACCCGGGATCAGCACCACGGTGGGATTGGCATCGCGCATGCCCGGGGAATCCGGTTGCGCAAAGGCACGATAGTAGTCGCCATATTCGGAGCGATACTTTTGCAGTGCGGCATCAATAAGCTCTCGCAACGGCTGTATTCCGCTGCCCGGCTCCCAAGAAACAAACAAAGGCCGGACTTTCGTGCGGATGAAATGGTCAGGACAACTGGTCCCCAGATATGCAAGGGCTTCGGCATCGCGGGAGTTTACAAAACGCAGCACTTCCGGCAGATCGGTAAAGTGGCCGATCAGGCGGCGTTTTCCTGATACACGACCGCGAAGAAACGGAAAGATATCTATCGCCACATCGCGGCGTTCACTCAACGGCTCGCAGCCAGATCCGCCAAACAGCCCCGTGCTGTTTTTCTCTACATGTTCCAGAACAAACTGGCCTAGCTGGTCAATGATCGCGAGCGTGTTTTCATAACACTCGCGCTGCGTGTTTCCCCACGTGAACAGGCCATGGCCGCCCAGCACGATGCCGTCGGAGTCTGGAGCCTCCTCCACCGCGCGGCGCAGCATCAGCCCCAGCTCGAATCCGGGCCGCTGCCACGGCACCCAGATCAGGTGATGATCGAAATGGCGGTTGAACTCCTCCATCTTCTCCCGCCCATTGGCCGAGGCCGCCAGAGCGATGCCCCAATCGGGATGGAGGTGATCGATGTGGGGAAAAGGCAGAAAACCATGCAGCGGCGTATCAATCGATGCGGCAACCGAGTTCTTCCCAAAGGCACACAAGGGATAAAACTCAACCATTTCATCTTCGTACTCGGCGCCCCGATAGCGCTTCTCCAATCCGCGGAGTTTGTCGAGGTAAAGCGTTGCCAGGCCGGATCGCTGTATGCTGCCCAAATCACCGCCGCTGCCTTTGATCCACAAAACCTGCCGCTCAGTTCCATCGAGCGGATCGGCTTGCGTAATCTTGGAACTGGTATTGCCGCCACCGAAGTTTGTAATCCGCAGATCAGAGCCCAGCAGGTTCGAGCGGTAGCGCAGCAGTTCAGGGGCATCCAAACCGCGGGCCAGGCGGTCGTCCCAGCGGTCCTCCAGATAGCGCAGACTTGTTTTGACTGTCACGAGATTCCGATTCCAACTACCGTGGCGGCGGGCGAGGATGCCTTCTCCCTCATCTCATTCGTTCACGCCAAGAGCAGTTATCATACTCCAACGATGCAATAGGGCAATAGTTTCTAATAGAAAATACGTCCCCGGAGTCACCACAAGCGGCCGGTACTGGGGGCGCCGGCTATCTCGATCAGTCTAGGTTCTCGCGCTCGCTTGCGACCATGTCGCCGTTACCAGTCGATGCTCCACGTAGTTATAAGGGGCGACACGTTGTCCTGCCATGAGAGCGAGTCCCAGGTGGATCAACCTCGGTCCGTAGGTGTGAGCTTCATGAGATACGGAGCCAATCAGGGGCGAATTGGCGCTGGACATCTCTTCCAGAGCTTCAGGAATGCAGTCCTGCCCCACGATCGCCACATGTTTTTCCCGCTTCAACTCGCGCACCGCCCGAACCGCGCCCAGGGCGCTGGTGTCGGTCGCCGCCGCAATCAGAATTCCCCGCTCCTTGGGATGACGGCGCAGAAAATCAAATACCAGCTGATAGCTCTTCTCCCTCAGGCCGCGGCCATCCATGCGCAGCAGCAATTCGCTCGAGATAGACGGCAATTGGGACCGGATAGCCTCAAAGGCTCCCGTCACTCTGCTTTGCACGAGGGGCCCGGCTTCGTCCAGATCCAATCCCAGGCACCGCCGCACCTTCCCTCCCCATACTCTTTTCGCGTATTGCGCCAGACACTCTCCCGCTTCAAATCCTACCCGGAAATTGTCAACCCCGAAGAACGTAGCGTGCGGGTGAGGGATATCTACAGCAATCAGTGGAATGCCGGCGCCGTCAATTTTATCGGCGATTACCGGCGCCACCCGCTGATCGATCTGAAACTCAATCACCAGATCCACGCGGGTCTTCACAAACTCGTCAGCGTTGCGCAAAGCTGTGGCCGCGTCATAACGGTTGTCGAGCACGATCAAGTCCACGCCGGCGGCCGAGGCGGCGGTTTTCAGGCTGTCGGTAACGGCCTCGGAGAAGGGCATTTCCGCGGACTCGCTGCCGAATCCAAAACGCGCCTTTCGAGGACGTGCCACCAGACGGTAAAGCCCGTCCTGCGATTGGGCCAGATACCCGCGGTGCACGAAGGTTTTCAGAATGCGATAGACCGTCGTCTTCGAGATACTGGTTCGCTGATAGATGGCTTCCAGCGTCAGCGGCCCGTGCTCGTTCTGCAGCAATTCGAGGATGTCCAGCGCTTTGGAGAGCACCGGGATCAGATACAGCCGCTTCGGGGTAGGCCGGGTCAAATCTAGGACTCCTCGCAACCCGCAAAATTTGAAGATAAGACTATAGCTGCCCGCCCGGCCTTATTCCAGACGCACATCTCGAAGACCGGAGTTGAACTGGCCTCAGGGCGCCGGCCGGGCTATACAGTGCAGCTGCCCGGCCATCAGGGAACTCGCTTTCCAATAGGATAATTGTTCCCGCAATTATTCAATAGAGAAACAAATTCATTTTATTCTTGACAACGATTCCCCATGCTGGCTAGATTCCCCGTGACTCGCAAGTGTGGTGAGAGGCGGGAGTGTGGGTCTCCCGGCGAACTGATCTTCCGGTCAGGACGCTTCCGGATTTTGGGGCGCAGCAAATACTACCGGGCTCTCTACCGCTCTCGAGTACTCGTCTGGAGTTTCGCACGGGAGATGCACAACATGGACACGATGACCACGAAGTCGTCAAACAGTTCGAAGGGGGGCATGCGCGCGGCGGTCCGCGGCGGTTTCCTATTGTGTTTGTGCGTAGTCCTTTCCACCCCTTTCCTCTTCGGCCAGGGCGGCGGCACCGGCGCCATTGTCGGTACAGTTACCGATAACACCGGCGCGGTCGTGGCCAACGCCGCGGTGGACGTCACTAACACCGGCACGGGCGTAGTTCAGCACACTCAGACCGGCTCTTCTGGCGACTTCACGCTACCGTCCCTGAATCCGGGTCTGTACAGCGTCAGCGTGCAGGCTACTGGCTTCCAGAAAGCAGTGACCAGCGGCGTAGTCCTGACCGTGGACCAGAAAGCCCGCGTGAATATCAGCCTCAAGCCGGGCGCGGTTACTACCACGGTGGAAGTGAACGCCACGGCCGTAACTCTGGACACCGATAGCTCCGCCCTCTCGCAGCTGGTAAGCCAGCAACAGGTGGAGCAGCTTCCCCTGAACGGGCGCAATTTCATGCAGTTGCTCTTGATCGGCGCCGGCGCGGTCACGGTCGGCGGCGAGCAGGGCACCATGCGGCAAGGTGAAGGAGCCGGGATCAGCATCAACGGCGGCCGGCCCGAAGGCAACAACTACACCCTCGACGGGCTCATCAATACGGACACGGCGCTGGTTACCCCGGCGGTCATTCTTTCGCAGGACGCCATCCAGGAGTTCAAGGTGGAAAGCGGCACCTACTCGGCTGAGTACGGCTACAGCGCCAGCCAGATCAACATCGTCAGCAAGAGCGGCGGAAATCAACTTCACGGTTCGCTGTTCGAGTTCAACCGCAATGACACCTTCGATGCCAGCCCCTTTCCGACCTATACCGACTATCAGACCGGGATTCCCACATCGAATCCCGAACTGCGCCAGAACCAGTTTGGATTTGTCGTGAGCGGGCCGGTCTATCTTCCCAAGGTCTATGACGGCCGGAATAAGACGTTCTTCATGGCCAACTACGAAGGCTGGCGGATCATCAACGGCGCCCGAGTGTCTGACACCGTTCCTAACCCGGCAGTTCTGACGGGCGATTTCTCGGGTGAGACGTATCCGGCCGGCATAGGCGGCCTGCCCGGCGGTCCGTTGCCGAACTACGGGACGCCCGCCTGTGCGACCCTGCTTACAGCCGGTTACAACTGCATGCCGGTGGATCCGTTGACCGGGCAGCCGTTCCCGGGGAATATGATTCCTTCGGACCGCTTTACCGCCCGCATCGGCCTGGTGGCGGTGGCGAACAACTTCTGGGCGGCGCCGACTGTACCAAACCAACCCGAGGGCATCACCAACTACATCAAGAACGTTGGCTTCCCTCTGACTACCAACCAACAGACTTATCGCGTTGACCAGAACATCGGAAAGCTCGGTTCGGTCTTCTTCCGCTACACCCACTCCTCGTATCAGAACCAGAGCACATACAACTCGGGAGATTTGGCTCACGGAATCGAGCAGTATTTCGAGACCCAGAAGAATTGGGAGATTTCGCACACCATCAACTTTGGCCCC
>DATJXG010000278.1:0-23509 GCA_035500455.1 Terriglobales bacterium | reverse complement strand
GCCAGGCTGGTTCCGCCGCCGCGCGACAGCACCGGTGCGCCGAATTTCCGGCACGCCGCAATAGTTGCGATGACGTCTTCCCGGGACTTGGGAATCACCACGCCGATCGGCACTTGCCGATAATTGGAAGCGTCGGCCGCGTACATCGCCTTGCTGCCCGCATCGAATCGGACTTCCCCGGCGATGCTGGCTGTTAGTTCGGCCTCCAGTCCGAGCACATCCACTTCGGTCGACTGGCTCCGCCAGTTCTGCGTCAACTCTTTCGCGGATACCAGCGGAGCTCGATTCGCAGACATCTATTCCTCCTTCATGCTTCATGCGGCAAAGCGCCGAGCATCGGCAGCCTTAAGTTCCAGTCCCAGCCCGGGCCTCGACATGTCGGGCCGGAGTTCTCCGTGGACCACTTCGGGTGCCCCGTCGAACAGCATTCGCTCGATGCGGACGTGATCGTGAAAATATTCCAAATGACGTATCGGAAGCGCCACGCAACAGACGTGGGTGTGCAGTGCGGGCGCCGTATGCGCGGAGAGGGGCAGATGGAATGCCTCGCAGAGACTGGAGGCC
Source organism: Terriglobales bacterium (assembly GCA_035500455.1). GTDB lineage: Bacteria > Acidobacteriota > Terriglobia > Terriglobales > Acidobacteriaceae > DATJXG01. The sequence continues at coordinate 22,945 of DATJXG010000278.1, read as the reverse complement.
TGGAGAAATCCAGTGATGCCGCCGCAGCGGGTTGCGTCCGCTTGCAGCACATCGACCGCCTCCGCCTCGAGCATGCGGCGAAAATACCCAGCGTCGTAGCCGTATTCTCCGGCCGCTATGTCCATGCGCGCTGGAGCCCGCTTTCGAAGCAGGTGCAGCCCGGCCAAATCATCCGAAGAAACAGGTTCTTCGAACCAGCTCACTTCCACGTCGGCGAACACTTCAGCTAGATGTAGTGCCTGTTTACGGCTGTAAGCTCCGTTAGCATCGACAAAGAGTTCTGTCTCAGGGCCGATCGCCTCTCGCGCGATCCGCACTCTCCTCGGATCTGCTTTCGGATCCCGGCCAACCTTCATCTTCACTCGCGTAATTCCCTGCGCGACCCAACCCGCCAACTGTTCTTCCAACTGCTTCGCCGAATACGACGTGAATCCCCCACTGCCATAGACCGGAACCGACTCTCGCGCTGCGCCTAACAATCCAACTAAGGGCACGCCGAGAAGGCGTGCTTTCAAATCCCACAGCGCAGAATCCACCGCGGAAATTGCCATTGAGGCGACCCCAGGACGCCCCAAATTGCGAATGGATTTCACCATTTCCCGCCAGCATTCCGGGATATTGGCCGCGTCGCGGCCCGCAACCGCATTCGCGAGCACATCCTGAATCAGCCTGGCAGTCGCGGTGTCTGCATACGTGTAGCCGAGCCCCGTCGTACCTGCAGCCTTCGCCCGGACCAGCACCAGTGTTGTGCTGTTCCACTCGAGGGTTCCGTCTGATTCCGGATGATCTGTCGGTATCCGATAGATGGAAGTCTCAAGCCCTTCAATGCGTGCGATGTCGCTTCTCACATTCTTAATGTCCCGGTTCTGTTAGCCCGCGCCATCGACGAGTGCAGTAAAGACTGTATGGATTCGTTGCGCGCACTATTCAACCCTACAGATGTAGAGATGTTCTTTATAAGGATGGGGTAGCTTGTGAATCTGCGCGCGTCCAAAACATAGTTGTGACTTGTGTCCACTGTGTTGAACTGCCGTCGTTTGTCTCGCAACTCATCCCGCATCGAATACATCTCAGTCTTCAAGAAAGGATCGGCTATGACCGCTGCAGACGTGCTGATTGAATCTCTGATGGACTGGGGCGTGGAAGTTGTCTTTGGACTTCCGGGTGACGGCATTAACGGCATCATGGAGGCGCTTCGCACCAGGCAAGACAAAATTCGCTTCATCCAGGTGCGTCACGAAGAAGCGGCCGCGTTCATGGCCTGCGGATACGCCAAATTCACCGGCAAGCTGGGAGTGTGTCTGGCGACATCCGGGCCCGGCGGCATCCATCTGCTGAACGGACTTTATGACGCGAAGCTTGACGCCCAGCCGGTACTGGCGATCACCGGTCTGCAGTTCCACGATTTGATCGGTACGTTCACTCAGCAGGATGTCGCTCTGGACAAGCTCTATATCGATGTCGCTGTGTATAACGAGCGCATCATGGGTCCCACTCACGTGGAAAATGTTACGGACCTGGCTTGCCGTACGGCTTTGGCCTACCGCAGTGTCGCGCACATTACCTTTCCCGTCGATTTCCAGGAGCAGGAAGTTAAATCGCGGCAGCGATCGAGCCGGAATATCCCTCATCACAGCTCCGATGCAGGCGCGCGCAGCGCGCACCTGCCCAACCGCGACGATTTGGCAAGAGCCGCGGACATCTTGAACCAAGGGAAAAGAGTGGCCATCCTGGCGGGGCGCGGCGCCTTGGATGCGACCGAGCAACTCGAAAAGGTCGCCGAATTGTTGGCCGCTCCCATCATCAAGGCGTTGCTTGGCAAAGCTGCCGTGCCCGACGATAGCCCATACACGACTGGCGGCATCGGACTGCTGGGAACCAAGCCTTCGCAGGAGGCCATGGAAGACTGCGACACCATACTCATCGTCGGCAGCTCCTTCCCTTACATCGAATTCATGCCCAAGCCCGGCCAGGCCCGGGGTGTGCAGATCGAACTCGACCCAAAGCGCATTGGCATGCGATATCCGGTGGAAGTCGGGCTGGTTGGCGACAGCGCCAGCACGCTACAGGAACTGATTCCGCTCCTTCAACGCAAGGACGACCGCAGTTTCCTCCATGCCGCTCAAGCGGGCATGAAAGATTGGTGGGAGCTCATGGAAAAGCGCTCCACGCGCGCCGACAAACCCATGAAGCCGCAGGTGGTCGCCTGGGAACTGGGGAAACTACTCCGCAATGACGCGATCGTGAGCTGTGACAGTGGCACGATTGCCACTTGGTGGGCACGGCATATCCAGGCCAAGCGCGGCCAGATGCACACCCTTTCCGGCAATCTGGCCACCATGGCGCCGGGCCTCCCGTATACCATCGCCGCACAGGTCGCGTACCCGAATCGGCAGTGCGTCGCGTTTGTCGGCGACGGCGGGTTCTCCATGCTCATGGCCGACTTTGTCACCGCCGTGAAGTACAAGCTGCCCATCAAAGTGGTGATTATCAAGAACAACACGCTGGGACAAATCAAATGGGAGCAAATGGTGTTCCTCGGAAATCCAGAGTATGGGGTGGATCTCCACCCCATCGATTTCGCGGAATTCGCCCACGCCTGCGGCGGCATTGGGTTCACGGTCGATGATCCCGCCGACTGCGGCCGTATGATGGCTGAATTTCTCAATGCACCGGGGCCGGCCGTATTGCAGGCAGTGGTCGATCCCTTTGAGCCGCCCTTGCCTGCAAAAGTTAAGGCGGAACAGGCGGTTCATTTTGCTGAGTCGCTGGCCAGAGGCGAACCGAATCGAAAGAAAATTGTCCTGACGACGCTGTCGGACACGGTCCGCGAACTGATCTAGCCCGTACGGAAAGAAGAAAGGAAAGACGAAACTGTAATGAGGAGACACGAAGTTGTAGTCATCACCGGAGCCTCCGCCGGCGTGGGCCGGGCTACGGTTCGAGAGTTCGCCAGGCATGGAGCATCCATCGGCCTGATCGCGCGCGGCCGCGAAGGCCTGAATGCCGCTGCCGCGGAGGTGCAAGCAGTCGGCGGAAAGGCGATTATTCTTCCGGTGGATGTTTCTCACCCCGACGAAGTTGACGCAGCTGCCCAACGGGTAGAACAGGAAGTTGGCCCGATCGACATCTGGGTAAACAATGCGATGACCTCGGTGTTTTCGCCAATCAAGAAAATGACGGCTGCAGACTTCAAGCGGGTCACAGAAGTCACCTACCTCGGATATGTATACGGCACCCTCGCAGCCCTGAAGCGCATGTTGCCGCGTGACCGGGGGACCATCGTTCACGTTGGCTCCGCGCTCGCCTATCGCAGCATACCGCTGCAGGCCGCATACTGCGCTTCGAAACATGCTGTGCTCGGCTTTTTCGCGTCATTGCGCACCGAGCTCTTGCATGACCACAGCAACGTCCAGACCACAATGGTTCAAATGCCGGCCCTCAACACTCCGCAATTTGGATGGGTAAAAAGCCGGCTGGCGCGCAAGGCGCAGCCAGTGCCGCCAATCTTTCAGCCTGAAGTAGCGGCAAGAGCGATCTACTATGCGGCGCATCATCCCGGCCGCCGCGAATACTATGCCGGGTGGTCTACCGTCAAGGCGATCTTCGGCAATAAGCTGGCGCCATCTCTGGCCGACCATTATCTGGCCCGCACCGGATACGATGCCCAGCAATACGACGGTCCAGAGGACCCGCATCGAGAAAACAACCTATACGAGCCGGTTCCGGGAGATCATGGAGCCCACGGCGATTTTGACGACCGCGCCCATGCGCACAGCTTCGAATTATGGGCCGAGACCCACGCAGAGTTGCTGGTTCTTGCGGCTGGGCTTGGCTTCGCGGGCGCCGCACTCGCCTCGCTCTTGAAAAAGCATTCTTCGTCGAAACCAGAGTGGCGCCAGGAGGCACGTGCTGCTTGATAGGCAGGAGATCGGCAGAAATAAGCCGTTCCGGAGATTCCCATGGAAATTCAGGAACGCCCTGCGAATTGCCAAGCTCAACCATGCCCGCGAGAAAAACAGCGCGACCGAGGATGCAGGGAGGGGCCGGCCGGCTGATAAGTAGTTGCGCGAAATAAGACCGTGCCCATACCCACTTTCACGAGATCAGTTTGTCGAGCGTAATAGGTAGGGTGGTAATGCGCTTGCCGGTAGCGTGGTACACGGCGTTGGCAATGGCGGCGGCTACTCCGGTGATTCCGATTTCGCCGATCCCGTGAGCGCCCAGCGGGGTATGGGGGTCGGGCGCGTTCGTGTAGACAATTTCGATTTCCGGGACATCAGCCTGCACCGGCAAGTGGTACTCGGCCAGCGTGGGGTTGGTGATGCGGCCGGTGCGGTCATCGAACATCGTTTCTTCGGTCAGCGCCATGCCGATACCCATGATGATTCCGCCGCGGAATTGGGATACGGCGGTCTTCGGATTGATGATTCTGCCCGTATCAAACGAGCCCACCCAGCGGTTGAGCCGCACCTCGCCGGTTTGTTGATGCACGCGCGCTTCACAAAAATGCGCGGCATACGAGTGCATGGAGTATTTCATTATTTCCACGGGTGCGCCGGTTTTGTGTTCCGCCTGCAGGAAGTCTTTTCCCGCGCGTTTCAAGATTGTGACGTAGGTTTCCCCGACTTGAGGCTTGTCTTTTCGGAACAGGCCCTCGTTCGTCCCATGTACTTCGTCAATACTTGCTCCGGTGAGAGCGGAGTCCGGCGATTTCTGCGCCAATGCCAGCAACTCCTTCGATAGTTTTTCGAATGCTTGCTGAACCGCGAGTGCGACACTCACGGTTTGCGATGAACCTCCGGCTACCCCCGCCCAGGGCAGGGAACTGTCGCCGTACTCAAACCGCACTTTTTCCATGGGAAGACCGATGCGTTCGGCGGCATGTTGGGTTTGCACCGTCGCCGTACCCATGCCCATTTCTTGCGTGGCGGTCTGAACCAAAGCGGTGCCGTCAGCATGAATGCGTACCCGGGCGGAAGTGACCATGCGATAAACCGGATAGGTTCCGGTTGCCATGCCTTGTCCAATCAGCCAATCGCCATCCTTTTGCGAGCAAATCGCCGCTGGGCGGTTCTGCCAGGCGAATGCGTCGGCCCCCATGCGATAGGCTTCGCGTAAATGACGGCTGGAAAATTCGTGTCCGCTCACCGGGTCTTTCTCCGGTTCGTTGCGCAGTCGTAGCTCTATGGGATCCATCTTGAGTTCGTACGAAAGGGCGTCGATGGCGCTCTCTACCGCGAACGTTCCGATCGATTCGCCCGGCGCCCGCATGAAAGTATTGGCGACGCGGTTGAGTTCGGAAACCCGCTGCCCAATGCGGTAAGCCCCCATGTCATACATATGGCGAGGCGGGAAGCTGAACTGCTCGGGGAAGTCGTTATCGGTGGATTGGGCGGTGAAACCCTCGTGAATAAAAGCCGCGAACTTGCCTGAAGCATCAGCCCCGATGGCAACCCGCTGTTGCGACGGGGTTCGGCCTCCGATCATTCGGAACACTCCCTTGCGGGTAAGAACCGTGCGTACGGGCTTCCCGGTCATGCGGGCAGCCAGGACACAAAGCTGGCAATAGGGCCAGAGACCACCCTTCCCCCCGAAGCCGCCACCCACGAAAGGAGCGATAAGGCGAACATTTTCTTTTTTCAGACCAAACACTTCGGCAATACTGTTCGCCGTGCCAACCGTGAACTGGCTGCTGTCATACATCGTAACCTTCTCGTCCGTATCCCAGACGGCGATGGTCGCGTGCGGTTCGATGGCATTGTGGTTGTAGGGAGGAGTGGAAAAGGTCAAATCCACGCGGTGCTGCGCTGCCTTGAGCGCTGCATCAGCATCGCCCCGCACGACCTCCGCCGCGTCCCCCAGGATTTGCTTCGGCTTTTTTGCCGTGCGCATGGATTCTTCGAACGAATTCGCGCCGGCTTCCGCATCGTAAGTCAGGCGGATCAGTGACGCTGCGTACTCTGCACGCTCATGCGTATCGGCGACCACCACAGCCACGGGCTGTCCGTCCCAGGTGATCTGATCGGTATTCAGAATCTTGACGAAACTTGTGCCTGCCGCGGGATCGCCCCCGATGGAAAACGGCGACGCCACCTTCATCTCAATCGCATTCTCGTGGGTAATGACTTTGATCACGCCCGGCGCCCGCTCGGCATCGCGGACGTCAATGCGTTTGATCACACCCTTCGATACTGTGCTGTAGGCGATGGCGGCGTGAACCAGTCCCTCGACTGGATATTCCGCGGAAAAACGCGCGCCTCCGGTCACCTTCGCATGAGCATCGAGCCGGTCAATCGGTTTGCCGATGTATTGATGCTCATCAATGAGTTCGTCGCGGCGGCGATCCGGCATGACCTGCGCCACGCCTTGCACGAGTTTCTCCACAATACTCATCGCCCGCCTCCTTCGAGCCCGGCTGCGAGTTCTGCCAGGACCGCGGTGATAGTTCGCTTGGCCAGTTCGATTTTGAAGGCATTCCCGCTGCGCGCTACAGCGGGAGCGAGTTCAGCTGCGGCAGCAGCCACGAAATTCTCACGGGTCGGCGCTGCGCCGCGAAGCATGCGCTCGGCGCTGGACGCGCGCCAGGGCTTATGCGCAACTCCTCCCAGGGCGATGCGGATATCGTCGATCACTCCATTTTTTAGCCTGAGCGCAGCCGCCACCGAGACTAGAGCGAATGCATAGCTCGCACGGTCTCGTACTTTGCGGTATTGCGAAGTTAAACCGGACGAGGAAGCCGGCAAGTCGACCGAGGTAATGAGTTCTCCCGCCCGCAGATTCGTGTCGATGTGCGGTGTGTCTCCGGGCAGGCGGTGAAATTCGGAGATTGGAATACTTCGCTCCCCGGAGGCTCCCGAAACCCCGGAGGCTCCCGAAACATTGACCGTTGCGTCCAGCGCCGCCAGCGCAACACACATATCTGACGGATGGGTAGCAATGCACTGCGAAGAGGTTCCGAGAATCGCGTGGATGCGGTTGTAGCCGTGGATGGCGTCGCAGCCGGCCCCGGGCGAGCGCTTGTTGCAGTGCGAGGCGGTATCGTAAAAATAGTAGCAGCGCGTGCGCTGCATCAGATTGCCGCCGGTCGTCGCCATGTTACGGAGTTGGGCGGATGCTCCCATGAGGATCGCCTGCGAAAGTAGCGGAAAGCGTTGCCTGACCAGGGAATTCGCCGCAAGGTGGCTGTTGCGCACCATGGCGCCGATGCGGAGACCGCCATCCGCAAGCTCGGTAATCTCCGCAAGAGGCAGGCGAGAGATGTCGACCAGGGAGTCATGGTTCTCCACCCCTTCGCGCATCAGGTCTACGAGATTGGTGCCCCCCGCCAGAAAACGGGGAGAGGCGTTTCCCGCAGTTGCGTCGGAGAAGAGCTGGAGCGCTGCGGCCGTGTCAGGGGCCCGATGGTAGGTGAAGTTGTTCATCGCGCGGTTGCTCCATAAACCTGTTGAATGGCGTCCCGGATTCCCACGTAGGCCCCGCAGCGGCAGAGATTTCCACTCATCCGCTCTCGGACTTCCGCCTCGTCGAGTTCGACCACTGCCGCATCGTCTGCCGTGACCGCGCTGGGAAATCCGTTACGAAGTTCGTTCAGCATTCCCACCGCAGAGCAGATCTGCCCGGGTGTGCAGTAGCCGCACTGGAAACCATCGTGCTGAATGAAGGCGGCCTGCATGGGATGCAGTTGGTTTGACTGCGCAAGGCCCTCGATTGTTACGATCTGGCGTCCTTCGTATTGAATCGCAAGCGCAAGGCAGGAATTGATCCGTTCCCCATCCACCAGCAGGGTGCAGGCTCCGCATGCTCCCTGGTCGCAGCCCTTTTTCGTGCCTGTCAGGCCGAGGTGATCCCGCAGCGCATCCAATAGCGACGTGCGTGGTTCAATCGTCAACGTCCTCTCAACGCCGTTTATATGAAGCGAAACCGCCTGAAGTTTCTCGTTCGCGCTCATGAAAGCCCCTATCGGTGAACAATCCAGGTTACCAGCAGATACCGCTTCGGTTGTGAGATGACCCGACCGGCACATCAGTTGGTCGAGATAATCGCTGGCACCAGCATTGTCCTGATGAGCGAGCAGGCGCCGCGGCTCCTAAAATGAACAATCTCGAAGGGAGGAAGGAACGATCCTCGGAAGGATTCGAGAACTTCAGCCGGCGCAGGCGGTTTATGCCTTTTGGGGCAAGCCGAATGGTGTAAAGCAGTTATGGAGTGCCCCTGCCGGCCCTCCCAAAATTCTTCGCGACTCGTACTCAGCTGAACGACTCTACCGCTGCCTCGTCATTATCGAAGACCTCGAACAGGTTCAACACAGCCACTAACTTCAACGTCTGCAGCACCATCTTGGATGGTTGTACGAGCTTGATCGTCCCCCCGTGTTCCTTCATCACCGTCAACCCGCGAACCAATACTCCGATTCCGCTGGAATCCATACTGGGGACCTCGGCGAGGTTAAGGATCACCCGCGTCTCATCGGTTTGCAGCAACTCGTCGAGCAGACCCTTGAGGCCGTCAGCCCCCGGGCCCAACCTGAGATTTCCCTTCAGCTTTACCAGTTGCGCATCACCCTGCTTACGAACGCTGATGTCCAAAACGCACCCTCCACGAGCGCCGAAATTGAGCAATCCGCCGGCTGCGGTTGGGAGCCCTCCCAGATCACTCAAATCGCGAATCGTAATAACATTGACACTGCCCAACCCCTTTGTTACAGTGCCCGTCACGTTACGGCAATGCGCCGGAAATTGCAAGCGCGGCGCCGCTCTCCCGGCCGCAGCGCACCGCAAGCCCCGGAATTGTTAAATGGCGACCCAGATCCCGGACCCGTCGCTGGCGCTGAGTGGTTTCACCGCCGCGCTGCTCAGCGAACGTGAGGTCACCCCCTCTGCCCGCCTCATCGCCGCCAAGATTGCGGAAATGGTACCGGGTATCGCGGTTGCAGTCTATTCGGTCGACGATCGGGAAAATCCGGAGTGGACCGCGCGAGCCATCCTGGGGGAGATTCGTGTTCCGCAAGCCAGGATCCCGTTTGACTCAGGAACGCTCGGCGAGCTGGCCCGCAGTCGCGAGCCCTTTGCCTGCGAGACCGCCGCCCTCACCCGCGAAGACTACTCCCATCTGGACGTCCGGCGAACCCTGTTGTCGCTGGCATATCTTCCCCTGATTGCTCAAGGAGTCCTGGTAGGGGCCATCGAGATCGCCGCCTTTGAGGTAACTCTGGATGAGGCCCTCCTCGCTTCCATCATTGAACTCACCGAACCCGCCGCTGCGGCAATCTCCTCCGCTCTTAAGTATGAGAGCGAACGCAACGCCAATTTGCGCTCCATCTCACGCATTACCCAGCTCTACGACATCGAAAAAGTTCTGAACTCCACCCTGGAGATGGATGAGCTGCTGCCCATCGTGGCGGCCAAGTTCGCCGAAATTCTACAAGTACAAGCGGTCAACCTCTGGATGGTCGATGGCGATGGCGATCTCCTGCTCAGCAGCCGCTCGGGTGTCGATCCGGCGGTCGAGGAAGGAGCCGTGCAAAGGGCGCAGGAGGGCGTCCCCGGTGAAGTCTCCGAAAGCGGCGAGCCTGTTCTGATCGACTCTCCCGATGATCCCCGCCTGGAGGCGCGCAACGCCGGAGTCGAAGAGGGAGGGGCGTTTTCCCTCATGGCTGCCCCCCTGATCGACCGCGAGAACCTCGTAGGCGTGGCGGAAGCCATCAACCGCTTGGATGGCCGGCCTTTCGACGAAGATGACCTCTCACTTCTGGATGCCATATGCGAGACCGCCGCCGGGGCGCTGCACAATGCCAGCCTTTTGCAGGCCGAGCGCAAAGTGGAGATTCTGGAGACTCTGGTCACCGTCAGCCACGAAATCACCTCCACGCTCAACCTGGAGCGCATGCTGCAGACCATCGTGAACGCACCCCAGGCGGTGATTCCCTACGAGCGTGCGGCCATTGCCCTGGAGCAGCGCGGAAGGCTTCGTCTAAGCGCGGTCACCGGCCTCACCCAGGTAAATGCAGACTCGCCCGAAATCGCTCCCCTCTATGAGATTTTGCAGTGGGCCGCGCTTTCCGAGGAAGTGGTCCACATTTCCCAGCATGATGAGGAGATTGACGATCCCCGCGAAGAAACCCGCGCCAAGTTTCGCAAGTACTTCGCCAGCAGCGGAATGCGCGGGTTCTATGCCATCCCTCTCACTGACGACTCCGGCCGCGTGGGAATTCTCTCGCTGGAAAGCAGCGACCCAGACTTCCTGACTCCTGCGCATCTCGAGATCATCAACGTGCTCGCCGGCCAGGCGACCGTGGCCTTGCGCAATGCCCAGATCTACAAGGAAGTGCCGTTCATCTCGGTGCTGGAGCCGGTGCTGGAGAAAAAGCGGAAGTTCATGGCCATGGAGAAGCGCCGGCGGACTTTGTTCGTCGCACTGGCCGTGGCAGTGATCGTCGCGCTGGTCATCATTCCGCTTCCCATGCGGCTGGTCGGTGATGCAGTCGTCGCGCCCTTGCATTCGGCGCAGGTTCAGCCGGAAGTGGAGGGCGTGGTGCAAAACGTCTTTGTCCACGAAGGGGAAAAGGTCGCGCAGGGCCAGGTCCTGGCTGAAATCACGCCATGGAATTTCCGTTCCGCGGTGGCTGCCGCCCAGGCCAAGTATCAGACCGCGCTGCTGCAAATGAACCGGGCTCTCGCCGCCAATGACGGCACCGAAGCCGGCATCCAGAGTGTGCAGGCCGATTACTGGAAGGCGGAGTTGGCCCGTGCCACGGAACTGCTGAATCGTACCCAGTTGCGTTCCCCCATTGCCGGCGTGGTCGCAACTCCTCACGTGGAGGATTTCGTAGGCCGCAGGTTGCAGTATGGAGACAGCTTCGCCGAGGTAGTCGATACCTCCCAGGCAATCGTGGATGTGGCCGTGGATGACACCGAAGCCCCGCTGCTGCGTGTGAGCCAGTCTGCCGCCATCAAGCTCGATGGCTTTCCGGCCCGCACCTTTCGCGGAAGTGTTCTCGTCATAAGCCCCAAAGGCGCAACCGAGGGTGAGGAACACGTGTTTTACGCGCGGGTCTCAGTCCCGAATCCCGATGGCGTGGTACGCGCAGGCATGGAGGGCCGGGGCAAAGTACGGGTCGGCTGGCGGCCGGCGGGCTACGTGTTGTTACGCGGAACTTTCTTCTGGGCGTACTCCAAGCTATGGAACTGGTTCGGATGGTGAGGCGAGAGGTGACTATGATCGGGCGCGGTACGCACGTGTTAATTGTGATGGGGGCATCTCTGTTGCTCTTCGCCTGCGGCGAGAACGCCACCCGCGAAGTCAGCGCTGCACCTCCGGCGGCGCCTCCCGCCTCGGCAAGCACGACGACTACTCCCGAGGCCAGTTTCGTCGCCTCCGGGCCCCTGGTGGTCGAGCACCAGGTGGACGTGGCGGCGCAGCGCGATGGCATAGTTTCCAACATTGGCGCCGATGAGGGCCAGCGGGTCCGGCAGGGGCAACTCTTGGCATCTCTCGACGACCGCCAGATTTCCGCCGACCTCGAAGCCGCCCGCGCCAAGACGCGCAGCGTAGATGCGGATTTGAAGAATTGGCAAGCCGAAACCAAGGTGCTCGAAGCCGATCTGCAACGCTCCCAGAAGCTCTGGGAGTCGAACATCATTTCCAGGGAGCAGCTCGATCACGACCAGTTCAAAGTGGAAGCGGATCGCTGGGACGTGCAGCGGGTTCAGCAATTGCTGGTGAACTCGCGGGAGGTCGAGAAATCCCTGGAGCTGGAGCTGGAGAAAACCCGCATTCGCGCTCCCTTCGATGGCATTGTGGCGCGCCGTTACGCGCGCACCGGGCAGCAGGTGGCAAAAGGCGACCGGCTCTTCTGGGTCACCGCCGAGGGTCCCCTGCAAATCCGCTTCACGCTGCCGGAGAAGTTTCTGGGCCGGCTGAAAAAAGGCGCGGCTCTGGCCCTGACAACCTCCGACCTTCCGGACGAGAAGCACACCGTCAAAGTGATCGAGGTAAGCCCGGTGGTGGATCCCTCAAGCGCGACCATCGAGGTGCTGGCGGAACTCACCGGGCCCCGTGGGCAGCTTCGTCCCGGCATGGCGGCGAGCGTCGCCATCCCCCATCCGCAATGAACATAACTGAAGCGTTCAACCAGATATTGCCGGAAATGCCGGCAAAGATGATCAGTGAGCGCTACCCCCTGTTGCACCCAGGAATCGTCGCCAAGGAGCGCCTCCAGGATGACAAACCCATCATTCGTGCCCTGGTTCCCGGAATCACGGGCATCTTTAATCTTCCACTGGAGCAGTGGGCCGTGGCCCAGCTCTTTGACGGAGAACGCTCTTACCAAGAGATCGCCGATCTGCACTTCCAGCAAAGCGGAATTCAATATCCTCCCGAGGACATCCGCGAGATGGCCTCGGATTTGGACGCGCTGAATTTCTGGTACAAGACTCCTCTGGAAAAAAACGTCGCCTTGATGCAGAAGACCGCCGAAGAGCGGCAGAAGCTGCTGAAGCAGAAGTCCAGGAGGTGGAGCGACCTTTCCCTGGTGATGTTTCCCGCGTTCGATCCCGACCACTATCTGGGCTGGCTCTACCAGCAGATCAGATTCGTCTACACCTGGTGGTTCACGCTGGTAACTCTGGCAGCCTTCACTTTCATGGCGGCGATTTTCGTCACCCATTGGGCTGAGATCGGCAATGACACTTTGCAGTTCTATAAGGTCGCCGACAAGTCGTGGTGGGATTTCGTGGCGTTCTGGCTTTTGGCCGCGGTGGTTCTGTGCATCCATGAAAGTGCACATGGGCTCACCTGCAAGCACCTTGGCACTCACGTTCACTCCATGGGTTTTGCTCTCGTCTATCTCACGCCGGCGTTCTATACCGACACCACCGAAGGCATGATCATGGGCAACCAGCAGCAGCGGCTCATGATCAGCGTTTCCGGGGCATGGTCGGAGCTTATGTTGTGCGCCGTCGCTACTCCCCTGTGGTGGGGAACGCCCGCAGGTACGTGGCTTCATGATTTTGCCTACAGCGTGATTCTGATTACCGGCATCGGCGCTGTGCTGGTGAACTGGAATCCGCTCATGAAGCTGGATGGCTATCACATGCTGTGCGACATCCTGGAGATTGATGACCTCAAGGAGAAATCCACGGTTTACGTTTCTTCCTGGGTCAAGAAGCACATCTGGAGGCTGCCGGTCGAAGTCCCCTACATTCCCAGGCGGCGGCGCGTGGGGTTCGCGATTTACGCCATTCTCTCGGGCCTCTACAGCTATTCGGTTTTATTCATTCTTGCCCGGCTGGTGGGAAACATCTTCCGCAATTTCAGTCCGGAGTGGTCGTTCATTCCCGAGATTGGAACTGCCGCCCTGATCTTCCGCTCGCGCATTCGCACAGTGGTGAACTTCATGAAATTCGTCTATCTGGATAAAAAGGATCGCATACGCGCCTGGTTTACCCCCAGGCGGTCCCTGGCCGTAGCCGCCTGCGCCGCGGTTTTCCTGGCTCTTCCTCTCTGGCATGAGACTGCGGAAGGTAGTTTTCTCCTGGAAACCACGGGCCCGACATCGATCCGCGCCATGGTCCCCGGGGTGGTAACTGCCGTGTACACCGGCGAAGGGCAGCCTGTGACTGCGGGCCAGACGCTGGTTCGGCTTCGCAATCTCCCGCTTCAATCCCAGTTGGCACGCACCCGTGCTTCGTTCCAGGAGGCGGCCTCGCGGGCCGCGGCCGCCGAACTACGACACGCCGACTTTGGAGCGGCTGCTCAGGATCGTGACCGGCTGGCGCAGCAGACCCAACAATTGACCCAGTCCGTTGGCACCCTGGAGGTGACCAGCGCGATTTCAGGAATCACCCTCACGCCCCACCTCGGAGACCGCGTGGGCGCCTTTGTCACTCAGGGTACCGAATTGGTGCAGGTCGCGAGCCTGAGCACCCTGCGGGCGCGCTTCTACATGCCCGAGCCCGACATGCACAAAATTCGTCCCGACTCCTACGTGCGGCTGAATATTGCAGGCCTGCTGGGGATTCGGACCGCGAACTTGCTTGCCGTGGTACCCCAGCCGGCGGAGGTGCCGGAAGGCCTGATTGATTTGACCAAGTACAAGGGCCTGCGCCCGCCTCACTTTTATGCCATTGACTTGCTCGTGGAGAACAAAGATAACGTTCTGCGGCCCGGCATGAGGGGTACGGCAAGGTTGTATGGCGAGCGCAGAAGCCTCGGCGGGCTGATCTATCGCGCTGTGGCCGATTTCGCCGGGCGCAAAATCTGGTAAGGGTCCCAGCGGCCGGGAGTGCCAACGTATCAAACGCCCGCGTTGTCCTCCGCGCGGGCGCCGTGCTTGCAGCCGGGATCGTGTTCGTTATCGGCGAACGAAAAAATCCCGCATAAAAACAGAAGGAAGGCTGCTTACACAGCCTTCCTGAAACCGCCCTTCGGCCTGAAAGCTCTTTACCACATCTGCTTCATGCTGGCCTTGCTGCCGCCAAGACTTGCCTTATTGCCACCGAGGCTGGCCTTATTCCCGCCCAAGCTCGCTTTGTTACCACCGAGGCTGGCCTTGTTGCCGCCCAAGCTCGCTTTGTTACCACCGAGGCTGGCCTTATTCCCGCCCAAGCTGGCCTTGTTGCCGCCGAGACTCGCCTTGTGGCCACCCAGGCTGGCCTTGCTGCCGCCCAAGTGAGCCTTGCCCACGCCGAGATTGGCTCTGATGCCGCCCAGGTTCGCCTTGGTAGACGATACGCTGGCAGAAGAATCAGGCAGGGAACCGCTGGCCACGATGGCCTTCTTGGTCGCGCTCAGGTTGGTGATCAGGGACTTTTTTTGAATGGCCATGTTTTTCTGTCTCCTCAGAATTTTTTTGTTACTAATCTCTCGACCGTTTTCCGATCTGCCCTGATAGTAAGCAAGACGGTGGCCAATCTCCCCAAAACGGGAGCCGCCTTGGACTGTCAATAGAATCAATGAATTACAAGAAGCTTGGCCTCGACCCAGCCGTCAGCTCGAGACTAGAAAAACTTTCTTAAGGTCAAAAATTAACCGTGCAAGGGTTAAATTTTAACCAAACCCCTCAAACCGGCTGTTGCAAGCCGTACTTGCGGCACAGGTATTTCATCTTCTGCGGTGGGATGCGCAAGAGGGCAGCCGCTGCGGACTTCTTTCCCCCCGTCCGCTGCAGCGCCGCCTGCAGATAGGCCACTTCGATGCGTGAAATCTCTTCGTCAAATGACACCCCGTCCTCAGGAATGAGCAGGGACTCACGTTTGCTGCTGCTGGCATAAAGCACCGTTTGCGGCAGATGCTTCAGCCTGATCACCGAGTCAGAGACCATCAGCACTAGCCTCTGCACCAGGTTTTCCAGTTCCCGCACGTTCCCCGGCCAGGGATAGTCCTCAAGCACCTCAATCACCTCTGGCTCAATCGTCTTCAGGGGAACCTCGTTGGCCGCGCAGTAAATCCGCAGGAAATGGTCGGCCAGCAGGGCAATGTCGGACTCCCGGTCGCGCAATGGCGGAAGGAAAATGGGCACAACATTGATGCGGTAATAAAGATCTTCCCGGAACCGTCCGGCGTCTACCAATTCCTGTAGATTATCGTTGGTCGCCGCGATCAGCCGGAAATCAATCTTGCGTGGCGTCTTCCCACCGATCCGGGTAACGGTTCGATCCTGCAGAACCCGCAGCAATTTGCTCTGCAGCGGAAGCCCCAGGGTGGAAATTTCATCCAGAAACAGCGTCCCCCGGTCGGCCAGTTCGATGTGGCCCGCCCGAGCCGTATCGGCGCCGGTATAGGCCCCCCGCTCATGGCCGAAGAGTTCAGTTTCCACCAGATTGTCAGGCAAGGCCCCGCAATTCAGGCTGATGAATGGCCGGTCGGAACGCGCGCTGTGACCGACAATCGCCTTCGCCGCCAACTCTTTGCCGGTGCCGCTCTCCCCTAACAGCAGGATGCTGCTATTGCTCTTGGCCACGCGAGTGATCGCCTCATACACCCGCTGCATCGCCTCGCAGCCGCCGATCAGTTCCCCAAACGTGTACTTATGGATCAACTGCTCCCGCAGCGCCCGTCCCTCGATCTCCACCCGCCGCTTGCTGATGGCCCGTTCCACCACCAGCCGCAGGACTTGAGCCTCTACCGGCGCCTGAAAGAACTCATCCGCGCCCGCCTCCTGCGCCTTCAACCGCTCCGCCCGGTTCCGCGACCGGGTAAGCGCCACGATCACCAGATCGGGGCTGGCGCTTCGAAGCTCCTTCAGCCGCGCCACCGCTTCCCCCATGTTTGAGGCAACTACATCCAGATCGACAATGGCGGCATCCACTTGGGTTTGGTCCAGCGCTTCCCCCAGTTCCGCTAACGTGCTCACCAGGACGGTTTCAAGGGATGGCGTGAGCACCTGGCGGAACTCGGAGAGCGCCTGCTCATCAGTGGTCAAAAGCACGACGCGGCTGAAGTCCTCAGATGGTGGCGTAGTTGGGGCCCGCATCAGTCTCCCGGGAACAGCAGACAGTGGCCGAATTCTATACCATGGAACTTGGCTAGCCTGTTGGATTTTCACGCCGATCCGTCAAAACCCATGTCTGGCCTGGGGTTTGACGGCGGCTCGATGGTCTCTCGATTCTGGCCTTGGTGGAACCCATCGCCGGAGTGCGGCTCATTTTATTAGCGCTGCCCGCCAGTTCAGCTCCACAGTAAGTGATGTCGCGTCGCTCGAGGCCGCGCTGATGATGAGGAACCGGTTGCCGTCGGGTGCGAGGTCCCAACTCATCGGGCCGGTGCGAATTTCGGTGTCCACCAAGTCCGTTTGAAACAAAGGCTGTGGAGTGCCCGACTGGAATACCGGTTGGGTCTTGACCTCCACCTCCATCATTTTTGAGTCGGGCGAAATGTAAAACAGTTCTTTGCCGTTACGCCGCCAGCGCGGCTGCACGCCCCCTCCTCTGGAGACCAGCCATTTGCCGCCGCTGGAGGAGGGCGGGAACGGGATCACATAGATCTCGCTCAGGCCGGACTCGTTCGAGGTGTAGCGACCCAGTGTCCGTCGGGAGAAAACTGCCCCTGGTCCTCAGTGGCCGGAGTCTGCACCACCACAAAGGGTTTGGCATCCGGCTCGACTGGAATTGCCAGCAGGTCCGCCCCTGTTCCCGGATTGATTTGCGCATAGATGATGAAGCGTCCATCCGGCGACCCCCTCAGTAGTATGCTGTTGACAGCATATGCTGTTTACAGCATACTATAATCGTGTCGTGGCAAGTATATTTCCACGCCAAATTCGAGCCCGAATTTGACGAGTTCGAGCAGGAAGTCCCAGGACGAACTCCTTGCGCACGCAAATTTGCTGAAAGCATTCGGACCACAGCTCAAGCGCCCGACTGCCGATACGCTCAATTGGCTCAAAGCACGACAACATGAAGGAACTACGCTTCAAAGCAGCCGGCGGAGTTTGGCGCATAGCATTTGCTTTTGATCCCGAGCAAAAAGCCATCTTGCTGGTTGCAGGGGACAAATCGTGCGGCAGCGAGAAGATGTTTGACCGCCAGCTCATAAGAGTGGCGGACGCGAGGTTTGACCGGCGCCTCGCATTTCTAAAGGCAAAAGCATCCAGGAAGGGGCCCAGGCAGCAATGAAACCGTTAGAGCAAAAACTAAAAGAGATCAGCCCAAAGCGGCTGGCGAAGATCAAGGCTCGCACCCGCGAATTGGTCGCGCGCGAAATGTCTCTACGGGAACTCAGGCACGCGGTCAACAAAACCCAAAAGACCGTAGCCCGCACGCTCAATATGGGGCAGGATGGAGTCTCGCGGCTAGAGAAGCGAAGTGACTTGCTGCTCTCCACTCTGCGGAATTATGTGGAAGCCGTTGGAGGGAGCCTGACCCTGGTAGCCCAGTTTCCGGATCAGGAGCCGATCGCGATCGGCCGGTTGGGAGACATTGTTGCCGCCAAAGAAACCGTAAATTCCAAACGTCGCGCTGGGCACGCTAGGTAAAGAATGGAACTTTGGGGAATGCTCCGTCTGGTTCCCCGATTCGGATTCCCCCCGGATTCGCAAGTGCTTGGGTCGTGGTGGTTTGAACAAACCTTTCCTCACTCCGGCACTATACAGGACTTTGACGCGAACAACGTGTTGATCTCCACCGGCTGCTTCGTGCACTCGGCCAGGCGGCTCAGCGCTCCGGTGGTTCCGGGTCAGATCCGGTGAATGCGTCTTGCGGCGGCGGGCCAGGAACACCCTCGATGCGGGCTGGCCCGCCCGCCCAGTCTATCGCCGGCCAACTTGACTGCGGTTGTTGAACCAGTCGAGGGCGATTTGAGTATATTGGCCGACCTCGATGAGGTAGCCGTCGGGATCACGCATGTAGCAGCGCCATTCCCAGCCGTGATTATCTAATGGCTCGGTAAGAAAGAACGCTCCTTTGTCGCCCCATTGTTTGTAGCAGGCCCAGATATCGGCGACGCGTAAATTGAGGAAGCTGTTTGCTCTGTTCAGATTCGACGGTGTTTCAAGAAGGACCTCCGGCTTGTCGGGAGTGGGGCCGCCGCCGGAATTCAGAATGATCCAGGTAATAGCCAGCTTGATGTAGCAGGGATTGTCTGGCTTGATCACTTTCCCGCCAAGAATTCCGGCATAGAAGTCCTTCGATTTCTCCTGGTCGCTCACGGTGAAGAAGTGAGTTGCGAAGAAGCCTTCGTGTGCAATCGGCGCGTCAGGTAGATTCATGCGGTGCCTCCTGTTTTCGATAAAATTAGGATGCGGCGGGAAACGCCTGCGGGTTAGAACCTTTAAGATGAAACGTGATTTATGTCGGACAAGAAAACAGCAATCATAACCGGAGCATCGGGGGGAATTGGCGCAGGTTTGGTCGAACGGTTTCTGCAGGAAGGTTATAACGTCGTTGCAACCTCTCGTGACGCCCATCGAAAGCTGACTGCCTCAGGCAGCCTGGTTCTGCTCGAGGGCGATATCGGCAAGCAGCAAACTGCTGCCCAGGCGGTCGAAGCAGCGATCAACAACTTCGGAACCATCGATGTTTTGGTGAATAACGCCGGCATCTTCCTAAACAAGCCTTTCACTGACTTCACTACCGAGGACTTCGACGCCCTTGTCTCGGTCAATCTGCTCGGATTCTTCTACATCACTCAGCGCACTGTGAAAGAGATGCTGAAACAAAAATCGGGGTGCGTTGTGAGCATCACTGCGGCGCTGGCCGATCGGCCAATCGCCGGCACAAATGGCTCGATTTCGATGATGACAAAGGGTGGGCTGAATTCAGCGATCCAGAATCTCGCAACCGAGTATGCAAAAGACGGCATTCGCTTTAACGCCGTAGCCCCTGGCGTTGTGAATACACCCATGCACCCCGATGATCCGAACGACTCGACGTTGCAGCCGGCTATGAAGAAGGCCACGGTAAAGGATATTGTCGATGCCGTTCTTTACCTGGCACAGGCTGGTCATGTGAGCGGAGAGATACTCCACGTGGATGGCGCCGCCCCGGCTCGTCGTTGGTAGCCGCGAAGCGATTCAGTCGCGTTCCGGCGCTAAAGCATTCAGCTTCTTATCGGATTGAAGGCTCAGGATGAACGATCAACAGAAGAACGATCGACAAGAGGACGAGCAGCATTCCGGAGTGCGAGATCAAGAGATCCGTGCGGCACTGGATCAGCACTGGGCGGCATCCGATGCCAACGATTTTGAAACGGAGCACCTCATCTACCACGAGGACGCGGTGCTGGACTACCCGCAGTCAGGCGAGCGAACCCGCGGTCGCAGCAACATACAGAACCAACGCGCCAGTCAGCCGAACAAAAAGCGGTTTGCCGTCCGGCGAATCGTTGGCGGCGGTGATCTTTGGGTCACCGAATTCATCCTGACATACGACGGCAAGCCCTCCTATACCGTGAGCATCATGGAGTTCAGGGGCGACAAGGTTGCGCGGGAAACACAATACTTTGCGGATCCCTTCCCGGCTCCCGCATCGCGCGCTCGATGGGTCGAACGAATGGACACATAATCTCGGGGCGCGAGAATTCGCTAACGGCACAGCATTTGCGTCTGGCAGCATAATTATCGAGAACAGCACATCCTCCGGTGGAGGGACAAGAGATGGATTGGAAACGGTTGGTCCAGTTTGCGCTGCTGGGCAGCAGTGATTTGGAACAATATGCCATCCTGCTGGTACGGGTCTCGATCGGGCTGTTCTTCGCCATCTCCGGGGCGAACAAATTGTTTGTCGTCGGCGGCACGAAACCTGTTTACGAGACGCTGGTTGAGGCCAAAGTTCCGTTTCCCCACCAGATGGCTTATTTCGTGTCGGGTGTCGAGTTCGTCGGCGGATCCTTGGTGAGCGTGGGGTTTCTTTCGGGCCCGGCCTGCGTGGCTTTATTGATCGATATGGTTGTCGCCACCCTGACCAGTGCGGTTTCCACCTTGCCCAAAGGACTTTCGCCTCTTAGCTGGCTCGACGATTTCCTCTACCTTCCGGAAGTCCTGTACGTGCTGTTCTTTGTCTGGCTGCTCTGCTCTGGCGCGGGAAAGTTCAGTGTCGATTACTGGCTCGCCGGAAGGTTACTGAGGTGAACGATCCACGAATCTGGAACCTGATAGAGCTCCGGGCGTTGCCGCGCTTCTGCCAGTTTTGCTTTGAACAGTCACTCGCTCTGACATCGAAAGGGGTACCAAATGGACGGCCCAAATGGACTGAAAGAGACCACGCGCGTGACCGCGCCTGTCGCCTCGAACACGCCTGAGTCGAACACACTAAGTGTGAATGTTTTTACCGCCCCGGGAAAGACTATGGTCGGCGAGCGGCCAAAGCCCTTCGGCGAAGCGTTCGGCTTTGACCCGATCACCTCGACTTTAATCTTCGGCGAGTACGACGCGGTGCTGGTGGACGCAATGGGGACGGTGGCTGAGGCCGAGGCTCTCGCGGATTGGGTCGCTCTGCACAACCGCAACCTGGAGACCATCTATATAACGCACGCCCATTTCGACCACTTCTACGGTCTTAGCATTCTGCTCGACCGTTTTCCGGGCGCTCGGGCGATCGCAACACCCAAGACGTTGAATGCCATGCAGATGTCTTTCACCCCCACAGTGGAGCGCTTGGCCCGCCGGCTCTTTCCTGGGCAAGTGCCCACCAAGTTGGTTCCACCTGACGCCTATGAACCCGACACGTTCACTCTCGAGGGCCACGAATTACGCATCATCGAGCAGGGCCGCACCGACAGTCCCGATTCGACGTCTCTACACGTTCCATCGATCGGCCTGATCGTTGCCGGCGACGTAGTGTACAACCAATGCCGCATGTACGTCGGCGACACCACCCCCGAGAGCCGAAAGAATTGGATCGCCGCGTTAGACCGCTTAGCGGCGCTCAATCCGACAATGGTTGTCGCCGGGCACAAGAAGACTGGCGCGCCCGACTCTCCCTCGACGATCCAGGACACCAAGCGTTACCTCGAGGACTTCGATCGGCTGCAAAAAACTGTGACCTCCGACCAGGAGCTGTTCGATCAGATGACGGAGCTGTACCCGGATTGGGTGGCTAATCAGTCGTGGTTGATGTTCGGATTCCCGGGGGCATAACCTACATCACCGAATTGCGGCGACGGACTGACCTGAAAAACCCGCTCAAGCTTCCCAAGGATTGATCACCCCTACTCCCGTTCGCTCAAAATCGGCCACATTCCTGGTAGCAACGGTCAGGCCGTGGACGAGTGCTGTGGCTGCGACGAGGGCATCACGATCGGAGCAAGGGTTCGGCACGTGAAGCGTCGCGCATCTCTGGGCGACGGCAGTGTCAATGGACAGGATACGGCCGGAGAATGTGGGCAACACGCGACGATCCATCCACGCACGAAGAATCGCGCCTTGCTCTTTGTCGCGGCGGTCTTTGTCACGCTGATCGACGAGAAGAATTCCGATTTCCAGTTCCAGGACTGAAATGACAGAGATGTAAAGACTCGCCGAGGGCAAGGCTTCGGCCCATTTCTTGACGTTTGGATGCGTCTTCTTCGCTTTTCTTAATTCTGAAATCACGTTGGTATCAAGGATGTACATTAAGTCAGGTCCACCGACTCGTGGAGATTTCCCCGCAGACGAGGCGGCTCAAATTCAATCTCAGCGGCAGCAGGCATCGCCAATAAGTCCACAACGCTCTTTTGCCCTCCCGTGATCCTTTGATACTCCTCAACCGTGAGCAGCACGTGGGACGGACGACCTCGATCCGTGATGAAAACGGGACCTCGTTTGGCGGCTCTCTTTGCCCTGCTTGTGTCCTGATTAAAGTCTCGACTCGACAGTTTTGTAATGCTCATAGTTACCAGCCCCTGCTACCAGCCCTTCAAACGTAGCAACGTACCTACATTGTAACAGAGGAGCCCCTTACCAGCCTTGGATCGGCTGCGGAAAATCGCGACGTCCGACCAGAAGCTGTTCGATCAGATGACGGCTCTATACCCGCATTGGGTAGCCAATCAGTCGTGGTTGATGGTCGGATTCCCAGGGGCTTGAGGGTCAAATTGGCTATACTTTCTGAATGCCGCACAACCCAAAACCGATAACCTCGCGAATGCTGGAAAGTCCCACAGGTGACCTGGTCTACGTCGTCGTGGAACAGATGCTTGACGATGACATAGACGGAGAAGTCGTGCGACTTCGTGCGCACTCCCATCCCCCCGGCACTCCGCGAACCGCAACCTTCAGCAATGCGGTCGTGGTCGATGAAACAGGCAACCAGTACGACTTGCGCCGTCGCTACATCAATTTGCTGCTCGAGTACTACGATAAGAAGTGGAAGCGGGTAGGCGCAAGCCAGTTCGGCTCTACGGAACGAGAACGGTTCTGGCTGCTGGATCAACTGTGATTCGGCCTCCGATCAATTTTCATGTCGCGTATCTGTTCGACCTGTCAGGTCCGAGAGGCAAGAAAAGGCCGCCATCGTTGTGACGTCTGCCT
>DATJXG010000277.1:0-6830 GCA_035500455.1 Terriglobales bacterium | reverse complement strand
AGACTCTATAGATTTTCACTCATGGATCAGTCCGAATTGGATCGCAGCCCGCCCTTGCATAAACCCTTGCCGACCAGGCAGGATCTATGCCCCCTGCTGGACGCTGAGCGGCTGACCAGATCAGTGGTGATAAGGCGATTTTCCAACAGCTATGGAGGTTTCATTGCGAAAACCCTTTTGGGGCAAAGTCACGTTTCAGAGGCAAAGTCCCGCGCGGTCGCCACGGATGAAGCTACCGCGACAGTCTTTCGGGTCCACTGAGTCCTTCAGAAGCCAATCGAAGGGAATAGCCCGTGAAATCATTGAACCCGCGCAGGATGACAAGAACGCCCACCATGGCTAAACGTGGGCAGGACGCGTCGACAGCCTTCCGAGCCATGCTCGACCATGCGGCACTGAAGCAGGAAAGATCAGTAACGCTCCGCAGACTCCGGCTCACGTGGTGACCGGAGCACGGGCCTGAAGAACGAAAGTCCGATACGCGCGCCGGGGACGACAACGATGGCCAGAGCGGCCGATAGAACAAGCCGGTCAGTTTCCTGCCGGTGCGCTGCCAGTTCGATAGCCAGCATGGAAGCCGCCAGAACCAGAAGCGCAAACGAGATGCCGAGGTGGAACCGACGAAGCTCAGAATCCAGCCACGAGTCGAGGCGTCGCTCAACGGTCCGCCCGTCGTCTGAATCCGTGCACTTTACCTTGATCCGGCAGCAGTTGCAGTGGTGCGCTGGAGCGCGATAGACGACGATGCGACGCTCGTGGCGGGTATCCACGCGGTGGAGGCGCTTGCCGGTCGGGCAGTGCCACGCGTCGAGACCGGCGTCGTAGCGGAATCCGGCCACGCGGTACTGTTCGGCGCGCCGATGAGACCGCCGGGCCAGCAACTCCAGAGCGAGGGCCGCCAATCCCAGAAACAGCGCGTAACCGGCCGCCATCCACGTACTGGCGTCGACACCGCCCATCACCACTGCGTACCTCCGGATTCCACAACCTCGCGGAACAATACTTCGCCTTCGGGGGCTTCCTCGGCCTGATGCTGCTTGGGCGACCGCACCCCCTTCCAGGCCAGGTAAACAACAGGCAAGACTCCGCCCACAATGAAGAGCGCGTCGCCGGGCAATCGCAGCCACTCGATCAGCGCATTGGTGGAGCCGGTTAGAAACTCGAGCGTGCGGGCGTCATAGTAGCCGTAGCGCACTGAATGGTACAACTGAAGCAGACCCAGCGGAAAAAGCGATGCGAACACCATCCACGCCAGGCCCAGATTGAGAGACCAGAAGCTGATTTTGGCGGCTCGGTCTGACCAACGATCTTCCGGTATCAGATAGCGGAGGCAGAACAAGGCGAGGCCGACCGCCAGCATTCCATAGACGCCCATCATGGCCGCGTGGCCGTGATTCGGGGTCAGCGCGGTTCCAATTTCGTAGTACGAAACAATCGGCAGATTGATGAGAAAGCCGAAAATGCCCGCGCCCAGGAAGTTCCAGAAGCCCACCGCGGCCAGGAACATCACCGCCCAAAAATGTGGGAACGGCGCGCTCGATTTCGATTGCTGCTGCGCGCCGAGCTGAAGGAAGCTCCATGCCTCCAGGGTGAGGAAGGTAAGCGGGATGACCTCGGCTGCGGAGAAGAACGCCCCCAGCGCCATGTGGACCGACGGTTCGCCGGAGAAATAAACGTGGTGCATGGTGCCGATCACGCCGCCCGCCGAATAGAGGACGATATCGAGATAGATCATCGCCAGCGCTACCCGCTCCTCGACGACGCCCAGCAAGACGAAGATGTAGGCGACCATGATCGTGGTGAACAACTCCAGAAAATCCTCCACCCAGAGGTGCACCACCCAAAATCGCCAGAAATCGGTTGAGGTGAAGGCGCTATCTGGCCTTGCCAGAAGGCCCACGCCATAGAAAGCGGGAATGGAGAGCGCGGAGAAGAAAAACAGCCAAGGCATATTGCCTGCGTGGTCCCGGCGGAGCTGGCCCCGTAAGCCGCGAAATAGGATCAGCACCCAGAAGACCAACCCGATCGTCAGCAGAATCTGCCAGAAGCGCCCGAGGTCCAGATACTCAAATCCCTGGGCCCCAAACCAGGACCACCCGCGCTGAATCCAGCCCTCGATGCCACCGTACTCGCCGGCCAAGCTCCCGAAGACGACGATCGCCAAGGCCCCCAGTAGTCCGTAGGAGAGCCATGACTGCCGGCGCGGCTCGCGCCCCGCTACCATGGGCGCCAGGAAGATACCTGCAGCCAGAAACGAGGTCGACACCCAGAAGATGGCAAGCTGCAAATGCCAGGTCCGGGCGATGTTGAAGGGCAGGATGCGCGCCAGGTCGAGGCCGAAGAAGTTGGAGATTTCCGCGCGATAGTGCTGCGTTGCGCCACCCAGGAGGGCCTGCAGCAGGAACAGGAGGGCCATGACCAGGAAGAACCAGGCGGTGGAGAGTTGGGCCGGCGTCAGCATCACTTCGTCCGGACGGCGGAACGCAATCGCCTTTTGCTCGCGTCCGTGCCACCCGAGGAAGTTCCAGCGCCCGAACGCGCCCAGCATCAAGCCGATTCCGCCGAGCAAAGCGATGAGCGACAGCACGCTCCACAGCACCGTATCGGCGGTTGCATGGTTGCCGACGAGTTGCTCCGGAGGCCAGTTGTTTGTGTAAGAGAATTCGTGGCCAGGTCTGAGCGCAGCCGACGCCCACGCCGACCAGGCAAAGAAGGCCGTCAGATCTTCAATCTGCCCCGCGTCGGTGATGGCTCGCGGCCGCAGGCCGTACTTCGTATTGCCCTGACCGAAGTACTCCTGGTAGTGCGCCACCAGATCGTGGAAGGCAGCCGCTTGGGCGTCAGTGAATTCGAGCACGCCGGTCTCGGCATGGTACCGGTTGGTCTTGAAGTCCTCAATGGTTTGCACCTGTGCCCGGTCAGATTCCGGCCCGCCATAAGTCTGCATCACCAGCAGGGCGGCGCGGTGAAGGTAGTCGGCTGTGAAGTCGGGACCGAGATAAGCGCCGTGCCCAAAGATCGTTCCATATTCCATCAAGCCGTTGCGAAGAAAGATCTCCTGGCCGTGAGTGACGTCGGCGCCCGTAAAAAGCACGGTCCCCTGGCCGCTCACGACGTTTGCGGGAATGGGCGGCTCGCCGGTGTAGGTTCGATAGGCGAGGATGCCGAGCACTGTGAAGCCAAAGAGAAACACGATGACTACCGCCTGAACCCATCCTTTCGAAATCAGCAGACCGCGGCGCTCACCACTTTCCATGAGCTACCTCCTATCGAGAGATGATGCAGACATCCTTACCATTACGGGCTGCTTTTCCACGTGGCTGGGCTCAAAGAGAAAAGTGCCGAAAATGTTCACGGCAAAGGCGGTGAGCCCTGCCAACTCGAGAAGGGCTGAAACCGGCAGCACGGACCACGCCCAGGCAGCGTACCCCTGGTAGGCTAGCACCTCGCACGAGACGCGCAGCGTGCAGCCAGTCGTGAGCAGCGCGAGCGCAACAAACATCAGCCGCGTGCTCCAGAGCAGGCGCATGGCGGCAAACGCGGGCAGGACACGAGGGCCCACGCTGAGCACCATCACCGAGACGAATCCAACCGTGAGCGCGTGGCGGCATGCGCCCCAGATGCCGCCGGAGGCGTCCCAGCGCGCGGCCACGATTCCCAGCAGCGCGGCCACCAGCAGCCAACCGTAGGCGGCGCGAACGAAGAACGGAAAGCTCGAATGGACCCCGCGCCTCTTCGGTTCCCTTTGCCCGGGCTCGAACATCCGCAAAGCTGCGATGGCCAGCACCGTGCCAGCGGCGAACAGCCAGGTCCCGTCACCGCCGAATCCCGCGAAGGTGAGGACGACACCTACGAAATTGGCAGCCACGGCCCCGACGAGCCAACGCGGGCGCATCGGCGCGAGGCCGAGGAATACGGGCATCCATTTGGCGCTGAATCCCCAAACGAAAGGTACCAGAAACCCCCAGGCCATCAGCGCCAGATAGCGCTGATCGAAGACGTGCGCGAACTCGGGACCCGCGCCGTGCAACGCCACTCCCAGGCATCCGGCCAGGTTCGCAACCAACAGCAGGCCGAGGCCCACGGTAGCGCTGATCACCACCCAAATCCATGGATCGAGGCCCACCTTGCCGCCTGCCTGGGGCCGATGACGCGAGACGACGACAAAGAACAGCGCAAAAGCCGCAAGCTCGAGAGCTCCAGAAACCGGCAGCAGGAGCCGCCAGTGCCAGCCCTCGATGTTGGCGACCCAGCGCAGAGCCACGCCCGCCGTCCACAGGGTCCAGCAGGCCCAGGCAACGGCAAACACGCCCCCAGCCGAACCGCGTAGCTTGGGCACCGAGTAAAAGCCGATGCCGAGAATGAAACTGCCCACCCAGCCGAACGCCTGCGCATGTCCGTGCGCTTGCAGCCAAGCCGGTGAGATTGAAGCCACGCTCTCGCGCCCGCTGATCTTGATCAGATTCCAGACACCCAGGAAGGTGCCCGGCAGCAGCATAAAGATCAATCCACTGGTGACGTAGGCGATCAACAGCCGCGCAAGTGAGGCTTCCCGCGTGCGGGCAAGCTCGAAGATCTCCAGGTGCGAAGACGCCGCGGGGGACGCGGCTTCCGTGCTGCGTGACGCCGATGGCACAGCATTCTTCATGGCTTTTCATTGTCGCAGCGGCCCTCCCATGGGGGCACGCTCCGCGCGATTTCCGCGCGCTCAAGCCGCGGCTGTCTCCATTTCGAGCGCGCGTGGAAACAGGATATTGTTCTCGAGATGGACGTGCGTGTGCATGTCCGTCTCGAACGCCGCCAGTGACCGGTAAAGTTCGCGGAAGCTCACGCAAGCATCTTCGGGCGCGGCGTATCCGTGGCTCGCTTCCCTTAACGCCCGCAGAGCTTCGCCGGCGTCGTCATGTTCCTTCATCATGGTCCGGATCGGGTTCTCGACGGTGCCGAACATGGCGGGCGGCAGAGCCCGCTTCTCCGTCACCGCCTTCTCCATGGCGGCAAGATACGGAAACAGAATGTTCTCTTCCTTCATCATGTGAGTGCGCAGATCGTCCGCCATCTCCGTGAACGTCGCCTGCATGAGCGTGAGTTCCGGGTGCCGGACGGAGTGCTTGGCCAAAACTTCGGCAAACAGCGCTTCCAGCCGCGATGTTTCCGCCTTCGTGAAAGCATGATGTTTCTCCACGATGTGCCTGGCCAGCGAAGTGAGCGGCCCCTGAGACCAATCCTCGGCTGGCGCCGACTCCTGCTGCGCGCTCTCCAGGGACGACAAAACGTCCTCAACCCGCAGCCCGGCTTTTCCGCAAGCCTCACCTAGCGGGACATTTCCGCCGCAGCAGTAATCGATGCCGAACTGTTCAAAAACACGCGCCGCGCCTGGAATTTGAACCGCCAATTCTTTCACAGTCCTGTTGTCAGTCGCAATCACTTGACTCTCCCTTCTATATTTCCCCGGCGATTCTTTCGCCGCCAACGGAGCAAGAGTATCTTGGGTGCCGAATGGGCGCTATGACTTATGTCACAACGCGACACAACTGGTCCGGGCCGCCTGCTGGGGGGCGCGCGACCGTGACGGGCCCGCTCTCTGTCTCAGTCGGAGTCTTCCAACTCCCGTTGGAGCGCTTTCAGGTCGCGGATCAGGATCCTGCGGCCCTCGATCTCAATTGTGCCTTGAGCTTGGAGCCGTCCCAGTCCGCGTGAGACGAGCTCCCGCACCGTGCCAATTTGGGCCGCGACCTCCTGCTGATTCACGGGAAGGGCGATCTCGACACCTTGCGGCACGCGAACCCCCTGGCGGGCCAGGCGGAGGAGAAATGACGCCAGCCGGTGCCGCACGGTGCTAAAGGACAGCTCCTCGATGATCACCACCAGGCCGCGCAGCCTTCCGCCGACAACGCGAAGCACCTTCAACGCCACCTCAGGACTCTTCAAGCAAAGACGCCGAAAGTCCTCCTTGCTTACGAACAGGAGCGTTGAATCAGCCACGGCCGCGGCGGAGGCCGGGTAGGGGCCGCCGTCAAAAACCGGGAGTTCCGCGATGGAACTGCCTGGGCCCTCGAAGGTGAGGACCTGCTCGCGCCCGCTGGCGGCGGCCTTAAAGATCTTCACCTTGCCCGATTCCACCACCCACAGGCCTGGACACGGGTCACCTTCCGAAAAGATCGGTTCGCCGGACCGGAATTTGCGCGACACAACGCGGTCGACGATGTACGCCAACTCGTCCTCAGCAAGGTCAGCGAAGAGCGCTATCTTCCGTAGAACCGTGAGGCGATCCTTGGCCGATTGCGACATTACGCGTCATTATACCGTTGCGCTTGCATAGGCCGTCGACCTCAGCAAACAGGCAGCCAGTCTACAGAAGCGCAAAGCGGTGAGCACGCTGTTGGCCTTTTGAAGGCATCGGCCTCAAGGCCAGGTGAGCCGGAGTGGTGTTGCCAGAAATTGGTAGATTCCTGGGCACTCTAGTGAGCCCCCTATCCACCCATAATCTCAGGTGCTCGATGGCACTCAGCTTGGGAATGAAAAGTCGCGGTCCTGGAACGTGTCTTGCGCAGGCAGTTTGCCAATAGCTGTTGGGAACAGCCCTTCCCACAATTAGCGGCCTAATGTTTACCAACGGCCTGAGTAATCAACCGGACTGACCACTACGATTCTTCTTGCCCTTTTTCCGATCGCCGGCAGACAATCATCGAGGCGCCGATTTGTGATTTGCTCCTGCTGACGGATTGCGGCGAAAGCGCCGGTTGCCATCGCCGGCTCGTCGGCCGATAGGATTTTGGGCGCGCTCAGAGCGGCCACCACCCGGCCATGGGACTGACCTGCGGTGCGAA
>DATJXG010000276.1:0-9897 GCA_035500455.1 Terriglobales bacterium | reverse complement strand
GCGCCTACTTTTATTTTCAAGCACCTGCAACTACAGACGAGCCCGGTGTTGTTCGTGGGGCCGACAAGAATTTTACCACGCGTCTTCGGGCTCCACCCACCCTAGCCCAATGTCATTCTGCGCTCAGGGCTGCCTGGGCCTCGATCTTTTCAAAGACCTCTTCCGCCCGCAGCAGCGCTTCCTGTACGTTGGCGCAGATATTTTCTCTTCCTACCACGTCTTCAAATTCTCCCTGATGAATCATCTTGGCTGGTTGCTCGCGCGCGCCGCACAATATCAGGGTGCGTCTGGTGGCGTGCAGTTGCTTCGCTATTTCCTCCAGAGCGAAGAGTCCGGTGGCATCGATGGCGGTCATGTTGCGCAGGCGAACGATGACGATGGGCGGCAACTCGTGCATTTTTTCCGTGATCACCCCGATTTTGTCGGTGGCGCCGAACAAAAACGGTCCATGAATGCGGAAGATGGTGGCGTAGTAAGGGATATCCTTATCCTGCAGAATGTGTAGGCGCCCGTCTTCGACGTAGTCCCCGGTCACTTGCGAGACTGACGTGGTCTCGGCGACGCGGGCGATGAAGAGAAGCGCGGCCAGGATCATGCCGGCCTCGACGGCTACAGTAAGATCGGCGAAGACGGTCAGCGCGAACGTGACCAGCCATACGCTGATGTCGGTCTTGGTCAGGCGCAACAGCTGCGGGATCTCGGGCCACTCGCCCATGTTGTAGGATACGATCATCAGAATTCCCGCCAACGCCGCCATGGGAATGTAGCTGGCGAGAGGCGCGGCAAACAGTAAAACGCACAACAAGGTCAGCGCGTGCACCATACCGGCGACCGGCGACTGTGCTCCGGCGCGGATGCTGGTTGCGGTGCGAGCGATGGCGCCCGTGGCCGGCAAACCGCCGAACATCGGCGAGAAGATGTTGGCCACGCCCTGTCCGATGAGTTCGACGTTAGGATTGTGGCGGTCGTTGCTCATGCGGTCGGAGACCACCGCCGACATGAGTGATTCAATGGCTCCCAGCATGGCCACGGTAAAGGCGGGTCCCAGCAAGCCGTGGACCAGGCTGGCGTGCCATTGCGGTATCTGAAAGTGCGGCAGCCCGCTCGGAATGCCGCCAAAGCGCGTACCTATGGTTTCCACCGGCAGCTTAAGCAGGAAGGCTGCGGCCGTGGCGCCGAGCATAGCGATGATCGCTCCCGGTATCCGGTTGGAGATGACGCGACACAACAGCATGGTGGCAACTGTTCCAGCCGCCAGCACAGTCGCCGCCAGGGAAAATGTGGGAGCGGTGTGAAAGAGAGCTTTCATCCGCAGCCAGAATTCGCTGGGGACTTTGGCCAAGTGCAGGCCAAAGAAATCTTTGATCTGCGTGCTGGCAATCAGCACCGCGATGCCGTTGGTAAAACCGATGACCACCGGCCGCGGAATAAACTTCACCGCCGTCCCCATTCCGGTTGCGCCCAAAATCAGAAGTATGGCGCCGGCCATCACGGTGCACATGTAAAGTCCGTCGATACCATGCACGGCGACGATTCCCGCAACCACCACCACGAAGGCGCCAGTCGGCCCGCCGATCTGGGTTTTCGATCCGCCCAGAGCGGAGATCAGAAAGCCGGTCACCACCGCGCAGTAGATGCCCGCCTGCGGCGTCAGTCCGGAAGCGATGGCGAAGGCCATGGCCAGCGGCAGTGCCACCAGGCCGACGGTGATTCCCGCGATGAGGTCTTTCAAAAATTTGCTGAAGCTGTATGCCCGCAGGCAAATAACAGACTTGGGCAGCCAACGGTCGTCCAACTTTAGGGAAATGGCGGACCACATATACACCACATTATGACAGGGACGGTCGCTAAGCGGAATGATGAGTGAGGAACGAAAGGCCGTTACACCCAGTGTGGCGCGGGCGCCCCCGCCCGCGGCTTTTGACCCTCTCAGCAGAAGGTTGAATGGCTTCGCGGCAGGCTTCCGCTATACCGATCAGGGGGGCCGTTAAGGCTGTAGCTACACTTCCGAGGTCATGGCTCTTGCGGCCAGCTCTTGCGCGGCTTTCAGGCGGGCAACCGTACGGTCTTTTCCCAGCGCCATCATGACTGCGAACAGGCTGGGCGCGACTCCCTGTCCGGTCAGGACTACGCGGGCCCCGTTGATCAGTGCGCCTGCTTTCATTTCTTTTTCCGCGGCGAAGTCACGCAGCAGGTGTTCGGCTCCGGCCTCGGTGAAGGTTTCATCGGACGCCGCGTAGCGATCGCCCATTTCCACCAGCAACTGGCGGATTCTTTCATCGCCCAGAAACTTCTCTACCGCAACGGGATCAGGCTGAAATGTGTCGGCAAAGTAGGCGCGGAAGGATGTGGCGAAGTCTTTCAGGCTGCGGGCCCGCGGTTTCAGCAGGTTGATGGTCGCAAGCAACCAGTCGCGATCGGTGTGCTGGGGTTCGAAGCCGGCCTTGTGCCACTCTCCCTGAATCAGAGGGAGCAATTTTTCCGCGGGATAGGCGCGGATGTATTCGGTATTGAACCAGTCCAGTTTGGCACGATCGAATACGGCGTTGGAGTGAGAGATGCCGTTCAGATCAAACAACTGGATCAGTTGCTGATCGCCCAGAATTTCTGCGGAAGGCCCGTCCGGCACGGATGCGGGCGGGGTCCATCCCAGCAGCGCCAGGAAATTGCGGAAGGCTTCGGGCACGATGCCTTCGTCGCGATAAGCGATCACGCTGGTGGCTCCGTGGCGCTTGCTCAGTCGGGTCTTGTCCGGCCCGAGGATCAGCGGCACGTGCGCGAACACCGGCAAGGGGGCGCCCAGCGCCTGGTAGAGCAGGACCTGCTTGGGCGTGTTCGAGATGTGGTCCGCGCCCCGGATGATGTGGCTGATGCGCATGTCCACATCGTCGGTCACCACGCTCAGGTGATACGTGGGAACGCCGTCGGAACGCAGCAGTACGAAGTCTTCGAGTTCAGAATTGGCAAACTCCACCCGGCCGAAAACTGCATCGTCAAACGCTGTACTCCCGGACTCGGACACGGCAAAGCGAACTGCCGCCGATTCTCCCGCAGCGCGCCGGCGGGCGCCTTCCTCGCGAGAAACCCTTCGACAGGTGCCTTTATAGCGGGGGGGGCGACCCTCGGCGGCAGCGGCTGCGCGGCGCTCCTCCAGTTCCTGCTTGCTGCAAAAACAATAGTAGGCATGCCCGGAGGCCAACAGCTTGGCGGCACTTTGGCGATACAGATCCATGCGCTGGGTCTGGTGGTAGGGACCCTCGTCCCAGTCGAGGCCGAGCCAGCGCATGCCCTGCAGGATGCCATCAACCATCTCGGCGGTTGAGCGCTCGAGATCGGTATCTTCAATGCGCAACACCAGCGTGCCCCGGTGATGGCGAGCGAACAGCCAGTTGAACAGGGCGGTGCGTGCGCCGCCCACATGCAAGTATCCTGTGGGCGAGGGCGCGAAGCGGACGCGCGGGCCCAACGGCGACGCGGAGGGCGGGCTGAAAGCGGGGGACATTACGAAAGGTCGTGTCCTCATGGTAAGGGCTGAGGAAATGTAGCGTCAAGCCCGCGGAACGCGGAAAGTCGATCCAAGTAGTTGATCCAGAAGGCGGAATGGCCCATTACCCGCCTCCTCAACACACTCCACAAGACTATTGTCTTGCCTTAACCGCTGTGAAACCATGCTAGTTACTTTCCGTCGCAAAAATGAGGGATAAGAGCAGTGTAAGACAGCGGAGGCGGACTCGAGGGGGGAGTCAGAACGTTCAGTTTGTGCTGTGGTATTCAGGAAAGTAATAAAACATTTTGAAGACATATTGTTTTAGACAGGGACGGTGATTAGGATGACCGCCATGATCAAACTCCGTCATCAACAACCGTCGCTGTGGCATCGAGGTCTCGCCGAGGATATCGAGGGGTTGTGGGAACCGTGGATGCGGCTGGTGGACGAACTGCTGGAAGATGAGCAACTTCTGGATACGGTGTACGAAGCGCAGGGGGAACGCCACCCGCAGAGCCGCAGCCGTGGCCGGATGCAAACGCCTGCGGAAGTCGCGCTCCGCCTGCTGTTGTTGAAACATATGCGGAACTGGAGCTATGACGTGCTGGAACGCGAGGTGCGGGCCAATCTGGTGTATCGCGCGTTTACCCGGATCGGGGATGAAAAAGTGCCGGACGCCAAGACCCTGGCACGACTGGGGCAGTTGATCGGGCCGAAGGTCATTGAGCAATTGCACCGGCGGCTCGTGGAAGTGGCGCAGGAGCGAGGAGTGACGCAGGGTAAGAAGTTACGGGTGGATACCACGGTGGTGGAAAGCAACATTCATTATCCGACCGACAGCAGTTTGTTGGGGGACGGGACGCGGGCGCTGACGCGCACCATGAAGAAGATCGAGTCGAAGTCGGGAGGTCTGAAACGCAAGGTGCGAGATCGCATGCGCAGCATACGGAAGCGAGTCCTGGCGATTGCCCTATCGACTCGACTGCTGGGACCATCCGGAGAAGAGCGCAGAAGGCGGCAGTATCGGGAGCTTCTCAGCTTGACGCGGAAAGTGGTGAATCAGGCGCAGAGAGTACTGGCGGAAGTGAAACAGTCGCCGCGCCGTCGGCGCGCTGCCCTGGAAGGTCTGACGCAATCGTTGGAGACCATGCTGGGGAGAGTTCGGCAAGTAGTGAAACAGACCCGGATACGGATTTTCGCAGGAGACACGAAGATGCCGGGAAAGATCGTGAGCGTGTTCGAACCGCACACGGAAATTATTCGCAAAGGGAAAGCGAGCAAGCCCAACGAGTTCGGCAAGCTGGTCAAGATTCAGGAAGCAGAGAACCAAATCGTAACTCACTTTGAGGTGTATGCCGAGCGGCCTGCGGATTCGACTCTGTTGTTGTCCTCGATCGAGATACACCAACAGAGATTAGGACGAACCCCGCGCACGGTGGCTGCCGATGCGGGATTTTATTCGCGCGAGAACGAGAAAACGGGTCAAGCGCTAGGTGTGAAGTGGATGTCGGTGCCCAACAAGAAAACCACCAGTAGCGAACGGAAATGTCTGCAGCATCAGCGTTGGTTTCGGAGAGGGCAAAAGTGGAGGACGGGATCGGAGGGTCGAATCAGCGTGCTCAAACGCAGACACGGGTTGCGTCGTTGCCTCTATCCCGGCCTAGAAGGCATGCGGCGATGGGTGGGACTCGGCGTGATTGCGGACAACGTAATCCAGATGGGGTGCTATCTTGCGCGGCAGAACAGTTAAGCCAGCACGGTCCACTCGCCTTGCGCACGAGAATGGATACGCGCAAAGCCCCCACCGAAGACCGTCTCGACTGCGTGTTCTGTCACAGGCATATGTCAGAAACCGCATTTTTGCGACGGAAAGTAGTTAGAAATTGCTTATCATTCTGGCTGAGGTAGCTGTTTTCGCGCCATGAACGGCATCACGATTAGTTTGCTGGTAGTACCGGCTGTGGTTGCCCTGCTGCTCTTCCTGGTTTTCACCTATCTCTACGAGCAGACCCGGCAGGACTATTTTCGCGCCTGGCAACTGGGATGGGGAGCTTACACGCTGCACTACATCCTCGCCGCCTGGAGTGCCTTCCGCAATCCCTCGGCTGTGATTTCACTGCTGGCCTCGCTGCTTCTGGCGGTCATGGCGGTCTGCATCTTCATCTCTACCCGCCTGATGCGCGAAAGATTCCACCTGCGCTGGTATGACCTCGCGGTCGGCCTGGGAGGAGTAGCGCTCAGCCTGTGGAATTTGAAGCAGCACATGGTGGGAAGAATTTTTCATTCGGAGGTCATCACCGACCCGCGCTTCCGCCTGGAAGTGGGAGTGGCCCTGGTGCTGCTCTACTGTTCTTTCTTCTTTTACCGCTACGCCCACCGGAGAAATTCGCTGGCCTTCACGCTGCTGGCGATGGCCCTGGCGCTGTGGTCGGTGCTGATGCTGTTCGGGCAGTTCAGCCTTTCCTATTTGCAGCTGTCCGACATGCTGGGCCCGATTCCGCAACTGGCGCTGGGCATCGCGATGGTGATGGTGCTGGCGGAAAACGAGCGCAGCGCGGTGCAGGAAAATGCCCTGGCGTTCTCCACCCTGGGCGTGGATCCGACGCGGCTGCTGTCGGCTGACGAACTGGTCCCCAGCATGCAAAGCATTCTGGACCGACTGGTCGCGCCTTTGCCCGCGGGCGGGGCCGTCATCTGCATCTCCGAACGCTGGCGCGCCGTCCTGCCGTCGGTGCAGCGCGGCTTTTCCACCGAGTTTCTCGACAAACTGGAGAAGAGCGGAGCCGGAGAATATCTCTGTGAGCTGGCTTACCGGCGGGGCGGATTCGTGACCTTTCGCGGGGTGCCGGAAATGCCAGAGCCCTTGCCCGCCTTCCCCGGCGGCCGCTTCCTGCAATTCCGCGAGGTGATGACCGAAGAGCGCATTTACAACCTCACGGCCGTGAGCCTGCAGACCCGGGAACACAATTTTGGCGTGATTCTGTTTCCCCACACCGCGCGCCGCATGTTCGGTTCATCGAACCTGCGCCTGCTGATCGGGCTGGCATTGCAGATCGGTTTGACCCTGGAAAACTATGCCGTCATGCACGATGCGCAGCGCCGTACCAAGGAATTTGCGTTGCTCACCCAGATCGGACAAGCCATCAGTTCGCGGCTGGATCAGGACGAAATCCTGCGCACGGTCCAGAAAGAGCTGGGCCAGATCTTCGACACCAGCGACTTCTACATCGCCTTTCAGGAAGGCGATGAGATTCGTTTCGAACTGGAAGTAGAGAAGGGCGAAATTTTACCCAAACGCTCACGCAAACTGACCAATGGCCTGACGGAGTACATCATCCGCAGCGGCCAGCCGTTGGTGATTCGCGCCGAACTGGAGAAGGCGCGGGAGCGCCTGGGGGTCACCTTCCTGCCTCCGCGGCCCGCCAAATGCTTTTGTGGCGCGCCCATTCTGCTGGGAGGCCGGCCGGCGGGAGTCATGGCTGCACTGAACACGGAGCGCGAATATGCCTTCGAGCAACGCGACCTGGAAGTCATGCAAACGGCAGCGGGGCAGGTTTCAGTCGCCGTGGAAAATGCCCGGCTGTTCTCCGAGGAACAGCAGCGTTCGCGCCAGTTGGCCTTCCTGAATAATATATCGAAGACCGCGATTTCCAGCGACGATTCCGAGCAGATGATGGCGGACATCGTCGGCCACATCCAGAAAAATTTCAGCTTCGACCACATCGGCATCGGCATTCTGGATTACTCGACCAAAGAGATCGAAATCAAGGCCGAGGCCGGGGTCACAGCCCAATCTCTGGGCAAGCGTATCGCGCTGGGCGCGGGCATCCTCGGCCGGGTGGCCCGGAGCGGGGAGGCGGCGCTGGTCCAGACCTCGAGCGACGCACAACTGCAGGGTGTACTGCCAGGATCGCGCTCCGTTCTCTGCATCCCGATCGCGTATGGGGAGAATTTCCTCGGCGTTCTCAACGTGGAAAGCCACAAGGAAGATGCCTTCACGCCGGCGGACCGGCTGATCATGAGCACCCTGGCCGACCTGCTGGCCACTGCCCTGCACAATGCCAACGTGTTTCAGAAGCTGCAGCAGCAGTCGATCACAGACGGGCTCACACTCATCAAGACCCGGCGTTTTTTCTTCGAAGCGCTGGGTTCCGAGCTCAAGCGGGCCTCGCGCTCCGGCCGTCCCATCTCGGTCGTGCTGATGGACCTGGACAAGTTCAAGACGGTAAATGACACCAAGGGACATCTGGAAGGCGATCTGGTGCTGACCCGGGTGGGGCGGCTGCTGGAGCAAAAGTGCCGACAATCGAACGTGGTGGCCCGCTACGGCGGCGACGAGTTCATCATTCTCATGCCAGAGACCGGCGTGGAGCAGGCCCAGATCCTGGCGGAACGCCTGCGCCTGTGGATCGCACAAGACCCCATGCTGGCCGAGCACAACATTACCGGCAGTTTCGGGGTAGCGAGTTTCCCGGTGCACGGCTTTTCCATGGAAGATATTATTCGCGTCGCCGACGCGGGCATGTACGTGTCCAAGCGCAAGGGCGGCGACCGGGTGTCCACCGCCGAAGAGATCGCGGGCGGTGAAAGTGCGGCGGTGCGCCGCCAGATGATCTCGGGATACATCGAAGGCTTCCTGCAACGCGAGCACACCGGTCCCGAGCACGTGGATGAGCTCATCACCACCCTGAAGAAGATGTGTGGTGAGGAAGCCCTCACGGACCACATTCTGCGCGAGGCCATCGAGACCTTGACCAGCGCCGCCGAGTCGCGCGAACTGAACAGCGCCGGACACGGCGAGATGGTAGCGCGCTACAGTGAAATCATCGCGCGCTCGCTGGGTTTGCCTCCGGAGGAGATTGCCGATCTGTGCTTTGCGGCCCGGGTGCACGATGTCGGCAAGCTCTTTGTCCCCGAACGCATCCTGAACAAGCCTGGTCCCCTGACCGAGGGCGAGTTCAATTTTTTGAAAATGCACGCCGATGTGGGAGCAGAAATCCTGGCCACTTTGCCCGAAGGCAAGAAGTTGCGCGAAGCCGTGCTGCACCACCACGAATCCTTCGACGGCGGAGGCTATCCCAATGGCATGCGGGGAGAGAAGATCCCGCTATGGGCGCGCATTATGGCCATCACCGACGCCTACGTGAACATGACCACCGAGCGTTCCTTTGCCTCCGCCAAGACCAGCGAACAGGCCTTCGCCGAGCTGGAAAAATTGAGCGGCACGCGTTACGACGGCATGCTGGTGCGCATTCTGATTCGCGAACTCAAGGCGGAGAGGACAACCAGCTGGGGAAGCTGACTACCCTGGCCCGCGGGGCTGTCTGGCTGGGCAACAATTTTTCAAAGTCAAAATCAAAGTCCACTTCAAGATCAAAAGCGTCGGACAAGAGTGTCCGACCCACATCCTCCCACGACCCACATCCTCCCCCTTGCCAATTCATGGCTGACACTGGAAACTATCTCTGCATGCCTATCTCTCTCTCTCTCTCTGGCAAGGTGGCTCTCATCACCGGCGGGTCGCGCGGCATCGGTGCGGCGGCGGTCCGCCTGTTTGTGGCTGCGGGAGCGCGCGTGTTGTTCAACTACGAAAAAGCCAAAGCTCCATCCGAGCAACTGGTGAAGGAACTCGGAGCGGACAATTGCGCGGCTGTGGCCTGCAATCTGTCGGGCACGGAGACGGCGCAGGAGCTGGTCGCGGCTGCCGTAAAGCGCTTCGGACGCCTGGACATCCTGGTGGCCAATCACGGGGTCTGGCCCCCCGAAGACGCGCCCATCGAAAAGATGTCGGAGGCGCAATGGCGCAGCACTAT
This sequence comes from Terriglobales bacterium, assembly GCA_035500455.1. Classification (GTDB taxonomy): domain Bacteria; phylum Acidobacteriota; class Terriglobia; order Terriglobales; family Acidobacteriaceae; genus DATJXG01. The sequence continues at coordinate 597 of DATJXG010000276.1, read as the reverse complement.
GGCCATTAACCTGGATAGCGTCTTCGCGTTGATCAAGCATTCGGTCGCCCAGATGAAGAAGCAGGGAAAATCGGGCGCCTCCGCCGGGCACATTGTGCTGGTCAGCTCGACCGCGGGGCAACGGGGAGAAGCGTTCCACTGCGACTACGCCGCCACCAAGGGCGCGCTGATCAGCATGGTCAAGGGTCTGTCCACGGAACTGGCGCGCGATGCGATCTACGTCAACACCGTGGCGCCGGGCTGGGTGGACACCGACATGTCGGCTCCGGCCCTGAACGATCCCAAAACCAGCGCCCGCATCTATTCGGCAATCCCCCTGGGACGCGCCGGCAAGCCGGAGGAAATCGCCGGACCCATCCTCTTTCTGTGCTCGGAATACGCCGGCTTCATCACCGGCGAGGTCTTTAACGTCAATGGCGGCGCGGTACTGATCGGCTAGGTCAAGTAGCGTTGGCATGGGTCTCCCGAGCTGTCGGGAGAGTATCTCGTCCTCGGCGAGGCGGGCGAGACGCCCGTCGGACAGCCGCCGGGACGGCGGCGCTACGGAACGTGATTAGCACTTTTCTGCATCTAACTTTGTGAAACGATGAAGTTCTT
>DATJXG010000275.1:0-3872 GCA_035500455.1 Terriglobales bacterium | reverse complement strand
TTCGGATTCTCATCCAGCAGCGCCTTCGCCGTGAGTATCACGCCGCTCAGGCAGAACCCGCATTGTGCGGCTCCCTCTTCCATAAATACCTGCTGAATGGCATGCGGTCTTTCCGCAGTGCCCAGACCCTCCAGAGTTGTGATCTCCTCCTGCTTCACCGCGCCCACCGGCAGCACGCAGGAGCGCACGGCCCGGCCTCGCATCATCACCGTGCAGGCGCCGCACTGCGCCAGGCCGCATCCGAACTTAGGCCCGCGCAGTTGCAGGTCGTCGCTGAGTACGTAGAGCAGCGGCGTTTCAGGATCGGCATCCACGCTGTGCACGCGGCCGTTGACTTTCAGAGAGATCGCAGCCATCGTTTCCACCCCGGTTATCCCGGATATCAGAAAGCTTACAACGGATTCAGATGCGCGAACTGGGTTCCGCAGGCAGGCCCCCAGTCAACGGACGCCAGGTCCCCAGCCTCGCCGCGCAGCCGTTGTGCGCTTTGATCCGACAGTGCATAATCCGGTGTCAATAGTGCTTGGATAGTGGTCGGGAAGTGAAGGGCAAGTTTCTGAAGAGTGTCCTCATTGCGGCGGGCGTTCTTCTTCTGGGCCTGGCGGCGGCGTGCGGGAGCCACGGACCAGCCAAAATCAGTTTTGGCAGCCAGCCTCCAGCCATTCCCGCCGACGGACGCTCCCTGCTCCGGCTTCCCCTCCGTTTCAGCGGCGGCAGCCAGCCCGATCCCGCCCGCCTGAGTGCCCGCCTGCCTGGTGAAAACGGCCACGGCTTGGCGACGGTCGAAGGCCCTCCCCTGACGCTTGTTTACCGCGCCGGCGTCATACCCGGCCCGGCCCAGGTTGTGATTTCCGGCCAGAACGTGCAGCCCGCAACCATCGCCATCACTTCCCTGCCGGACTACTCCGATAGCTTCGGTGACGGCACGCCTGACTTCCTCCGCCTGGGATCACCCGCCGACCGCCAGGCCTTCCGCCACTGGTTCACCCTGATCGCCGAGCGCCAGGCCTTCGCCAGCCCGAGCCTGCCCAAAGAGATCGACGACTGCGCCGCCCTGCTGCGTTATTCCTACCGCGAAGCCATGCGCCGCCACGACGCCGCATGGGCCAAGGATACGAATCTCGGCGCAGCGCCCGCCGCTTCCGATATTGCCAAATATCAATATCCCTACACTCCGCTAGGGCCAAAGCTTTTCCGGGTGAAAGAAGGCCGTTTCACCGCGCAAGATCTCAGCGACGGCACCTTCGCCGAATTTGCCGACGTCAAGACTCTGGTCATCGCCAACGCCCACTTCCTCAGCCGCGACGTCTCCACCGCCCAGCCCGGCGACCTGATCTTTTTCCGCCAGTTCGAACAGAGCGAGCCCTTTCACTCCATGATCATTGTCGGCCGCAGCTTTTTCGGTTCCGGCGACGACTGGGTGGTGTACCACACCGGCCCCGGCCACCTGCCCGGCGGCAAGCCCTGGCCGGGCGAAATCCGCCGTGTCACTCTGGCCTCTTTGCTCCGGCATCCGGACCCGCGCTGGCGTCCCCTGCCCGGCAACCGTAACTTCCTCGGCGTTTATCGCTGGAACATTTTGCGCGAGGCACAATAATGCGTACCCGCACGGCAGCACTTCTCACCGCTTTCATCCTTATTACCCTTCCCCTAGTTGCTCGCGAGAGGCAGGTGTACTTCTCAGTAACTACCAGCAAAACCTTCCGCCCCAACGAAAAGCCCAAGGTCGAGCTTTACGCGCATGACGTTGAGGTACTCGAGTTCCGCGTGTACCGCGTCAATGATCCTCTGAAGTTCTTTCAGGGCCTGGACGACGTTCACCAGTTCGGCCCGCAGTATTCCCCGCGCGACAAGGTGGACGAGCGCACCTGGCTGGAGCGCTTCCACGACTGGAAGATGGAGTGGTGGCATCGCATTCGCAATTTCTTTCGCCACCAGTACTCGGCGGGCTCGAGGGCGGAAATCCGCGAACGCCACTCGCAGGGCGCGCAGCGCAGCAATGTCACCAGCTCGGCGGGATTCGTCGATGTGCCCATCCTCAACTCGCAGCAACTGGTGGCCCGCTGGCGCATGACCCTGCCGCCCACCTACGTGAGCGAAAGCTCCGATCTGCCCATGGATTCCCTGCCCGCCGGCGCCTACGTCGTCGAAGCCACCGACGGCCACTATCGCGCCTACAGCGTGCTGCTGATTTCCCAGATGGCGATCGTGACCAAGACCTCGAAGGGACACTTGCTGGCCTTCACCGCCGATCGTGACAGCGGTTCGCCGGTAGCCGGCGTTCTGGTGACCACCTGGCGCAGCAAGCAGGTCGCAGCGCAATGCACCACTGACTCCCAGGGCTTAGGCGAAGCCAGCATTGAAAATAAGAACCAGGAACAAGGCGGCTCAGAGTACGGCTCCGCATGGGTGCTGGCCCAGCATGGCGGCGATGTGGCGCTGGTGGCGCCCTACTCGCTCAATGTGAGCAGCGACCCCAACCAGGACTGGCGTGGCTACGTTTACACCGACCGCCCCGTGTATCGCCCCGGCGATTCGGCACAGTTCAAGGCCATTCTCCGCAAGGAAGATGGTAGCCGCCTGCTTCTGCCCACCGAGCGCGATGTTCAGGTCACCATCACCGACGCGGCCCAGAATCAAGTTTTGCGGAAGTCGTACACGCTCTCCAACTTCGGCAGCCTGAACGGATCGCTCGATCTGCCGGCCACCGCCGCTCTGGGCTACTACTCCATCAGCTTGTCCAAGGGATACATCGTCGGCAGCTTTCAGGTGGAGGAATACAAAAAGCCTGATTATTTCGTGAAAGTCACGCCCGAGCAGCCGCGGGTGCTGCAAGGCGCCAGCGTGAAAGCCACGATCGAGGCGCGTTACTACTTCGGCGAGCCTGTGGCCAACGCCAAGGTGAAGTATGTGGTCCACACCCAGCGCGCCTACTTTTTCAGCGGCGAAGATGACGAAGAGGACGAGTCCTATGGCCCTTCCACCGAAGGGGGCGGCGATGAAGGCGGTCCCGACAATTCCCGCTACTTCTACGGCGACCAGATTCTGGAAGAGGAAGGCACACTGGACGCCGCTGGGAAGCTGGTCGTTACCATCCCCACCCGCGTAGAAGACAAATACAAGGTGGATACCGAATACCGCGTGGAGGCGCGCGTCACCGACGCCGCCAACCGCGAAATCGCCGGCCACAACGCCTTTCTCGCGACCTACGGAAACTTCCGCCTGGAAGTCAGTCCTCAGAGTTACATCTATAAGGAAGGCGATACCGGCCATTTCACCGTGCAGGCGCTCGACTATGACAAGCGTCCGGTAAGCACGGCCGTTCACATTACTCTCGCCGGCTACAGATACGGCGGGTGGGGCTATTCCAGGAATTCGAGCCGGCGCAACCCGGAGGAGCAGAGCATCGACGCGCAGACCGGCCCCGACGGCTTCGCTCACGTCACTCTGCCCCTCAAGGGTTGGGGAGAATTCACTGTAAACGTCACCGCCCACACTCCCGTGGGCCGCGATGTAACTTCCTCGACGTGGGTCTGGGTCGCCGGACAGAATGAGCAGACCTGGGCCGAAGGGGAAGCCCGCACCTTGCAACTCGTCGCCGACAAGGCCGTGTACAAGGTGGGCGACGTAGCTCACGTGCTGGTGGCAGGCTCCGTGCCGGATGCCACCATCCTGCTCACTACCGAGGGAAACGACGTCCTGACCAAACAACTCGTTCACGCTTCCGGAGCGAATGTTACCGTCGATGTTCCGATCACGGTGGAAAGTCAACCAAACGTTTATGTCTCAGCAGTATTTATCTGGAAAGATGCAGTTTACATCGGCAGCAAGAGCCTGAAGGTTCCCCCGATCGAGCGCCGGCTCAACATCGA
>DATJXG010000274.1:0-7294 GCA_035500455.1 Terriglobales bacterium | reverse complement strand
CATCCGCTGGCGGGAGCGGTGGTGGCGGCCGCAAAGGAGCGCGGGCTGAAGCTTTCCGAAGCGAGTGACTTTCACTATTCGCCGGGCAAAGGCGTGCGCGGGAAGGTTGAAGGCAGGGAAGCGGCGGCGGGAAGCCGGGCGTTTCTTGAGGCGTCCGGAATTTCGTTTTCGGGCTTCGCGGAAAAAGCGGAGGAACTTCGGCGCGGCGCGCAGACCGTGATATTCGTCGCGGTGGACGGACGGGCTGCGGGATTGCTGGGAATTTCCGATCCGATCAAAGGTTCTACACCGCAAGCGCTGCGCGATTTGAAGGCGGAGGGTTTGCGCATCGTGATGCTGACCGGAGACAGCAAGGGCACGGCGGCGGCGGTGGCGGGCGAACTGGGGATCAGCGACTTTGAAGCCGAGGTTCTGCCGGAGAAGAAATCGGAAGTGGTGAAACGGCTGCAGGGCGAAGGGCGCGTGGTGGCCATGGCGGGCGATGGAATCAACGACGCGCCGGCGCTGGCGCAGGCCGAGGTGGGCATTGCGATGGGAACCGGGACCGACGTGGCCATGGAGAGCGCGGGAATCACGTTGCTGAAGGGCGATCTTTCGGGAATTGTGCGAGCGCGGAAGCTCAGCCGCGCCACCATGAGCAATATCCGGCAGAATCTTTTCTTTGCGTTTATCTATAACTCGCTGGGAGTGCCTCTGGCGGCTGGAGTCCTGTATCCCGTGTTCGGGCTGCTGCTGAGTCCGATCCTGGCGGCGGCGGCGATGAGTTTCAGCTCGGTTTCGGTGATTGCAAATTCGCTCCGCCTGCGGGGGGTGAGGCTTTAGTGAGATGAAGATCTGGAGGAGAACCCTGCCGCGCTCGAATTGGCAAAGCCTTTCTGGCACCACGCTATTCGGGAAATCCCTGCAGCGAAGCCGGGCCTCGGCAGGTTCGAGCATAGCGGTCTAAATCCGCTTTGAATTTCCCGCCGCGTGGCGAGTAAGATGCCACGGGAGATTCGCACATGACTCTTTCGCGCCGTTCTTTCCTGGCTTTCTCGGCCATGCTTCCCTGGGCGTTGCGCGCCGGTGCAGCGTCGTCGATTCCGGTGGGCCTGGAACTTTACTCCGTGCGTGATGCGCTGAAGCAGGATCCCAACGGCACGGTACGCGCCGTCGCCAAGATGGGGTATCAGTGCGTTGAGTTTTTCGGGCCGTATTTCGAGTGGAGCGAGAGCCAGACCAGGCAGACCCGCAAGCTGCTCGACGATCTGGGCATTCGCTGCTACTCCACTCACAACGGATATGACAACTTCAACTCGCAGAACCTCACGCGCGCCCGCGATATGAACCTGACGCTGGGATGCAAGTACGTGGTGATGGCGAGTTCGCCGCAGCAGACGAGCCTGGACGGCTGGAAATCGGTCGCCGATACGCTGAACTCGGCCGCGGAGCAGCTGGAAGGAGCGGGGTTGAAGGTGGGCTATCACAATCATCAACCGGAGTTCACGCCACTGGAAGGGAAGCGGCCGATCGAGGTGCTGGCGAAGAATACGAAACCTTCCGTCATGCTGCAGTTGGATGTGGGCACGTGTATCGAAGCCGGGTCCGATCCGGTGGCTTGGATCAAGGCAAATCCGGGGCGAATCCGGTCGATACATTGCAAGGACTGGTCGCCGGATCCGGCGAAGGGATACAAAGTGCTGTTTGGCGAAGGCGTGGCTGATTGGAAGAAAATCTTCGCAGCCGCGCAAGGGGGAGGCGGGCTGGAATATTACCTCATCGAGCAGGAAGGCAGCCGCTATCCCGAGCTGGAGACGGTGGAGAAGTGCCTGCAGGCATTTCGGAAGATGCATTCGGCTTAGCAGAATGCTTGGTTTCCGTGGTTGATTTGGTTGCGTGGAGATGCATACAGGAAGCAACCACGAAGGACACGAGGGTACAGGAAGGAAAGCCCACGAAGGAAAACCGCGGAGGGAGTCTGCCTTAGCGCCAGAGTCCGGACTGCACCGTCACCTGGAGTCGCGCTGAAGGGCGAGCGGCTTTGGTCCCGTGCTATACTTTTATTTCGCCTGCGTCTGGTTCGAGGTAAATCACATGATCTCCTCTACGGGCGAATCCTACTGCACGATCAGCGAAATTTCAGTTCCTTAAACGCGAGGTATTTCCATGTCTGGCCACTCAAAATGGGCCACAATCAAGCACAAAAAGGGCGCGCTCGACGCCAAGCGGGGCAAGATTTTTACCCGCCTGATCAAGGAAATCAGCATCGCCGCCAAGAACGGCGGCGACCCTGATACCAATCCGCGGCTGCGCGGCGCCATCGCCGCGGCCAAAGCCGAGAACATGCCCGCCGATAACATCAAGCGCGCCATTCAGCGCGGCACCGGCGAGCTGCCGGGCGCGACCTACGAAGAATTCTCGCTTGAAGGCTACGGGCCGGGTGGTGTGGCTGTCCTGCTCGACATCAATACCGACAACCGCAACCGCACGGTGAGCGAAATTCGCCACGCCTTTGGCAAAAACGGCGGCAACATGGCGGAAGCGGGCGCGGTTTCCTGGATGTTCCACAAGAAGGGCGACATTGTCGTTCCCAAAACTGCCGCCAAGGAAGACGATCTGATGGCGATTGTGCTCGATGCCGGCGCCGATGACCTGCGTGACGATGGCGACAACTGGGAAGTGCTGACTGATCCCTCCGCTTACGAGGCCGTGCTGGAAGCGGTGAAGAAGGCGGGGATTGAGCCGGCGTCGTCCAGTGTATCCATGATTCCGCAGAACTACATCAAGCTGGAAGGCCAGGCGGCGACCACGATGATCCGCCTGATGGAAGCCTTGGAAGAGCACGACGATGTGCAGAACGTGCACTCCAACTTTGACATTGATCAGAAGCTGCTGGAAGAGGTCGCGACCTAAGCAGTTCGAAGATGATTGTTGTCCCGAGCGAAGCGCAGGCGGATTGCCTGTGGCAGCACGAACCTAGATCCCTCGCTTCGCTCGGGATGACAATGCTTATTTTGGTCAGATGACAGTCCTTGTTTTTGGTCCGAGGACAATGCCTATTTTGGTCGGATGAGAATGCTTGTTCATCCTTCCCTTCGTTCGCCCCGCTCTCTGCTCATCCTTCCCTTCGCTTGGCCTTCGCATCGATCGCTGACATTTCCGCTCCGAAGCTCCTGCTCCGAACCTGCCGTCGTAAAAAATATTTTTCAACAGCAACGTGGAAAATCATGTGGAAAAGCGCCAGAATAGACGCTTAACCGATTCGCCGTCAGTCAGTTCTGCAATGTGCACATTTCCGGGTGCTGTGCAGAGGGCACGGTTGACGTGGAGAAAAAAATCTGAAAGTCCGCCTGGACAAGTTGTTGTCGGACCGCGCGCTCACCAGTTCGCGGGAGCGCGCGCAGTCGCTGATTCTCGCCGGCAAAGTGCTGGTGAACGGGCAGAAGGTCGATAAGGCCGGCACTGCGGTGGATGCCGACTCCGATGTGCGGTTGCTGGGGCAGGAACTCAAGTACGTAAGCCGTGGCGGTCTAAAACTTGAGAAGGCCCTCGATCATTGGAACATCGATGTGGAGGGGAAGACCTGCCTTGATGTCGGCACTTCCACGGGCGGCTTCACCGACTGCCTGCTGCAGCACGGAGCGGGGCGCGTAATCGCGGTGGATACCGGCCGCGGGCAGATCCACCTGCGTTTGTTGGCAAATCCCCGCGTGCGGCTGATGGAAAACTGCAACGCCCGCTACCTGATTCGCGAGGAGATCGGCGAGATCGTGCAACTGATCGTGGTGGATGTTTCTTTCATCTCCGCCACGCTGGTCCTGCCGCCGGTGATTGCTGCGGCGTTTCCCCGGGCTGGAGAGGGCCGCGCGGGCAGCGAGGTCGTGGTGCTGGTGAAGCCGCAGTTTGAAGTGGGGCGGGGGCAAGTGGGTAAGGGCGGCATTGTGCGCAGCCAGGCAGCGCAGGCGGCGGCCGTCGAAAAAGTGAAGCGCTGTCTGCTGGATTTGCACTGCGAGCATACTGATGTCATCGAGTCGCCGATCCTGGGTGCTGAGGGTAACCGGGAATTTCTGCTGTATGCGCGGTTCTGAGACGGGCGGCCGAGGTTTTCGCGGGCGGGGGCGCCCGCGCCACACTGTACAATCTCTCTACCCATGGAACCTGTGAAAGCTCCGAGCCGGGGAAAGGCTGCGGCGATCGTCTCCAAGCCGGGGAAGTCGGAGGTGGCGCAGATTGTTCCACCACTGCTGGCCTGGTTCTCCGAGCACGGTTACAGCGTTGTGGTGGACCGTGAGACGGCGGCATATGCTTCCGCGCCGGAAGTTCTGCCGCGAGAGGAACTGGCGTCGCGGCCATTGAGTTTCGTGGTTGTGCTGGGGGGAGATGGAACTTTGCTCTCCACGGCGCGCGCGGTGGCCCGGGCGGGAATTCCGATCCTGGGAGTGAATTTGGGTTCGCTGGGTTTCCTCACCGAGGTGCCGCTGGAGGAACTTTATCCGACGCTGCAGGCCATAGAAGCCCAATGCTGCGGAGTGCAGGGCCGCTCCATGGTGCACTGCGAAGTGCTGCGCAATGAATCGCGCATCGCCACTTATGATGCGCTCAACGATGTGGTGGTCGGCAAGGGCACAGTGGCGCGCCTGAATCACTGCGATGTTTATATTGACCGCGAATTCGTCTCCAGCTATCAAGCCGACAGTTTGATCGTTTCTTCTCCCACCGGTTCCACCGCTTACTCGCTCGCGGCGGGTGGCCCGATCCTCATGCCCTCGGTGGAGGCGCTTGTGATCACGCCAGTTTCCGCGCACTCGCTCACCCACCGGCCGCTGGTGGTGCGCGACACGGCGGAGATCGAGATCGTGGTGCGCACCGGCGAGGATGAAGCCTACCTCAGCATCGACGGACAGGTGGGTTTCCCCATGCTCGACGGCGACCGCGTACATTGCCGCAAATCCCAACACCAGGTGAAGCTGCTGCAATTCAAGGCGACATTTTTTGATGTGCTGCGCGCCAAGCTGAAGTGGGGCCAGCGCTAGACGGGCAACAGCAGCCCGGCGCAGAGCCTGATGCGGAATCAAGAGAGTAATCGTGTGGTCTTAAGCCCGTTGAGCGTGGGCGATGCCCCAGTTGCCACAGCCCGCTGCCGGCGCCACCGAAAGATTTGTTTCCTCATCCATCATTTCGCGGCATTTATGACGCAGGTATAACCTGTTGCTGCCCGCCCATTGGGAAACCGGTTCAAGATATCAGTGGGGTAACAAGTCGTCTAGTACTTTAGGACTTGTACTTCCGCGTGTTGACTTCAAACCCATATGAACCTACATTCCCATTCACCGATAAGCCATTTCTAATCTTTTCAGGCTGGGGATAGGCAAAACACTCTGGGGCTTTTGCCACTGCCCTCAAAAACAAGCTGATCGCTCATCCGCGCCAAGTTTTTTCCTCATGGCCAGCGCCGGGTAGCGCGGCTTGAAGTGTGCGCCGCCACTCCGAAACCAGCAAGTCCAATGATCGCAAGTCAACTCAACAGCAACCGGTGTGTCTAGCGACTCGTGGAGGAGTGAGATGAAGTTTGGGAAGGTACTTGCTGCAACGATGTGTCTCGGTTTTCTCGCGTTCGGTCCCGCAATCGCGGAAGCGCAGCACGGACACGGGAATTCAAATGGTCATCAATCAGGAGGGGCGAGCAGCGCGGTCGATCCTGGTCCGCGTGGTGGAGTCTCGGGAGCCGGCGGACCGTTGAATAATCTCGACGACAATGCGAAGGGTTATTTCAAGCAGGCGCTCGACGTTTTCATGGAAATTGACTCTGTATCCGGAGCCGTACCCGGCGAGGACGGTTCTGGACTGGGACCTACATTCAACGGAAACAGCTGCGCCATGTGCCACGCGCAACCGGCCGTTGGCGGCAGCAGTCCGGGGTTAGCGAGCAAACAAAGCCCGATCCCCAACCCCCAAGTGGCGCTGGCGAATCTGGATGGCGCAACCAACGCCGTTCCTTCGTTCATCACTGCCGATGGTCCGGTGCGGGAAGCACGCTTCGTCCGCAATGCCAATGGTTCTGCAGATGGCGGGGTGCACGGACTCTTTACCATCGCCGGGCGAACTGACGCGCAAGGCTGCAGCCTGCAGCAGCCGAATTTCGCCGCACAATTGGCCGCCCATAACGTGAGTTTCCGCATCCCAACTCCCACGTTCGGGTTGGGCCTGGTGGAAGATACTCCCGACTCGGTGCTGCAGGCCAATCTGGCTTCCAATGCCCGGGTAAAGGCAGCCCTGGGCATTCACGGGACCTTCAATACGAGCGGCAACGACGGCACTATCACTCGCTTTGGCTGGAAGGCGCAGAATAAATCCCTGATGATCTTCGGCGCGGAGGCCTATAACGTCGAGCAGGGAGTCTCGAACGAGGGCTTCACCAACGAGCGGGCGGCGGTGGCGGGTTGCGTGTTTAACGGATCTCCCGAGGACGCCACCAGCACCGACCAAAGCGGCACCGCGGTTGAGACTTCGTCCGACGTGGTGAACTTCGGCATGTTTATGCGGCTCTCCGCGCCACCCGCGCCGGCCAGCCTGTCGCCTTCGGCGCAGAACGGCTGGCAGGTATTCAACGCGCTCGGCTGCGCCATGTGCCACTCGCCGACACTCACCTCCGGACCGGCGAAATATGCGGGCATGTCGAACGTCACCTACCATCCATTCTCCGACTTCGCCATCCACCACATGGGGACGGGGTTGTCAGACGGAGTGAGCCAGGGCGCGGCCGGGCCGGACCAGTTCCGCAGCGCTCCGCTCTGGGGCCTTGGGCAGCGCTTGTACTTCCTGCACGACGGTCGCGCCTCTGACCTGGTACAGGCCATCCAGGCGCACGCCAGTTCCGGCTCGGAGGCGAATGCTGTCATCAACCGGTTCAACAACCTGAGCCAGTCGCAGGCGCAGGATCTGTTGAACTTCCTGCGTTCGTTGTAAATATTGCTGGATTCAGCGCGGAGGGCCACCCGGCCCTCCGCTGATCTTTTGTTAAGAGTTTTGGTGTTACAGGTTTTGGGATGCGTTTCGCACTTGTTCTCCTGGGGATGTTAGGCGCGGCGGCCGGTGGATACGCGCAAGCCGCGAGTTGCGGGCCTGTGCCTACGATTCGAGCCGAACTGCGGAAGGCGGCGGCTGCGCCGATCATGGACGCTTCCGACTTTGACCACAACATCGCTCCTTTCCGCGCATTGCGTGACCGCCATCCCGATGATCTCTTCGCGCACGAAGGCTATCAGGACGCGGTGCAGCGATTTGGCATTGAGGGCCATTTGCGGGCGCTGACGGA
>DATJXG010000273.1:0-4783 GCA_035500455.1 Terriglobales bacterium | reverse complement strand
TGGCCGCGTCTTGACGCCGCCGCTCGCACGCGCCACAATCATCTCTCCACACTTCCGAGGTGATCATGCTGGCTTACGTATTCGTGATCTTCGCCGTTGCGATTCGCTTCATTCCTCATCCCTGGCATTTCACCCCGGTGGCCGCATCCCTGCTGTTTTTCGGCGCCCGCGGTTCGCGGCGCATGATCTGGCTTCCGCTAGTGCTCATGGCAGGTTCCGACTTGGCCTTGAACCGCTTCGTTTACGCCTACCCCTTCGGCTGGGACCAACTCGTGATCTGGGCGTGGTATGCGGCAATTCTGTGGCTGGGGACCGGCCTGCGCGAGCATGTAAAGCCGCTGCCCGTAATCGGCGCCGCGCTGGGCAGTTCGATTTCTTTCTTTCTGGTAAGCAATTTCATGGTGTGGGCGGCGGGCACGATGTATCCCAGGACCTGGGCCGGCCTGGTGACTTGCTTCGGCATGGGCGTGCCGTTCTTCCGCAACACGGTGGAGAGCGATCTGTTTTTCACCGCGGCCATGTTCGCCACTCCGGTTGCCCTGCATGCGCTGGCGGGAGCATTCGGCAAGGGCAATGAGGCAGCCGCCTAGAAATCTCAGCGTCCTCCGCGGTTGCGGCGCCGGCGAAACAGGAGCCAGGCCGCGACCGCCAATCCAACTATCGCGGCAACCCACCAGAAGTGGTGAGTGACTACCTTTCCTGCCAGGTCCACAAACTGCGGCCCAAACTCAATGGTAAGCACGGCCAGCAGCAGAAAGCGCACAAACCGCCCGGCAAAAACCGCCAGCAGGAAGTGCCCGAAGTTCATCTCGAAAGCCGCCGCCGAAAGCACGAACAGCTTGAACGGCGTGGGTGGCGGCAGCATAGCGGGAAACATTACCGCCCAGAATTCATGCTGGTCGAAGGAACGATGAATCTTTTCGAAACGCGCGGCCGGCATGCGCTTGCGCAGCAGGGTTTCGCCCCCCAGATACCCGATCAGAAACAACACGCTGCTGCCCAGCGCCGATCCCGCCGAGGCCAGGATCACATACAGCAGGAAGCGCGGCCGGTCCTGATACACGTAGCCGGCGATGACCGCGTCCATGGGCAAGCCGAGGGCTGCGCCATCGAGCGCCGCGATGAGAAACACCCCCCAGACGCCCAGCGGCTTGAGCAGAGCCCACAGAAAGGCGGTATAGCGAGTGAGAATGTGCGCGATGGTCTTCAAGAGGATAGAACTAGCAGTGTAACCGTATCCAGGAAGAAAGCTCTAGAGATGCTGCCGGCGACATCTCAACGAAGGCGCGGGCGTCTTCGCCTGTGCGTCCGCTGGAAATCCAGGCCGAAAATTCAATGACACCGCTGCACGGGCGAGGACGCCTGCGCTACATGCTTAGGCCTGCGCCGGAACGATCACTTGCAGCACTCGCGGCTCCACGCTCACCTCTACCGGCGTGCGGCAGACGAACTCGCCGTCGGCGTACACATCGACCGGCTTCTCCGTCTGCAAGGACAGGCGTTCCGCCTGAAAATATTCCACGCCCGCAATGCCCAGATGCCTCCCGAAAAATACCGTGGGAAAGAGGCACAGCAGCTTGATCCGGCCGATGTCGCCGACGCTGCAGATGTCGAGGCGGCCGTCGTCCAGTTGCGCCCGCGGCGCAATCTTCATGCCGCCGCCATAAGCAGGCGCATTGGCGAACGCCGTAAGAATGGAACGTTTCCCGCCGTTCGGAGAGGCGGAGGGTTCCTCCTCATTCACTCGAAGTTGCATCTTCACCGCTGAGGACTGCGCCAGCACCGGAGGCAGGCTCACTGCATATCCACCCCACCGCCGGAACCATGCAGGAAACTGATTCGCGCGCCGGGCAACTTCCGTATCCACGCCAATCCCGCCGACGGTGCAGAAGTAATGCCCAGGTGGCGCGGGCGCCGCGCCCGAGGCTGCATTCTCGACCTGCACAGGCCGAATCAATCCCAGATCAATCGTCCGCACGTTCCCGCCCCCCGCGCAGTAGCTGTGCCACGCAGCCAGCGAGTCAGATCGGCTCCGCAGCCCCAGCGCCCGCGCCATATCGTTGCCGCCGCCGCACGGCACCAGCAGCACGGGAAGCTGCAGCTTCACAAATTCCGCGAGGTGGCGATGGATAGTGCCGTCGCCGCCGAATGTAACGATCGCATCCGCTTCCGCGGCACACGCCGGCACTCCGACCGTCCAATCGGCGGCATTCGCCTGCTGGAACGGTTGCCAGTGGCGGTCACGTCGGCCCGGCGGAAATATGGCGGCAACTCGCATGCTCGTCGCACGAGATTAACATGTGTTAGGCTGTCGCCTCTCGGCGAATACGTAGGTTCGTCCGGCGCCGCACCACGATTGTCATTGCGAGCGCAGCGAGGAATCCCGGTTCCGGCAAGTGCCGAAGCCGGCGTCGGCGGTCCGAATCATTCGGAAAGATTCGCCGCGAACTTCACCGCCGCGGATTCACACGGATCTACGCGGATAAGTTCTTGTATTTTGGTTCTTGATCCGCGAAAATCCGCGTGAATCCGTGGCCGGTTTTAAGTTCCAACCCGCGAGGCGCATTGAAGACCTATAAGATCGCAGTCATTGAAGGCGATGGCATTGGCCGCGAAGTTGTCCCCGAGGGGCTGCGCGTCCTAGAAGCCGCCGCCCGCCGCTTCGGTTTCAACCTGTCGTGGCAACACTTCGGCTGGAGCTGCGAAACCTACCTCCAAACCGGCCGCATGATGCCCGAAGACGGCCTCGACCAGCTGCGCCCTTTCGACGCGATCTACCTGGGCGCCGTAGGCTATCCCGGCGTGCCCGACCACATTTCGCTCTGGGGGCTGCTGATCCCGATTCGCCGCGCCTTTCAGCAATACGTGAACCTGCGTCCCGCGCGCCTGGTCGAAGGCGTCTCTTCGCCGCTGAGAAACCCCGGCGAGATCGATTTCAGCATCGTCCGCGAAAACAACGAAGGCGAATATTCCGAGGTCGGCGGGCGGCTCTATCGCAACACCGACGCCGAACTGGCGGTGCAGGAAACGGTGTTCACCCGGCGCGGATGCGACCGCGTCATGCGCTTCGCCTTCGAGCTGTCGCGTACCCGCAAGCGCCACGTCACCTCCGCCACCAAATCCAACGGCATCGTGTACACCATGCCGTTCTGGGATGAGCGCTTCGCCGCCGTCTCCCGTGATTTCCCCGACATCCGCACCGATCAGTTCCACATCGATATTCTCAGCGCACATTTCGTCGCTCATCCCGGCCGTTTCGACGTGGTGGTCGCCTCGAATCTGTTCGGCGATATCCTTTCTGACTTGAGCGCGGCCGTCGTCGGCTCTATCGGCCTTGCGCCTTCGGCCAATCTCAATCCCGAACGGAATTTTCCCTCCATGTTCGAGCCGGTCCACGGCTCTGCGCCGGACATCGCCGGCAAAGGGATCGCAAATCCGGTCGCGCAGATCTGGTCAGGCGCCATGATGCTCGACCATCTCGGCGAATCGCATGCTGCCCGAGCAGTGGAGAAGGCTTTCGAGACAGTTCTGGCCAAGCGGGAGACACACACTCCGGATCTAGGCGGCAAGGCCGGCACCCGCGATGTGGGCGAGGCCATCGCACACGAAGTTCTCACAGTGGGTGAAGGTTGAAAGCCTCGGGTTCGCCGCCGGCTGAACGATCCGTCGAGCAGCGGGCCCGCCTGCGGATCGCGCGGCGTTTGCTGCCTTTCCTTTGGCTGCTCTACGTCATCGCCTTTCTGGACCGCGTCAACGTCGCCTACGCCGCCCTGGAGATGACCCACGACCTGGGCTTCAGCGACCGTGTGCTCGGGCTGGGCGCGGGAATTTTCTTCCTTGGCTACGTCCTGCTGGAAATTCCTGGCGCGGTGATCGTGGAGCGCTGGAGCGCGCGCCGCTGGATTGCCCGCATCATGATCAGCTGGGGCATTGTCACCATTTTCGTCGGGCTGGTGCACACTCCCCGCCAGTTTTACGCTGCCAGGTTCCTGCTGGGCGCGGCCGAGGCCGGATTCTTTCCCGGCATCATCGTCTATCTCACCCATTGGTTCCGCCAGGAAGACCGCGCCAAGGCGGTGGCCATGTTCATGGCGGCGATTCCGATCTCCAATATCTTCGGCTCGCCGCTGGCGGGACAAGTCATGCGCCTGCATTGGTACGGCCTGCCGGGATGGCGCTGGCTGTTCATCCTGGAAGGCGTTCCAGCGTTGATCTTCGGCGTGGTCACGCTTTTCTACCTCACCGACTGGCCCGCCCAGGCGGCCTGGCTTCCCAAGGAAGAATGTGACTGGATCAATGGCGAACTGGCGCGAGAGAAGGAGCAGAAGGCTGTGGCCGGCTCCCACACCGTGTGGCAAGCGCTGCGCCACCGCGACGTGATTCTGTTGACCCTGATCTACTTCTGCGGAACTACCGGCCTCTACGGATTCACCATCTGGTTCCCCACCATCCTCAAGCGCGCCTCTGGCCTTTCGATTACAGGGGTCACGCTGGTGGCGGCATTGCCTTACGTGGTCGCCCTGGCCGCGATGCTGGTGCTGAGCTGGCACTCCGACCGCGCCCAGGAGCGGCGCTGGCATACCGCCGGCGCGTTGTTCATTGGCGGGGCCGCCCTGCTGGTCGCTACTCTCCTCGGCTCAAACGTTTGGACGCAGCTCGCTTTCTTCATCGTCTTCGTCGCCGGCGTGCACGCTTACCAGCCGGTTTTCTGGCCGCTGCCTTCGACCGTGCTGCGCGAATCCGCCGCCGCGGCATCGATTGGATTGATCAACTCCCTGGGAAA
>DATJXG010000272.1:0-29593 GCA_035500455.1 Terriglobales bacterium | reverse complement strand
TGATGAAGCCATGAGGTCCCTGATCTAACGCCAAGGCTCTGCCACAAATTGGGCGGAGTGCCCCGCATCATAGCAAATGGGTCGGCCGGTCCAACCACGCGCGCCGGTTGACGCCTCCGAATCGCGAGGAGCAGAATCCACCGCACACCCAATTTGGAGGAATTAAATGCCAGCAAAAATCGCCGCATGGACGGCCGTGGTGGTGACCTGCCTCCTCGCCGCAACCCTCAGTCTGGCGCAGGATTTGGCGACGGACCAGACGATTGGCAACCTCGAAGTCGTGACCACCTTCGAGGGCCCCATGCCCACCGGCGTCACCGTTTCCGCCGACGGCCGCATTTTTGCGAACTTCCCCAAGTGGCGCGACGACGTTGCCTACACTGTGGCGGAAGTCATGAACGGCAAGACCGTTCCCTACCCGAACGCTAAGATCAACAGCTATCACGAAGGAGACAATCCCGCCGGCAAACTGATTTCTGTGCAGAGCGTGGTGGTCGATCCCACCGGCAGCCGCCTGTGGATTCTTGACACCGGCAGCATCGCCTTCGGACCGACGAGTGCGGGTGGCCCAAAGTTAGTGGGCGTGGACCTGACGACCAACCAGGTCATCAAGAAAATAACCTTCCCCACCGACGTCGCCTTACCTACTTCGTACCTGAACGATGTGCGGTTCGATCTGAGTCGCGGCGGGCAGGGCATGGCATTCATTACCGACTCCACCTCCTCCGGGCCGAACGGAATTATCGTTGTGGACCTGGCGAGTGGAAAGAGCTGGCGCCGCCTGCACGACCATCCTTCCACCAAGCCCGATCCCCAGTTTGTTCCAGTTGCCGAGGGCCAGATCCTGCAAATGCGAATTCCGGGGCAGCGGCCGGCGAGATTTGCCGTAGGCTCGGATGGCATTGCCATCAGCGCAGATGGAAAAACTCTGTACTATTGCCCGCTCACCAGCCGCCATCTGTATAGCGTGAGCGTCGATGCGCTCGCCGACCCGGGGAAGTCGAACGGAGAAGTGGCTGCGCGGGTGAAGGACCTGGGCGAGAAGGGTGGAGCATCCGACGGTCTCGAGTCCGACGCGCAGGGGCGAGTGTATCTCAGCGACTGGGAGCACGACGCCATCCGGCGCCGCAGGACTGACGGCCAGATCGAAACTCTGGTGCACGATCCGCGCGTGCTGTGGCCTGACACGCTTTCGCTGGCGGCGGATGGATATCTCTACTTCACCGCCAATCAGGTCGAGCGCCAGGCGGTATTTCACGATGGCCACGATCTGCGCCGCAAGCCGTACGTGTTGTTTCGGGTGAAAGTCGATGGAACAAGAATCGGGAAGCACTAGCAACAAACTGCGAACGTCCAAGTGAGAGTGCGGCGTCCTCAAACGAAGAGCTTCTGGTTCACCGCAATGCCATGCTCCCTGCAATAGCTCAGGTAGTGGTTCACGAACCAGAAAACATCCAGAGTTTCCAGCAGATTGTCAGCGTCGTCATAAAACTCGAGCGAGCCGCTGAGCCAGAACACGGTTTTCATTCCCTCATCGGAAACCAGGGTGTGAGTCGCACCGGGACTTTCCTGCACGTAGCTGCCGGGGCGGGCCACCCAGTCGTACTCCAGATACCGCCAACTGCCCTCCAGCGTGTATCCGAACACCCGCCCACGATGGCGATGCCGTCCCAGCATGCCGCCCTGTTTCACCCACAAAACGTTGGCGTACATGTTGTGCCGGACGTCGAAGGACAGGTGGCGAATGAAAGTGTTCTCGTGGAAGGGGACCCAGGGAGAGTCTTCCTCGCTACCCCCGATGTGAACGTCGGGGAAAGAAAATTGGCGAACCACGGTGTCGAGACTGCTTTGCGTTTCTAGTTCGGCCATAGGAACCTCCGCCGTGAGATCTGCTTAGCCCAACGATGGCGGAACATATCACACGGTGCCGTTCGCGGTAAAGAAACACCGCCTGTGCAACGAGGCGAGGCTTAGGTCGGATCTGTCCAGGAATGTTCAAGTCCCTTCACCAGTTGCCAGATGGCGCGATTCAGCGGCACGGGAACGCCGAGTTTCTCGCCAAGATCGGCGATGGCACCATTCATGAAATCGACTTCCGTGGGCCGCCCGGCGAATACGTCCTGCAACATGCTCACGTTTCGTTTTTGCTGAGCGCGCGCGCCTTCCTGGATCATCGTCCGCGGATCGCCATGCAGAGTAATCCCCAGAGCCTGAGAAACCGCTTC
The DNA here is from genome assembly GCA_035500455.1 of Terriglobales bacterium. GTDB lineage: Bacteria > Acidobacteriota > Terriglobia > Terriglobales > Acidobacteriaceae > DATJXG01. The sequence goes on along the minus strand of DATJXG010000272.1, from coordinate 27,368 downwards.
GCCCTCGCGCAGCAGGGCCTCATAGTGATCAGCCGTCGGTGGAAAGCGGGTGGCTGCGCCGTGATGCAGGCGGGTCAAAGCCCCCACCGGATTGACGGCGCAGTTGAAAATCAACTTAGTCCATTGCGCGCCGCGAGCATCCGGCATGGCGATTGCCCCAAGGCCGGCGCGGTTCATGATTGCCGCGAGTTGCTCCACCCGCGCGTAAGGAGTGCCCGAAGGTTCGAAGGGCCCGATCCACAAATCGCTGTAGAACTCAAATCCCGCGTGGCCAGGGGCGATCAGGTGTGCAGCCAGGGTCGTGGCTCCCCGCACCACGTATTTCACTGTCTCGGCAATCATCTCTTCGTTTCCCAGGCCGTTTTGTACCGAGCACACCGTTCCCGCGCAGAAGATGTGAGCGGTCTGCTCGACGGCGGCGCGGGTATGAGTGCTTTTGGTGGCGAAGATTCCGAAATCGCATGGGGGGATTTGGCTGGCGTCCGAGGTCGCACGAAGCTTAGTTGTAAACTCCGCTGCGCCGCTGATTCTCAGCCCATTTTGCTGAATTGCGCGGATATGTTCCGGCGAGACATCGTAGGCATGGACCTCGACGTCCGCCAACCGCGCCAGATGCGCGGCCAAGACGCTTCCCAGCGCACCGCAACCCACCACGCAAATGTTCATTGTGAATCCTTACTGTCGGGCGTGCAGATGGCCCGCCGCCCAGAGATGGCTATTGAAGCACAGAGATGCAAACTTTCGGAAGGAGGTGAGCGTGCGGCGGCGCATTTTGCATGGCCACTTGCACGAGGTGATATAACTTCCGCAGCGCACACGCAATTTGGAGAACGAATTGAGCACGGTGAGGGAAGTTACGTATCAGGTGTTGCGTGAGCTGGGCATGACGCGCATTTTCGGTAATCCCGGCTCAACTGAATTGCCTTTTCTGCGCGACATGCCGGACGACTTTCACTACGTGCTCGCCCTCCACGAGCGTGTCGCCGCGGGCATTGCCCTGGGCTACGCGATGGGCCGCGGACAAACCGCGTTCGTCAATCTGCACTCAATCGCCAGCGTTGGCAATGGGCTCGCGGCGATCGTGGATGCTTTTTATGCTCACGCGCCTCTGGTCATCACTACGGGACAACAGGACCGCCGCCAGGTGTTGTCGGAACCGTTTCTGGTAAGCCGCGCGGTGGAAGTAGTGAAGCCCTACGTCAAGTGGGCCTACGAGCCGCTGCGGGCGCAGGACGTTCCCGCGGCTATAGCCAGAAGCTATTATCTGGCCACTCAGCCTCCCATGGGGCCGGTTTTTCTTTCGATCCCCATGGATGATTGGATCCAGGAGTGCCCGCCCTTGGCGGTGCGCAAAGTAAGCCGAAGGTTCTTGGCGGATACGGATGCGCTCGATGAAGTGATCGGCGCGCTCGATGTGGCGCGAAATCCTGCGATCATAGCCGGTCCGCAAATCGAGGAGGACGGCGCATGGAACGCTGTGGTGGCTCTGGCGGAGCATCTTGGCGCCGATGTATACCAGGATTCGATTCCCGCGCGCTGGACATTTCCGCGAAGCCACCCTCTCTTTCGCGGCGGGCTGCTGCCCGGGCAAGAGCCGCTCGCCAGCCAGCTCGCGGAATATGACGTGGTGCTGGCGCTGGGGGCGCAGGTGTTCGTGTATTACGCGTATGTCCCGGGCGCTCCGGTTATGCCGGGAACGCGATTGTTTCAAATTACCAACTCGTCCGCCGACGCGGCCGCTGCGCTGGCGGGTACGGCAATCGTGGGGAACGTGGCTCTGGCCGCGGAGTCTATCCGCGCTCGCGCCAGGGGAAGACGGCGCGATCTACCCATGACTTCTCCGTCCGCCGGCCCGGCGTTGGATTACCCGATCAACCCGGCCCATGTGTTCAGCGTGCTGAATCGCGTGATGCCCGGCGACGCGATCATTGCGGAGGAGTGTCCGTCTTCCAAGGGTGATCTCGACCGGCACCTCAGGTTGGATGAGGCGGCATCGTTCTACTCCGCCCCCAATGGCATCCTGGGATTTGGGCTTCCCGCCGCGGTCGGACTGCAGATGGCGAACCCGAGGCGGCGGGTCGTCTGCCCGGTGGGGGATGGCTCCATCCAATATTCCGTGCAGGCGTTGTGGACCGCGGTGCAGCAGAAGGCGCCAGTAATCACCATTGTGCTGCGCAACTCGGACTACTCGGCCTTGAAGTCTTTCTGCGATTTTACTCATGTCGGCCGAAACGTCCCGGGGATGGATTTGCCCGGGATCGATATAGTGAAAATAGCTCAGGGCTATGGCATGATCGCGCAGGAAGTGGACCAGCCCCAGGACCTGGAGCCTGCGTTCAGGGAAGCATTCGCCTCGCCGGAACCGCGGTTGATCAGCATCAACGTTGCTCCGGGGGGACAGACGTGCATGGGTATGGATCAGTCAGTGAATCCCCCCCGCTACCGCTAAAGAACCATAGAGCGAGCGGGTGTTCGCGCTCAACATAGGCAAAGGTCTTTAACTGGCGCTGTATTTGATCTATAATGTAGAAGTAATGGTCGGACGGGAATACCTCGGGGAGTTCGAGCACATCATTCTCCTGGCGCTGCTGCGGCTGGAAGATCGCGCTTACGGGGTCACCGTGCGGCAAGAGATCGAAGCGCGCACCCGGCGCGAAGTATCGATCGGCGCGGTTTACGCTACCCTTGACCGGCTGCAGGCGAAGGGTTACGTGAAATCTCACCGCGGCGATCCCACGCCAGAGCGCGGCGGCCGTTCGAAGCGTTTTTTTCGCGTCACAGCGAAGGGGGCGGCAGCCGTCGACCGAACACATCGCGCACTCCGGTGCATGACGGAAGGCCTCGATCCCATGGGGAGCTACTCATGACGCCGCAAGCATATTCCGTTCAGCCACCGCGGGTTGCCGCGTGGCTCGTCAGCTTGTACTCCTCCGCCGAAGAGGCAGAATCGATCCTGGGCGACTTGCTGGAGGAATTTTCTTCACTTGCGTTGCAGTCGGGAGTTGCTTCCGCCCGAAGGTGGTATTGGCGGCAGACGGGGACCACTGTTGCGCATCTTTTTGGTCGCGCCGTCCGCATGGCTCCATGGTCAACCACTGCCGCCGTAGTCGGGGGTTTGTTCCTGATGTCGTTCGGTTTCCGGTTAGAAGAGCGCGCCATATTCGCGGTGCTTCACAGGTACCGGGTATTCGACTACCACTTCGACGCTTATGTGTTCTTCGCGTCAACCGGGATCGAGATCGGACGCGTCATTCTGTCGTTGTTCGTGGGGTGTGTCGTGGCGCTTGCAGCTAAGGGAAGAGAGACGATTGCAACGACGACTCTGGCATTGATTTTCAGCGCGATGGCTGGCACTGCTCTGGTGGTGTGGCTGGCTACGGGGCAGGCACTTTTTCTGTGGAACCTGGCGTGGCAATTCGCTGGTTGGATTGCGATCGTGATCGGCGGAGGCATGGTGAGAACGGCCAGGTTGCGGTTGTCGCGAGCAAAAGCCTGAATTCCCGCGCTTGGCGAGGGATGACAATCCCTGACGTGCTCACCTACTGTTCTGCTCCCAGCCCCGTGTTGGCTCGAACCATCAACTCATCGAACCTGGTTTCCGCGCTCGGTTCACGGCGGAGCAGCGTGCCCACAACTGCTGCCAGGAACGCGAACGGAACGCTCACAATACCGGGGTTCTCCAAAGGAAACCACGCCGGGGCCTGAATCAGGTGGTGCGCGGCGCCGGCCACGCCGGGAGCATCGATGCCCATGAATGTTGAGCTGAAGAGAATCAGCCCGATTGACGACAGCAATCCCGCGGCCAGTCCGGCGACCGCGCCGGTAGTGTTAAAGCGGCGCCAGAAGATCGCCAGCACCACGACCGGAAAATTCGCCGAGGCCGCCACCGCCATGCCCAGGGTGGCGAGAACACCGGCATTAGAAGCGGGCCCCAGGGCGATTGCAGCCGCAATCGACGCCACCCCCACCGCCAGCGCGGAAATCCGGGTCACGAGCACGGTTTCTCCCGGGGCGCGCTCGACTCCGTGATGGATCACGTTGATCCAGAAATCGTGCGCGAAGGAAGTGGAGGCGGCGATCGTCAAGCCCGCCACTACAGCAAGAATCGTGGCGAATGCCACCGCTGAAACAATCGCCAGAAAGAAATCTCCGCCCAGCGCCTGCGCCAGCAGCGGCCCGCTCATGTTGGTGCCGCCGTGAGAGACAATGTAGTCGGGGCCGACGATCACCGCGGCGCCCAGCCCGAGCACGGAAGTCATCAGGAAGAAAGTTCCAATCAGCACCATGGCCCAGACCACGCTTTTGCGGGCGGATTTCGCATCCGGCACAGTGTAGAAGCGCACCAGAATGTGCGGCAGTCCCGCGGTGCCGAAAATCAGGGCGAAGCCGAGCGAGATCACGTCCAGCGCCCCGTAAGGCGGTTTGTAGCGCAAACCGGGCTGGAGAAAATCTTTCACTACGAGTTGTCCATGCTCATGAAATGCGACTTGCCCAGCAGCAGAGAGAAGATCTCCAGCACGGAAGTGAAAGTGGCCCAGAACGAGCAGAGTGAGCGCGACGGTGCAGGCGGAAAGCAGCATGGCCTTGACGATCTGCACCCAGGTCGTCGCCAGCATGCCGCCGAAAACCACGTAGATCATCATGATGGCGCCAACGCCGGCCACCGCCGCGTTGTAGGTGATCCCGGAATCCTTTAGCAGCAGAGTCACCAGCGCGCCCGCCCCCACCATCTGCGCGATCATGTAGAAGGCGATGGTGGCCAGGGTGCTGAGCGCTGCCATGGCGCGCACCGGACGAGGCCGCATGCGATAGGCCAGCACGTCCGCCATAGTGTACTTGCCGGCGTTGCGCAGCGGCTCGGCAATCAGCAGAAGGATGGTGACGTAGGCGATAAATCCGCCCACGGAAAACAAAAAGCCGTCAAAGCCCTGCAGCGCGATGAGTCCCACGATTCCGAGGAATGCCGCGGCGCTCATAAAGTCGCCGGCAACGGCAAATCCGTTTTGCCAGGCGCTGATTTTGCGTCCTGCCGCCAGATACGCGCTGGTCCCGCGTGAGCGCCTTGAGGCCCAGAAAGTGATTGCCAGAGTAATGGCCACGAAGAACGCGAAAACCGCCAGGGTCGCGAACACTCAGCGATCCCCTTGCGTGCCGCGCGCGTGGTCAATGACGTCTTCGCTCAGGGCGTCGAATCGCGTGGCCGCTTTCAGATACAGCCAGGCGATCAACCATCCTGCGGCGAACTGGGAAAGGGCGTAGAGCGAGGCTAGCGTCAGCCTGCCGAAGACTCGAGTGGCCATCAGGCGCGGAGCATAGCCCACCAGCAGCGGAAGGGAGAAATAGTAAGCAAAAAAGAAGACGAACGCGGGAATGATGAATAGCTTCTTGATGGCAAGCAAATCCTGGAACTCACGGCTGGCGGCGATCTGGCGCCATTGCGTTGGCTGCGGAGGGTGTAGAGGCGGGGCTTCCGCGGTAGGGTCCATGTGAGTTTACGCTGGAGGATTGTAAGGCACGGCGCGGAAATGCCATCTACCTTTTGCGTTTTACTCTCATACTCAATTGGTATTATGCAGACGTTGTAGAAGAGAAGGCGTTTCCGCTAACGTAGTGAGCCGTAGAAGGCGGCAGGCTGCGAGAGTTAGCGCCTGGCCGACGAAGGCTTTGGGGAGCACAACCATGTTCACCACACCATACATTGACGGCAGCCCCATCGAGGTTCCTCCCGCGGCCCTGGCGGATGTGCTTAACCCCGCCAACCAGCGCCCCATCGCCAAGGTGTTCATGGGCCAACCCGACCATATGCGAATGGCCATTCAAGCCGCCTACGCCGCCAAAGACGCCTGGGGACGCACGCTCGCCGCCGAGCGCGAACTGATCCTGCAGCGCTCCGCCGATGTTCTTGAGGCGGCACGCCAGGAAGTCGTGGACCTGCTCATCGATGAGGCCGGTTCCACCTTCGGCAAATCGCAGTTTGAAGTTTCGTTCACGGTGAACATGTTGCGGGCCGTGGCCGGCGAGGCGCGGCGCATCGGTGGAGACGTGATTCCCTCGGACATTCCGGGAATGATGTCTTTCGCCATCCGCAAGCCTCTGGGGGTTGTGGCCGGAATCGCACCCTTCAATTTTCCTCTGATTCTCGCCACCAAGAAAGTCTGCCTGGCACTGGCGGCCGGCAACACATTTGTGTTGAAGCCGTCGGAAGAAACTTCACTCGTTGGATTGAAGATCGCAGAAATCTTTCAGAAAGCCGGATTGCCGGCGGGTGTGCTCAATGTCGTCCCAGGCGACGGCCCGACTATGGGGCCTGTGCTGTTTTCCGATCCGCGCGTGAAGCTCATCTCTTTCACCGGCTCAACCGCGGTGGGCAAAATGATCGCCGCCGAGTGCGCCAAGTTCGGCAAGAAAGTAGTGCTCGAATTGGGCGGAAAAAGCCCACTGATCGTGCTCAAGGATGCCGATCTCGACTACGCTGTCTCCACCGCGTGCTTCGGCGTCTTCATTCATCAAGGGCAGATTTGCATGGCGGGATCGCGCATTATTGTCGAGTCACCCATCTACGAGGCTTTCCTCGAAAAGTTCGTGGCCAAGGTGAAGACCCTGAAGGTCGGCGACCCACGCGATCCACATACCGTGATTGGGCCATTGATCCGCACTTCGCAATGCGGGCTGATCGACGGAAAGATTAAAGAATCCGTAGCGGCGGGAGCCCGTGTGCTAACCGGCGGCACGCATGAAGGCAACTTCTACCAGCCCACTGTGATCGCCGACGTCAAACCTGGCATGGCCGCGTTCCGCGATGAACTTTTTGGCCCGGTGGCCTCGGTGGTCAAGGCCGACGACGCCGGCCACGCACTCAAACTGGCGAACGACACCGCTTATGGGCTGTCTTCGGCCGTGCTCACCAACGATCTTCAGCTGGCGATGAAATTTGCTCTGGAACTCGAAGCCGGCATGGTTCACATCAATGGGCCCACCGTACACGACGAAATCACCGTGCCCTTCGGGGGCGTAAAGGACTCCGGCAGCGGACGCGAAGGCGGCCGCTGGTCGATGGACGAACTGACCGAAACCAAATGGATTACGATTCAAATGGGCCAGCGGCATTACCCTTTCTAAAAATGCGTCGGCCAACTGGTAGCAGTACGCTCGCACTCCGTTCATGACGCGCACACAAATCGGAATCGTCGGGGCAGGGCCAGCCGGGCTGTTTCTCTCTCATCTCCTGCATCTCCAGGGAATTGAATCGGTGGTTCTCGAGGCGCGCAGCCGCGAGTATGTAACCGAGCGGGTGCGCGCGGGCGTGCTCGAGCAGAACACGGTGGACCTCATGCTGCAAACCGGTGTGGGCGAGCGCATGAAGCGGGAAGGCCTGGTGCATCACGGTATCGAGTTGCGTTTCAAAGGACGCGGCCATCGCATCGACTTCCAGGAGCTGGCCGGCGGACGCGGCATCACCATCTATCCCCAGGCCGAAGTCGTCCGCGACCTGATCGACGCCCGACTCGCTGCCGGAGGCCAGGTGCACTTCGAAGTCCAAGACGTCTCCATTCACAACTTCGACGGCCCGAAGCCCGGCATTCGTTTCCGCCGGAACGGCGAGCCAGCGGAGTTGTCGTGCGATTTCATCGGCGGTTGCGATGGATTTCACGGAATCTGCCGCACCAGCATTCCGCAAGGCGTGCTTACGCCCTACGAACGAATTTTCCCTTTCGGATGGCTGGGTATTCTGGCCGAAGCGCCGCCTTCGTCCCATGAACTTATTTACGCCTACCATGAACGCGGCTTTGCCCTGCTCAGCATGCGCAGCCCGCAACTCAGCCGCCTCTACCTGCAATGCGCGCATGACGAAGACATTCAGGGCTGGCCCGACAGCCGCATCTGGAAGGAGCTTCACCTCCGCCTCGCTTGCGAGGGCTGGCAACTCGACGAAGGGCCGATTGTGCAGAAGGGAATTACAGGTATGCGCGCCTTCGTCGTCGAGCCCATGCAGTATGGCAATTTGTTTCTGGCCGGAGACGCGGCTCACATCGTCCCGCCCACCGGCGCCAAGGGACTGAACCTCGCCGTAGCCGATGTGTACGTGCTTTCCCGCGCCCTCGCCGAGTTCTATCGCAGCGGCCGCCGCGATCTGCTGGAGAGCTACTCGGAAACCTGCCTGCGCCGCGTGTGGAAAGTGCAGCGCTTCTCCTGGTGGATGACCTCCATGCTGCACCTGTTCGAAAGCGACAATCCCTTCGACCGCCGCCGCCAACTCGGAGAACTGGACTACGTCACCAGTTCGCGCGCCGCTTCGCAGAGCCTGGCGGAGAACTACGTCGGCTTGCCCCTGGAATAGAATTCCGCTTCCGAGTTGCCGTCCAGAACTTCAGTAACCACGGCGAAAGCAATTCAACTGCTTCGATCAGATCCTGTCCTTTTTCGCGCGAAACATTTCTTTACAGCCAGTGTTTGCCCTCATGTGCCGCAGACAGCTACTCCGGCGGCCGAGGCGATATCAATTTCTTAACGAGGCACATATGACCATAGTGACCAAAGGTATGTTTCTCAGCGCCGCGCTCGCGGGGCTGATGCTTCCTGCCGTCGCGCAGACCGGCGCCACCATCCATCAACGGAAAGAAAATCAGCAGGCGCGCATTGCGCAGGGCGTGCGCAGCGGCCAGCTGACTCCCCGCGAGACCACTCACCTGGAGAAGAAAGAAGCTGCGCTGAACCGGGAGACTCGCGCCATGCGCAAGGAAAACGGCGGCAAACTCACCCCCCATGAGAAGGCCGTGGTGAACCGCCAGCAGAATCAGCTTTCCCGCCAGATCTACCGCGATAAGCACAACGCCCGCCAACAGTAGATTGATTCGAGATAAGCGAATGCGGGCCGGATTTGCATCCGGCCCGCGTTTGTTGGGGGCTGCTTCAGAAGGAAATCCGCACGCCCAGTTGGAGCTGGCGCGCGCTCAGCGCGGATGTGACTTTGCCGAAGGTGGCGTCAGCCATGTTGGCGTCCACTCCGGCCAGGTTGACGTGATTGAACACGTTGAGAAAATCGAAGCGAAACTGCAAATTGCCCGCCTCTCCCAACCATGGCAGGCGGTTGTTCTTCAGCAGACTGGCATCCACCTGGATCAAGCCGGGATTGCGGTAAATGTTGCGCTTGAGGGTTCCTTCCGTTCCCGCCGTGGGAGCGGGAAAATCCGCTGCCGTGAACAGACCGTTGATGTATTGCTGGCGGCTATGGGAGCCGGTGAAGCTGCTGGCAGGAGCGTCCGGGACGTCCCAGTCGACGCCGTCGAGGTTGTAGTCACCGGGATTCAGCGCTGCTGTGGGTGAATTGGTGTTGTACACCCAGAACGGAGTACCGCTCTGGATGGCGGCAATGCTCGTGAGTTCCCAGCCCGAAGTAATCGCCTTGGCGGCGCCGTTATGCAGGCCGGGCAGGGTGTACGCCCCTGAGAACGAAACGCGATGCCGCACATCGTAGTTGGCATCACCCCAATAGCTGAAGTAGGAACTCCCGTCGGGAATGTTCAGGCCACCATCCTGATCGAAACGGGTGTTCGCTTCGGGATAGTCCTCCGCGTGCGATAGCGTGTACGAGGCCTGGAAATTGCCGCGATTTCCCGCACGCCCACGCAGCGTGAGGATCAGCGCGTTGTAAGTGGCGGCGTTGGCGTTGGTGACGTAGTTGATCGTCCCGAAGCTGGGATTCAGCCGGTTGATAGTTTCGGTGGTGCTCCCGTTGCTGTTGGTCAGCACCGCTCCGCCGGGATAGCGATTCACGTCCCAGCCCGTCAGGCCGTCGTAGCTGCGTGACCCCGAGTAGTTGGCGCCGGCCACCAACCTTCCCGGGAGTTGCTTCTCGACCCCGATCACATAATTCACTGCTAAAGGCGCGCGGAAGTTGCGGTCCAGCGACCACACGTTAGTGGGGATCCCCACAATCCCGCCCTGTGAGTTGAGGGCGCCCGCCGGAATGGTGGGCAGGGGGAAATTGAACGGATAGGTGCCGGAAGGCGCCAGCGCGAAGTAATCCCCCAGCGGCGTACCGTCGGGAGCGGTGCTGGTGAAGGTTTCACTCAACACGCCTGGTGGATTGTTACGCATCTCATCCACGGTTTGACCGAGCACCACCCAGTCGTGATAAACGCCGACTCCGCCACGTATGCTCCAGTTGCCGGTCTTGCTGGGGTCCCAGGCAAAGCCGATGCGCGGGCTCCACAAGTTAGAGATGGGATTGGAAAACACGCCGCTGACCGGATGCACTCCGGCGCTGGCCACCTGATCGGCAAAAGTGCTGCCCGTCCCGAGGATCAGGCTGCTGAACTGGAAGCCGCTGTTGCCCCAGGCGGTGTGATTGGTAAAGTCATCCCAGCGCATAGAAAGAGTGAGCGAGAGGTTGGGCTTTACTTTCCAGTCATCCTGCACGAAGAATCCGTAAGGTGTCTCCTGGCCGCCGAACACCACCGTCCCGGCTTGCCCAGTAAGCGGGTTATAAGCACCGACCGATTCGCTCGTGGGGTTGTCTTCCACCAGGTCCAGCAGCGTGTTGAATGCGAATGTCGGCCGGACGTTGACCGGCGTGAAATCGCCGTGCTCAATGCCGTGCCCGCCATTGAAGCCGAATTTGAATGTGTGCTGGCCCTTCACCCAGCTCAAGACCGAACGCCAGTTGTACATTGGGCCGCGATACTCACCCGGGCCCCAGCCGCCCCCGATGTGGAAGCCTTCGCTGATGTCGGCGACGTTAATTTCGGGCACCTGCAGATTTGCGTCCTGGCCGTTGGCACCGCCTACGCTGGCGAAGGCGAAACTGGATTCCCACAGCAACCGCGAGTTAAAGGTGTGGGTGAAGTCAGCCTGGCCATAGCGGTTGCGCATAATGTCCAGCGCCTGCAAACCGGCGCGCGGCGCGGTCTGCTGCTGGTCGAAAGCGTCGTTGTAATAGCTGAGATACAACCGGTTGGTTTGCGTGAAATATTCGTCGACCCGGAAATTGTATTGCAGCGCATTGTAGTAAGGGCTGGCGGCAAAGTTCCCGTAGTCGCGCACCGCCAGGTCGCAGGGAATGTTGGCGAAGGCCGCGGTTCCGCAGTTGCCGGCTCCGAAAACGGTGGCCGCGGTATCGACGGTCCCGTTGGCCCGCAGCGCCGAACCGGGGTACTGCTGCAGCACCAGCGTGCCGGTATTGTTGGGGAAGTTCTGTGCCGCCCATTGCACGAAGGCGGGATCCTCAAAGGTCTGCGTTCCCGAGATCGCGGAAGGGGTCGTGGCGTAGAGCTTTTCTACGTCGGCGAAAAAGAAAGTCTTGTTCTTGATGATCGGTCCGCCCAGGGTGCCCACGAGATCCTTGCGCGCGAACGGCGTAAAGCTGCCGGTGACGAACTCCTGGTTCGCCTGCAAGTCCTGGTTGGTGAAGAACAGGCTGCCGGTGCCGTGGAACTGATTGGTTCCGGACTTGGTGGTGACTTGAATGAGGATCGAACTGCCCAGGCTGTTCTCCGCGTCCCACGAGTTAGGCTGCAGGGATGCTTCCTGCACTGCGTCGGGAATGGGCGCGAGGATGATGTTGCCGTTCTGGACCGGGCTGGTCACGTTCATGCCATCGACCATCACCAGGTTGCCGGTATAGCTGCGGCCGTTGGCGCTGATTTGCGGAGTCTGCGTCCCGAAGTTGTCAGCGCCGCCGCCCGGCGACTCGCCCGCGCCGCGCGTGCCCGTGCCCACAACTCCCGGCGTCACCGCCAGCACATCCCAGAGATTGCGATTGAGCGAAGGCAGGTCGCGGACGGTATTCGCCGAAAGCGTGGCTTGTACGCGCGTCTCGTCGATATCGATCGCGGGCGCCTCGCCGGTGACCGTCACCGCTGTAGTGGCGGAAGCGACCGGAAGCGTGATGTTGATACCCTGAGTTTCCGAAGTGCTGAGCGTGAGCTTGATTTCCGTCAGCTTGAAACCACTGGCCTGCGCCGACACGATGTAGCCGCCGGGCGGCAGGCTGCTGAAGCGGTAATTTCCGGTGGACGAGGAAGTGGTGACGGATTCGACGCCGGTGTCCACGTTCCGCAGGCGCACGCTGGCGCCGGCCAGTGCGGCCCCGGAAGGGTCAGAGATGACGCCCTGGATGTTTCCGCTGAACTGGGCAAAAGAGAATGTTGCCAACAAGATGGTGGCGGCCACAAACGCAGCCGCACGAATAGACGCGACTAGCTTGGTGTTCATAGCGATCCTTTCGTGCATGCGGACTCTTTCTTGTACCCCCAAGAAAGAGCCGTCCGCTGATTTCGTCGAGCCTTAAGCTCGACCCCCACGCGAACCGCACGCCCGAAAAGTCGCGTATTATGCAAACGAAGTCCAAGCCGACCAGCAGGGATCCGGATCAGAGTAAACGTTTGCTCATTGGCGCAGACATTACCCCTCTCTGATGCAGACTGTCAAGCACAAAAAGCGCACAGTCCCAGCAAACCCTTGAGATATTTGCGGAATCTTAATATAAATTTGGCCAAGGGCGGCGGAGCAATCGTTTGCTCGGGCTCCCACTAGTCTCTTGGATAAGCGTTTGAGGATGAAGTCCTTCCGTGCCCTCAGCGGCGTTCCACGGCGTGCTCAGATTTCGCCCGCGTCCTCGGTCCCAGTCCGGCCGGGCGCAAGCAAACAGTAGGCCAGCAAAGTAGGCAACACCATAGGCCAATCAGGAACGCGATTCGCAGGGATGGGGTTCGCCCCTGTCTCTGGATCGTCCCCTCATGAGCGCTTCGGCTCTTCCACTCCCCGGAGATTCAACGAAGGCAACTTTGCGTCGCCGGCCGACCTCCCGCTATGTTGAGTGCAGAGAACGCGAAACAGAATCAACACCTTAGAATCCGGCTGCCCGGCCAGTGGTGTGCCCACTTCGCTAAAGAAAACCGCCGCGACCGCCGATGAAATCTAGGGGATGCCAAATGGCTTCGGCGGTCGAACAGGCACCATCCACCCACGGAGCAAGAGTCCTGCTTGCCGGAGCCGATCACGTCATCCAGACCCATATGGAGCAGTTGCTGACTCGCAGCGGATACGAAGTGATTGTGGCGCAGAATGACGGTGAGGCCAGACACGTATTTGAATCCAGCGACCCGCCCAAGCTCGCCGTCCTGGATTGGGATATGCCCGGCGGGGGCATCGAACTTTGCCGGCAGTTACGCCATGGCAAGCGCCACCGTGACGCCTACCTGATCCTGCTCACGCACTGGAACGACCCCAATGAGCGGGTGCAGGGACTGGAGGCTGGAGCCGATGACTGTTTATTTAAGCCGGTGGATGTTCGCGAACTGCGCATTCGCTTGCACCTCGGCACGCAGACGATCCTGGAGCGGGCGCTGCGCGAAAGCGAGGAGCGCTTCCGCAGCGCCTTTGAATGCGCCGGCATCGGCATGGCTCTGGTGAAGGTCACCGGCGAAATCATCCAGATCAACCAATCTCTCTGTTCCTTCCTGGGCTACTCCGCGGAGGAATTGCAGCAGCGGAATTTTCACGATCTGGGGTACCCCGAGGATACGCCCGGCTCCCGCGACCTGCTGCAGCAGGTTCTCGAAGGCACTCACCGCAGCCACGAGTTCGAGCGCAGGTTCATCACCCGCCGAGGCCTGGCTTGGGCCTCCCTTACCTTATCCAGCGTGCTGGACGCCGACCAGCATTCCACTTCTTTTCTGGTTCAGGTGCAGGACATCGCCCAACGCAAGGCCGCCGAGGCCAACCTACGTGCCGCTCATGCGGAAACCGAGTTGTTCCTGCAAACCATTCCATCCATTCTGATTGGCCTGGACGCGGAAGGCCGCATTACCCGCTGGAATCCGGTCGCAGCCTCCACGCTCGGCATCCCCTTCGAGTCGGCGGTGGGCCGGACGATCGACCAGTGTGGGATCAATTGGCTGCAGCCCCGTATCAAGGATGAAGTTGCGCGATGGTTGCAGACCACAGCTTCCCGCGCTTGCGAAGATCTCACCTTCGCGCGCAACAAACGGGTTCACTCCCTCGGCCTGCACATCCGGCGCATTCCGACGGAGAAAAATGAGGGTACGGTGCTGCTGGTTACCGGCGCCGACACCACCGAGCGCAAAACTCTGGAAGAGCAACTCCGCCAGGCGCAAAAGCTCGAGGCCATTGGCCAACTGTCCGCCGGCATTGCCCACGAAATCAACACCCCAACCCAGTACGTCGGCGACAACATCCGCTTTCTCAAAGAATCGTGGACCGGCGTTTCCGAAGTATTGCAGTTGTGCGAAACCCTGCGGCGGGAACACGCCACCAAAAACGTGAGGCCGAATCTGCTTGACCAGCTGGACGAAATCTGCGAACGCTCCGACATCGACTACCTCCTGAAAGAGGTCCCCCATGCCGTGGACCACGCGTTGGAAGGAGTGCGCCGCGTGGCCAAGATCGTCCGCGCAATGAAGGAGTTCTCCCATCCTGGAGAGGAAGAAAAGCGTGAAATCGACCTCAACCGAGCCATTGAAACCACGGTTACGGTGGCCCATAACGAATGGAAGTACGTAGCCGACGTCTGTCTCCATCTCGATGAGAGTCTGCCCATGGTCTGTTGCCACGTCGGAGAGTTGAACCAGGCAATTCTCAATCTCATCGTGAACGCGGCCCACGCCGTCGGCACCAAAATCGGCGACGATTCTGAGGCCAAGGGTCGCATCACCATCAGCACCGGGCGGCACGGCAACTGTGCCGAGATCGCCATTGCGGATACCGGCAGCGGAATTCCCGAGGCCATCCGTTCGCGCATCTTTGAGCCGTTCTTCACCACTAAACCGCTGGGCCAGGGCACGGGGCAGGGTCTCGCCCTGGCGCATTCGGTGGTCGTCAATCGGCATCAGGGCCAGATCTGGTTTGAGAGTGCGCTTGAAAAGGGCACCACGTTTTTCATCCGTCTCCCCTTTCATCCCGGAGCCGGCAAATGACCAAACGGATCCTCTTCGTGGACGATGAGCAAATGGTGCTGCGCGGGATTGAGCGCAGCCTGCGCGGTATGCGCCGGGAGTGGCAAGTCGAGTTCCAACCCGGCGGCGCGCAGGCCCTGGAAGCCATGGAGCGGGAACCTTTCGACGTGGTGATCAGCGATATGCGCATGCCTGGAATGGATGGCGCGCACTTGCTGGAGCAGGTGAAGCAGAGGTTTCCGCGTACCGTACGCATGGCTCTTTCCGGCCAGTCAGATAAGGCCACCATTCTCCGCTCCCTGGGGCCCACTCACCAATATCTCTCCAAACCCTGTGATGTCGAGGAACTGAAACAGAAGCTGAAGAGGGCTCTTTCCCTGCGCGACCTCCTCGACAACGCCATCCTCAAGGAGGTCGTCTCCCGCCTGGCCGCCGTGCCCAGCCTGCCTCGCCTGTGGAGGGAATTAAGCCACTACCTGCAATCCGGCGGAGATTCCATTGCCGAAGCCGGACGAATCGTCAGCCAGGACATTGGCATGACCACCAAAGTGCTGCAGTTGGTGAACTCCGCCTTTCTTGGCGCCCCGGTGCAGATCTCAAGTGCGGCCCGAGCAGCGGCCAGGATCGGACTGGATGATCTGAGAACGCTGGCTTTGTCACTTGGCCTGTTCACACCCTTTGAAGGATCGCCCACCCTGGCGGAGGAAATGGATTGCGTGCAGAAACAAAGCTGGCAGTGCGCCGAGGCCGCCCGCGCCATTGCCCTTGCTGAAGAATGCGCCCCCAACGTGGTTGAAGCCGCCTACACGGCAGGCTTTCTGCACAAAATTGGAAAGTTGGTGTTGGCCTTAGCCTGCAGCGTCGACTACGAAGCTTTCCTGCGTGCCAAGGCGAACGAACAGCTGCCTGCGGGCGAGTTGGAATACCGCATCTTCGGTGCCTCGCACGATCAGGTGGGCGCGTATCTTCTCGGGCTCTGGGGCCTGCCGCAAAGTATCGTTGAGGCGGTGGCTTGGCATCATCAGCCATCCCAGGCTCAACCTTCCGCCTTCTCACCCCTGATTGCCGTACATGTAGGCGCCGCCATCCAGCACCGCCTGGGCCATACCCTCTCTTCAGAAGACAACATCGGTGTCGACCAGGCGCTGCTCGACCATCTCGGACTCGGCGGCCGCCTGCCGGCATGGATCAAAGCAGTCGAACGCATGAAGCATCAGGAGGCCGCCCATGCTTGAAAAGGTCCTATTCGTGGATGATGAACCGGCAATCCTGCAAGGCCACCAGCGGCTGCTGCGCCGCGAGTTCGATATCGATACCGCAGTGGGCGGCGCCGAGGCCCTCATCGCTCTGGAGAAGAATGGCCCCTACGCAGTCGTGGTCTCGGATATGCGCATGCCTGAGATGACCGGCGTCGAACTGCTCATCCAGGTAAAAGCGCGCGCCCCCGACACGGTGCGGGTGGTGCTCACCGGCCAGGCCGACATGGAAGCAGCCATTAATGCCGTCAACGAAGGCAATATCTTTCGCTTTCTCACCAAGCCCTGCAGTAAGGAGGTGCTGGCCAAGACGGTGAATGCCGGACTGGTGCAGTATCGCCTGGTGACCGCGGAGAAGGTTCTCCTGGACAAAACGTTGCGCGGCAGCGTCCACGTGCTCGCCGAAGTGTTGAGCCTGGTGAATCCCGCCGCCTTCAGCCGCGCGGTGCGGGTTCGCCGCTACATGCATCACCTGGTGGAGCGGCTTGGATTAGGAGATCCCTGGCGCTTTGAGGTCGCCGCCATGATGTCGCAGTTGGGCTGTGTCACCCTGCATCCCCATACCATCGAGGCGGTTTATGCCGGGGAAGGCCTCTCCCCCGCCGAACAGGCGCGCTTCGATTCGCACCCCAAAATCGCCGCCGGCCTGCTCGCCAGCATCCCCCGCATGGAGCCCATCGCCTGGATGATTGCACACCAAATGGAAGACGCGCCCGCCGACCCCAGCTTCGCCGACCGGGACACCGCCAGCGCGGTCCAGTTCGGCGCCACCATTCTGCGAGCATCGCTTCTGTTTGATGAACTCCTGACCGCGGGCTCAAGCGGTTCGAAGGCAGCCACGGAGATTGCCCGGCGTCTGCCCGGACTCGATCCCCGCATCTGCCAGTCGCTGGAAGAACTGGAGCCCGATCAAGGTGGCGGGGAACAACAAAACTGCCCGGTCGCCCAACTCGCCCCGGGAATGATTCTGCGTCAGGAGGTCCGCGCCAAGGGCGGCAAACTGATCGCGACCAAGGGACAGGACATAACCCTTCCCCTGATTCTGAAGTTGAAAATCGCCCACGAAAAAGGCACGATTCCCGGCGACATTGTCGTTTCAACCCAGCCCGTCGCCTGAGTTCCGCCTACCACACCCGGCAGGCGTTTTCGCTGACCATGGGCTGTCCCGCTTTGCAACCCCATGCCTTCTGAAACTCGGGCATATTCTGCACCACACCGTTCACCCGGTACTTCCCCGGCGAGTGCGGGTCCACGCTCACGAGCATGCGGGAAAACTCTGGCCGCCGCTTTTCGCACCACACCCGTCCAAAGCCCAGGAACAGCCGCTGCTCGGGTGTGTAGCCGTCGATCTTCTCCCCTTCCTTGCCGGTTTTGTCGTCGGCGATCATGTGCTCCAGCGCCATGAGCGCGATGCGCGCGCCGCCGTTATCGGCAGTGTTTTCGCCTAGAGTCAGCTTGCCGTTGAGCTTCAGGTCATCGACGGCGACAAAGTTGCTGTATTCCTTTTCAACGCAACTGGCGCGTTTTTCGAATTCCTCGCCGTCCTGCTTGGTCCACCAGTCACGCAGGTTGCCCTGCGGATCGAACTTCCGCCCCTGGTCATCAAAGCCGTGCGTGAGTTCGTGCCCGATCACCACTCCGATGCCGCCAAAGTTGATGGCGTCATCCATCGTCTTGTCAAAGAAGGGCGGCTGCAGGATGCCGGCGGGAAACACAATCTCATTGCGCGAGCCGCTGTAATAGGCGTTGACCGTGGGCGGCGTCATACCCCACTCTTTGCGGTCCAGCGGCTTCCCGATCTTGGCGATCTGCCTCCGCGATTCAAACTCGTTGGCGCGCAGAAAATTCCCCACCAGGTCGCCGCGCGCGATCTCCAGTTTGCTGTAATCGCGCCAGACATCCGGATAGCCGATTTTGTTGCGGATGGCGTCGAGCTTGATCTTCGCCTGTTTCTTGGTATCTTCCGTCATCCACGGCAGATCGTGGATGTCTTCGTCCAGCGATTTCTCCAGCGCGTCCACCATCTTCAACATGCGCTGTTTGCCGTCGGCCCCGAAGGTCAACTCGACGTACTTCTGGCCCAACGCCTCGCCCAGAGCGCCGTCGGTGGCATCCACGCAGCGTTTCCAGCGATCCTGGATCTGCTCCTGCCCGGTGAGGTATTGCTGCATCTTGAAGTTCGCATCCACGAAAGGCTTGGAGAGCCAGGGCGCGGTGCCGTCCAGGAGGTGGAAGGTCGTGTAAGTCTTCAGCGCATCAAGAGACTCCGAATCCAGCACGCCGTTCACGTCCTTGAAGAAATCCGGATTGCTGACGTTGAGTTCGGTAAATGGCGGCGTGCCCAGATCGGAAAAATACTGGTTCAAATGGAAGTTGGAAGCCAGGCTGACGGCCGCCTCGCGCGTCATCTTGTGGTCACGGTTCTTGGGATCGCGGCGCAGGGTACGATCCATCGAAGCCTTGGCCAGCGCCGTTTCAATGCGCAGCACGGCCTGAGCCGAATCCGCCGCCTCGGCCGGTGTCTGCCCGGCCAGGGTGAACACCTGCGTGGCGTACTCCACCAGGTGCTGCCGCATTTCTTTCTTCTTGGGGTCATCCTTGATGTAGTAGTCGCGGTCGGGCAGGGTGAGTCCGCCCTGGTCGATGTAGGCGATCACCATGTTGGCGTTGTGCAGGTCCGGGCCCGAGTAGAAGTTGAACAGCGGGTTGGGGCCAAGCATCTGCACCCGCGCCACCGCGTCGATCAGCGCGGCTTTGTCTTTGGCGGCCGCAATTCGCTCCAGTTCAGACTTCAGCGGGTCGAGTCCCTCGGTGTCGGCGGTTTTCTCATCCATGCATGCGCCGTAATAGTCGCCGATCTTTTGGTCCACCGGGGTCCGGTCGGCGCCGCCTGCGGCGGCTTTCTCCAGAATTTCGCGCTCCGTGACCAGATTGCGCTCGTAGAGTTCTGTAAAGCTCACCCACTCCGTCTGGTCGCTGGGGATCTCGGTGTTTTTCAGCCAATTTCCACAGGCGTACTGGTAGAAATCGACGCAGGGATCGACCGTTTTATCGATGTTTTCCACAGAGAAGCCGACCGGCACTTTGGACCGCGACTCAGATTGGGAAAAGGAGAAGGTGGTAATCCCGAGGCAAATAGAAATCAACAAGCAGCAGCGGAGATGCATTGCCTGACCTCGCGTTGTGGAATGGTAAGCGATTCTATGGCTTGACCCTTGGACGCGCAAGGCATGGAAGCGATAGCGAAAGGAATCCGCCCGGGGATCAACTGAAGCGATTCCGTGAACAGTGGTAGGGGATCCGTGACCTGAGGATTTTCACTGAGGAAGAATGGGAAAAACTCGTAGCCCTTTACAATTCTTCAACAAAATCAGGGACCCAGCCGGCGCCGCGAACAGTGTATTGTGAATCTAACCTGACTTATGCGACGTTTGGAACTCGACGCCCTGCGCGGGCTGATGCTGGTGTGGATGACCCTTACCCACCTGCCCACCGCGATTACGACGTACACGTATCAGCCTTTTGGCTTCGTGTCCTCGGCGGAAGGGTTCATCTTCCTCTCGGCACTGTTTACCGGCCTGATCTACTTCCGCCTCGCCCGGCGTGAGGGCTACAGCGCCATGAGCCGTCGCCTCTGGACCCGCACTCTGCGTCTTTATGGCTGGCACATGCTGTTGGTTGCTGGCGCCTTCGTGGTTCTGGCGCGAATCGCAGGAGCTAGCCGCCCCGGACTGCACAATCTGCTGGACTTCTATTTCGCAGCCGGGCCAAAGCGCGCATCCTTTTACGCGGCTCTTCTGGTTTACCGGCCGCCGCTGCTGGACATTCTTCCACTGTACATTTCCTTCCTAGGCCTCACTCCGGTGGCTCTAAGCGTGGCGGCCCGTATCGGTTGGCGGCACATCCTCACCGCGAGCTTTACCCTCTGGCTGATGGCCCAGTTTGGCCTCCGGCAAATCATTTATGACTGGATCACCCCCATCGCCACCATGCACGTACCGCTGAATGAGATGGGGGCGTTTGATCTCTTTGCTTGGCAACTGGTGTGGCTGCTGGGCCTGTGGTGCGGAGTGCGTTGGGCGCAGGACGATTTGCCCATTGGAGACTGGGCTCGCAGCCTTACCATTCCCGCCGCCGTGATTGCGGTCGGCTTTCTGGGTTTGCGCTATGGGCTGGACCACGGCCTGCAACTGCAAGGCTTTGAGCCCGCCTTCGACAAGTGGCACGTCGGCGTCGCCCGGCTGATCAACTTCGCCGCCATCGCCGTGCTGCTCGTCCGCTTTCAGCCCTCGTTGAAGCGGCTGGCAATTCGTCCGCTGGTGCTCCTGGGCCAAGCCTCGCTTCAGGTTTTCTGTGCCCATTTGTTTTTCGTCTTCCTGGGTCTCGCCATGATGGGCGACAACCCGATACTCGCCGGCTGGAAGGAAATCGCGCTCCCTGTGGTGACATTCGCGACGCTTCTCCTCGTGGCCTGGAGAGTCAGCCAGGGCAAGCACAATCGAGTCGTAACCATCCCGCCCACCCTGTCCCCAGCCTCAACGTAAGCATCGCGACTGCCTTGCGAACCGCTTTGAAAGGGCGCGGGATCATCCGTGCGACGGAAATGTATAATTTCATTTGAGATATCATGCCGGAAACGGAGATCATCTTTTCTGTTCAGGAATCGCCCGAGGGCGGCTATGAAGCGCGGGCTCTTGGTCATCCCATCTTCACGCAAGCAGACACAATGGAGGAGTTGAAATCGAACGTTCGGGAAGCCGTTCACTGCCACTTTGACGATGGATATTCTCCTTCCGTAATCTTCGCCCGATGACCCGACCCAAACCTCTCGTCCTCATCATCCTCGACGGCTGGGGCTACCGCGCCGAGACCAAGGCCAACGCCATCGCCCTGGCCCGCAAACCCACCTACGACCGCCTGCTCCGCGATTATCCCAACACCCTGATTCAGACCAGCGGCAAATACGTCGGGCTTCCCGACGGCCAGATGGGCAACAGCGAAGTCGGCCACCTCAACATCGGCGCCGGCCGCATCGTCCACATGGACAGCACCCGCATCGAGTTGCTGATCCAGAACGGCGAGTTCTTCTCGCATCCCGTCCTGCTGGCCGCCATGAAGAACGCCCGCTCTGCTGGTCGTCGGTTGCACCTGTTCGGCCTGGTCTCTGACGGTGGCGTGCATTCTTATCAATCCCATCTTCACGCCCTGCTGAAAATGGCCAGGGAGAACACCGTGGAGCGGGTCTTCGTCCACGCCTTCATGGACGGCCGCGACACCCTGCCCACCAACGGCGCCGGCTACCTCGGGCAACTGCAACAGAAAATGCGTGAGTACAGCGCCGGCAGGATCGCCAGCGTAAACGGCCGCTACTACGCCATGGACCGCGACCGCCGCTGGGAGCGCATCGCCAAGGCCTATAACGCCATGGTGCACGGCAGCGCCGAAGGCGGCACCTATGCGGATGCGATCCAGGGCGTGAAAGAGTCCTACAACAAAGGCGTGACCGACGAGTTCATTGTGCCCTTGGTTTGCGCCGCTCCAGGCGAGGATGTCGGCGCCCAGACCATTCGCGATGACGACTCCTGCATCTGCTTTAATTTCCGCGCCGATCGCGTACGCCAGATCACTCGCGCCTTAACCCGCAACAGCGGACTGAATGACCAGGGCGGCCGCGACCTCCCCGGCGCAGAAGATCTCGACGCAACCATCCCGCGCGATGATGTTCCGAAGAATCTGCACTACGTCTGCATGACGCAGTACGACAAGAAATTCTCCCTGCCGGTTGTGATTCCCCCGGAATCGCTGGACAATATCCTCGCCAACGTGATGGGCCAGGCCCAGCTTCGCAACCTGCGCGTCGCCGAAACCGAGAAGTATGCGCACGTCACCTATTTCTTCAATGGCGGCGTGGAGCAGCCATTCCCTGGCGAGGAGCGGGCTTTAGTCCAGTCGCCCAAAGTAGCGACTTACGATCTGAAGCCCGAGATGAGCGCCGCCGGCATCGCCGACACGGTGGTAAAAGCAGTGGAAGACGGCACCTTCGACGTGATCATTGTCAACTTCGCCAACGCCGACATGGTGGGCCACTCCGGCAAGATCGAGCCGACCGTCAAAGCCGTCGAAACCGTGGACGCCTGCCTGGGCCGCATTGAGATTGCCGTGCGGACGAAAGGCGGCGCTATGCTTATCACCGCCGACCACGGCAACGCCGAAATGATGATCGACCCGGCCACCGGCGGCCCGCACACCGCCCACACCACCAACCCGGTCCCGTTCATCGTGGTATCGGCAGACGATAAGCAGTTCACGCTCAAGCCCGGCGGCTCCCTGCGCGACATCTCGCCGACAGTATTAGGAATGCTGGGCTTGCCCGAGCCCAAAGAAATGACCGGCCACGATCTGCGGACGCCGGTGGCAAAGGAGTAAGGGCAGAGAACTCAGCCACCCCTTGTCATTCCGAGCGAAGCGAGGAATCTGCGTTTCTCCGCATCCTCCCCGTCCTCCGCGGTTAAACCCTATCGCGACACCGCGGCAAACAAATCCGAATGCAGCAGTGACTGGAACTGCTTTTCATCAGTCTTGAAGTGGAACTGCAGGTCGGAACTATCGGAATTCACCGTCACATTGTCCAGCGCGGTCTTCTCGACCGGTGAAGCCGTGACCTTACGGTACAGCATTCCCGCTTTCACCAGCGAAGAAAGCGTCGCCGCGGTAATCGAATCCGAAGTCACCACATCGAGGTCGAACTTCACGCCGTCGCTGAAGTTCATGGTGTAGCGCGAGCCGAGCAGTCGCTTCTTCATAGTGTCATAGTCAGCCAGCTTCGAGGCATCACCCAGCGCCGAACGCAGCATGTTCTGCGTGCCTTCCTGGTCGAGCACGCTCCATACCGTGCCCGAATCCACCGAGCCGATCATATCCACAAACTGGCTGTTCGCATCCACGGTGGAAGTGTAGCCATCGCGCGCATCCAGCGCGCCTTTCACCGCGGCGACGTCACCGAACAGCAGCGAGCCGTCATCCAGAAACACCATCTGCATTCCACCCGTCATCGGGTAAATGCTAGCTTCGCGGTACTTCACCGGCTTGATCTTGTTGAGCTTGATCCGCTTCAGAACCTTGGCGGCGGAAAAATCGCCGGCGGCAATGCCTACGATCCGTACCTGCTTGTTCACGCGGTAGGAGGCAAAGGTAAGCTGGTCCACGTCCTTGTCGGCGTCAATGCCTACCCCCTTGAGCGCCTCTTCGAAGGTCTTGAGCGCGGGCGGCAGCAGTTGTTTCTTCATTGCCATCGCGGCGTCGGAGTTCTTCAGCGCCCGGTAGTCGACGGAAATAATCTGCTGAATGTCGGACGGAATCACGGTACGCGTGGTTCCCCCCAGCGGCATCGCAAGCGCCGCCGCAGAAAGCAAAACAACGCACAAACAGACCACCCAATTCTTCATAAACGCCTCTGGGAACATTGCTTAGTCGACATCTGATGCAAACACTAGTTAGACAGGTTAGATGCGGGCAGGGGATGCCCCGTCAACTGTTCCCGATAATTGTATGCCAACCTCCTGGCCCCGAGGATGACGAAAGTCTTATGGAAGGCACCGAGGTATCCACGCGGGAAACCTCCCGCCGCAGGAGCATTCGCGCCATCCGCTCCCTGACGGATGGGTTGGGAAGCGGCACACGAATGCAGCCTAAAGTTCTGGCTCGAGCGTCGCTGCAGTTGACCGACTTACGTACCTAACGCCTCCACTCTCCCCCGCACCTCGCTCGCAAACCCCTGGTCCTTCAAAGACGTAAGATTGATCTCCACATTCGCCAGCGCCCCCTCCACTGCCGCGCGCGCCAAAGCCCCCGCGGTGGTGAGGTCCGATTTCATGTTGGGATTTGTGATCGGCCCCAGCGTCTTCACTAATTTTTCCACCTCGGCAGCCCGCTCAGCCACTCCCAAAGGCACGCTGGTAGCCTGTTTCAGAGCCCCGTCCACCAGCCCGTCCGCATCCGCCGTTTCCTTCGCGGCTTTATAAGCCTTCATCACGGAATTGTACGAGTCGGCATCCGCGTCAATCGCAGCCTTAAGCTCTTCGCGCAGGACTGCCAGCCGGGCAATCGCCGCGCTCAACTCCGCTTCATACTGTACGTACGTTTTTTTTCCCCGCGACATCGAAGCCACCATGGCGGCCAAGGCCGCCGCCATCGCCCCGCTGGCCGCTGCCGCGCTGCCGCCCCCGGGAGTCGCCGTGGGCGCAGCCAACTGCTCCACAAATGGCTCGACCCCGGCGCGCAACCCGCCCACCGCCATTTTGCCACCCATTACCGCCGCCAGGCGATTTTCCAGAATCAAAGACGAATCAAAATTCTCCACCTGCAAGAACCACTCCGCCGCCTGCTCCAGCGCCTTCTTGGGTATCAACCCCACGATCTCGCTGGAAACCGGCGCAACCCCGTAGCGTTCCGCCTCGCGCTTCACTATTTCGAAGACACGATGCACCGGCGTCTGCTCAAAATCCGTCAGGTTCATGGAAACCTGAGCCAGACCGCGCACCAGAAATCCCGCGCCCTTTACGAACCGCAATCCGCCGCTTGAAAAGCGCACCGCCTTGGCAATCCTCTTTGCGATATCAACATCCGGCGTATTCAGAAACACGTTGTACGCGATTAGGAACTTTCGCGCCCCAACCACGGTCGCCCCCGCCGTGGGATGCACTCGCGCCTCGCCAAAATCCGGCCGCCGCGCCGGATTGGTCGCGATCTCCGCCCGAATGCCTTCAAACTGTCCTCGCCGGATGTTCTCCAGGTTCTGCCGCTCCGGCGTAGCCGCCGCAGCTTCGTACAAATAAACGGGAATCTGCCAGCGCCGCCAGATCTCCACGCCCACATGCTTCGCCATGGCCACGCAGTCTTCAATCGTAATCCCGTCAATCGGAATAAACGGCACCACATCCGCCGCTCCCATTCGGGGATGCGCCCCCTGGTGCGCATTCAGGTCAATCAGCTCCGCCGCCTTGCCCACCCCGCGAATGGCCGCTTCCTGGATCGCCTCGCGCTCGCCCACCAGCGTAATGACGCAGCGGTTGTGGTCGGAGTCCATCTCGCGATCCAGCAGATAGACGCCGTCCATCTTCATGGCCTCAACAATGGCATCCACCTTCGCCTTGTCGCGGCCTTCAGAAAAATTAGGAACACACTCAACCAGCGTGGACATAAGCAAAAAGCATATCACCGAGCGTAGCGCCGGCGTCCCGCCGGCATCGTTGTAGACGGGCGTGTCCCAGCGTTTGCGTGAGGCGCCATGAACCGCGCAGGGAGACCCAGTCCAACCGGTCAATAACGGCCATGCACCGTCAACCCCAAACCCGACAAAACCTTACAAATCCCCTTCCAAAGCCCCGCATCCAAAAACAGTCCCACAAACTAACTTCGAGGAGTCGATCGATGATGAAGTACGCACTCTCCCTTGCCGCCCTGTTCCTGCTATGCGCCGCAGCTTCGCAGGCCGTGCTGGCCCTCCCTCAATCCTCCGGCCAAGACCAGGCCCGGGAAGACCAGGCCGGTTCCTGGCCAACGCCGGATGAAGTTGTCTCTAAACTCGACAGCAAACTTTCCCTCACCAACGACCAGAAAGCCAAAATCACCCCCATCATCGCGGAGCGCCAGGAAAAGCTGAAAGCGCTGCAGGCCGACACCTCCGGCCGCCGCCTGCGCAAAGCCCGCAAAGCCAAATCCATCTTCGAAGACAGCGACAAGAAGATCAAAGCCGTCCTCACTGACGATCAGAAACAGAAGTACGAGGCCATGGAGCAGGAGATGCGCCAGCAGGCGCGGGAGCGCATGCAGCAACGCGCCAGCAACAATTCCTCTCAGTAAACGCCGGGAGGAGAAAACTGCCACACGGGAGGGACAGCCCCGGCTGTCCCTGAACCTGTTCTTTATCCCAGACCGCAATTCATCTGGAAAAGCGAAACTCCAACTGCTAGCATCCTTGCCCATGCTCAAACTACTTCTGGTAACTCTCTGTCTGCTGGCAACGATGTCCGCCGCCGATCTCCCCAGCAAAAAGTATTTGAACCTGGCCACCATCAAGTCCCTGGTCGCCGCGGCCGAGGCCAAGGCCAAAGAACTGAACGTGGAAGTCACCCTCTGCGTGGTGGATGACAGCGGCAACCTGCTCTTCCTGGAGAAAGCCGACGGCGCCTCGCTCAACACAATTCAGTTCGCGCAAAGGAAGGCACGCCACGCCGCCTTCTACGGCAGCCCCTCGAAAGATGGCGCCGACGCCCTGAAAAAAGGCAACATCGATGTCCTCTCCTTCCCCGACTTTTTCCCCAACCAGGGCGGCCTGCCCATCAAAGTGGACGGCCAGACCCTGGGCGGAATGTCGGCCAGCGGCGCCAAGTCCGAAATCGACGAAGCCGTAGTTCAGGCCGCCCTGGACGCCGTTTTCAAGAAGTAATCGTTGATTTGCGCTCGGGGCTTGTGGGGTTCGCGTGGAGCTTGTGGGATCCCGTGGAAGAGGGCGCTTCAGCGCCCCGTCAGCTCAACCCCGAAGGCAAGGCGCTTTAGCGCCTATGTGGTTCATCTAATCATCCGCGCTGGCGGTGACTTCGGGCTGGGCGGAAAACTCCTGGTCTTTGTATTGCAGTTGATAGAGCTTGTAATAAATCCCGTGCTGCGCGAGCAACTGCTGGTGGTTCCCCATCTCGCGCAGCTGGCTCTTGTGCATCACGATAATCTTGTCGGCGCGCTGCACCGTCGATAGCCGGTGGGCGATGATCACCGAGGTGCGCCCTTCCACCATACGGCTGAGCGCTTCGCGCACCCGGAACTCGGTTTCTGTATCCACGCTCGAGGTCGCTTCGTCCAGGATGAGAATTTTAGGATCATGCGCCAGCGCCCGGGCGAATGAGATCAACTGCTTCTGCCCGGTGGAGAGCGTAGATCCGCGCTCGCGCACTTCTTCGTTGAAGCCGCCGGGGAGCGAGCGGATAAAGTCGGCCACATTCACGTCTTCCGCGGCTTTCTCCACGTCTTCGTCGGCGATCCATTGCGTTCCCAGGCGGATGTTGCCTCCGACTGTCCCCGTAAACAGGAACGGGTCCTGCAGCACCACACCGAACCGCCGCCGCAGATCATCCAGGTCCATTTCCTTGATATCGACGCCGTCGATACGAATCGACCCCCTCTGCACATCGTAGAAGCGCAT
>DATJXG010000271.1:0-4161 GCA_035500455.1 Terriglobales bacterium | reverse complement strand
AACGCGCATCATTCCATTCTTGATTACAGACGTTCCCTGAGCCAGAACGGTATCTACGTCGCGGCCGGAGGCGGAGTAGGACGGATCCTCCAGGGGCTTTTACTGGGGCCATTGCTGTCACTGATCGGACGCAAGAAAATGGGTTTCTTTCTGGCGAACATCAACCAGAAGGATTTACTTTTTCTGAAGGATCTTCTCGAGGCGGGAAAAGTTGTGCCGGTCATCGATCGACGTTACCCGCTGAGCGAGGCGGCGGAGGCCCTCCGCTATCTGGCAGCGGGACACGCCCAGGGAAAAGTCGTCCTGACCGTGTAATCCTGTTGGGCGCGAATCAGGCCGCTTCTTCGGACAGCGGCGATTGCTTCGCGAAACTCACAGGCCGCGAAAAAGATCGATTTCGCTGCGACTCATGGGGCACAAAGGGCCGTTCGCTGCCCGAAACTTCTGAGGTCCAAACGCCCATTTCGGGAAGGCGTCGCGCTTCCTTAAACCTGAGTAATCAACTCCGCGAACTCGTCGTTGGCCTCGCGGATGCAGCCATCCAGAATCATCTTAAAAAGGCACCGCCATAGCCGGAGAGCCATTCAGGGCCCGCGGAAGGGTTCGGCGTGCTGTGGCTTAGTGTGGCTCACTGCGAACACCCATGGACAACTCGACACACTCCACGTCGAGGCTTGCGGAACCCCAGGACCGGCGCGGCAATCGAGCACGGTCCCTGCGGATTCTCGGGCTGGCAATACTGGTGTGCGCGGCCGGGTTGCTGGGAAGCGTGGAATATTCTCGTCGGTGCACACGCTGCAGTCTGCGCTTCTTTCCCCGGGTTTTCGCAATCCGCGATCTTAATCGTGCTCCTGTGGGCGCCAACCGGCACATTCGCGGCACGGTTACGTACTACGATGCGCAGTCAGGGGTGCTTTACCTCCAGGATGAGAGCGGGGCGGTTGGCATGGCAAATACTCATAACGCTGGGCCGCTTGAACCCGGAGATTTCGTGGAGGTCGATGGCAATGTGGCCAGGCAGGCAAACCCGGGTTCCGGCTCTCAACGTCCAACCCTCACCGGGATCGAAGTCGTGCGATTGAGAAGAGTCCAACTGCCCGCGCCCCAGGCAACCCCGCTGAACGCATTTTGGGAAGGAACCACAGGTCAGAACCTGCTTCTGGCCACCGGAGTCGTGCACAACGCGGTGAAGCGAGATGGGCGATTCGCCCTCTTGATTGGGGGCAACGGGGTTGAGCTGCCCATAACCCTGGACCATAGCAGCGGTCTCGACCCGGACGCCTTGCTCGATACCACGGTTGCGGTTGCAGGTGTGGCTGAGCTTACTTATGGAAGAGAAGGAAACATAACCGGCGCCCGGCTCCTGGCGACCGACGCCCAAGACATCAAAATTCTCAAGAGCCCCTCCGTTGTCCCCTCTGTGAGTGTGCGCGAACTGCTGACTGAATCCCCGCCGGATTCAACCCGCCGGGTTCGGGTGCAGGGGAGGGTCCTGAAGCAGATTCGCCCCAGTGGCCTGTGCTGGACGGTTACTCCCTGCTTGCCGATCGCCGATGGCGCGGTGGTGATGGACGACGGCTCGGCACAAATTGCAGTGAAGACTGCCGATGCCTCTGCGCTGCAACCTGGCGATCTTATTGAAGCCAGCGGCTACGCCGCCCCGGCCGGGCTCTGGTCGGTGCAGCTGGACAGCGCCGATTTCACACCGCTTCGAGGCAAGCCGCAACGTCCACAAGAACACTTCTTTCCCATAAGAGGCGGGGCCGCGCCGAATCTTGTCATCCGTACTGCCAGGCAAGTGCTGCAGCTCGATCTGAAGCAGGCCAATGAAGCCCGGCCCGTACGTCTCGAAGGCGTGGTCACCTACGACAACGCGCACTATGGTTTCCTCTTCGTCCAGGACTCAAGCGCCGGGATCTTCGTTCGGGAAAGCTATCACTATCTGGATCTGCATGTGGGCGACAAGATACGAGTGGACGGGTTTACCGGGGCAGGCGAGTTCTCGCCGGTGATCCGTCAACCCTCGATCTCAAAGCTTGGCGCTGGCCGACTGCCGGAACCGCAGGCAGTCTCGCTGCATGACGCCATGCTGGGCGTCAAAGACTCACAGTGGGTGGAACTCGCGGGAACCCTGCGCCGCAGCAAGACTGGTTTCCAACGAGGGGACGCGATCCATCTGAATACCGCGGTCGGACTGGTGGACGTGCCTACCTTTGACTCAGATCTCGCGGAAGAGTTGGGAAAACTGGCGGGCGCCCTGGTTGAGGTGCGCGGCGTGCTGGGCACGGTTTTCAATCAAAAACATCAGTTGGCAGGACTCAAGCTTTTCGTTCCCAGCCTGGACGAGGTAAAGGTACTGCGGCCCTTACCGGAAAATCCGTTTTCCCTGCCGATCACGCCGGTGGGGAAGCTGTTGCAGTTCTCCCCCGCCACAGCGGTGAATCAGCGCGTGCATGTTCGCGGCGTCGCTACTACGCAGGCCTCTGCGGAAACAACCTTCATTCAAGATGAAACCGGCGGGGTGAAGATCGTTCAGGCAGATGACACCTCGCTTGTCCCCGGCGACCTTGTCGATGCGGTCGGAGACCTCACGACCGGGGGATACTCACCGGTACTCGAAAACGCGATGCTGCGGGTGGTCCGACACGATAAACCCCTTGCACCGGTCTCGATCAGCGCAGCGCAGGCTCTCTCGGGGGAGTTTGACGGTTGGCTCGTGCAACTCAACGGGCGCGTTCTCAGCCGCACTGCCCAAAGCCTGCTGATTGAAACGGATGGTCTCACTTTTCACGCGCAGACCGAGGACGAACGATTGGCGGAATCACTGGCCACCGCCTGGAATGGATCAGTTGTGCAAGTGACGGGCATCTGTGTGGTGCATGCGGAACTGACTCGCGACCAGTTGAAACCCACGCAGTTTCAGGTGCTGTTGCGCGCCGGCGATGATGTTCGCATTTTGCAGCGGAGCAGTTGGTGGACGCTCCGGCGAGCGCTGGCTGCGGTGGGCCTGATGATTCTCCTGGTTGCGGCGGGAATTGCGTGGGTCCTGCTTCTGCGGCGAAAAGTCAAACAGCAAACCGCAAGCCTGGAGCGCGTCACCCGCGCCGCCGAAACCGCCCGCTCCGCGGCCGAACAGGCCAGCCGCGCCAAAAGCACCTTTCTGGCCAACATAAGCCATGAAATCCGCACCCCGATGAACGGCATTCTGGGGATGACCGAGTTGGCGCTGGATACGGAGCTGACTCCAGAGCAGCGGGAGTATCTCTCAACCGTACGAACCTCCGGCGAGGCGCTGCTGGGCGTCTTGAACGATGTGCTGGATTTCTCCAAGATCGAGGCCGGCAAGCTGGAGTTGGAGGAGTCCGAACTGAACCTGGAGCAGGTGCTGGACGACGCTGTCAAAACGGTTGCCCTGGCAGCTCACCAGAAAGGCCTGGAGTTGGCTTATGAAATCGATGAGGGTGTTCCGCTCAGCTTGCTTGGCGATTCACTGCGCCTCCGCCAGGTGATGGTCAATCTGCTGGCGAACGCAATCAAGTTCACAGAAAAAGGCGAGGTCACCGTCCGCCTGGCGGCCGAGCGGCAGGGCGCGGATGAAGTGATGCTCCACGCCCGAGTGACCGATACCGGCATCGGCATCCCGCCCGAAAAGCAGGCGTCGGTGTTTGAGGCTTTTGTGCAGGCCGATAGCTCAACCACTCGCAAGTACGGAGGTACGGGGCTGGGACTGGCAATCTCGTCCCGCATCGTGCAGTTGATGGGTGGAAGGATATGGCTGGAAGCAAGCTCGATCCGGGGAAGTGATTTTCGTTTTACAGTCAGAATGCGATTAGGAACCGGCGGCGCCGCAATGCCGCTCCCGGACCTGGCTGTCATGAAAGGTCTTCCTACCCTGGTGGTTGACGATAACTTCACAAACTGCCGGATCCTCGAACGAATGCTCCAGACCTGGGGAATGTCTCCGGCTATCGCCAACGATGGGCCTGCAGCCCTGGCCGCCCTGGCCGATGCGCAGAACTCGGGCCGGCCCTTCCGGCTGATGCTGATCGACAGCCGCATGCCCGATATGGACGGCTTCGAACTGGCAGAGCGCATCCTGGCCGATTCTCGCCTGGCAGCTCCCACCCTGATGATGCTGACTTCGGACGGCCAGCCGGGCGG
>DATJXG010000270.1:0-2514 GCA_035500455.1 Terriglobales bacterium | reverse complement strand
ATGTCGGACGAGGAGCAGTTCGACGAAGTGCTGGAAGAATTGTGGGTGCTCGACGAGCACGGCGAGATCGCAGAAATCGGCCGCATGGAAGTTCACGGCGCTCTGCCGGTAAGCATCGCGGTGGAAAAGATGAACGAGCTGGGGCTGGTGACGAGCCGGCCGCATCCGCCCGAGCCGCACCATCACAAGCGTTTCGTGAATCCCTGCCACGACGCACTCAAGCCCGACGGAGTTTCAACCGGCGACGGCGATACGATTGTGGAATTGACTGAGCGCGGCAGGCAGCGTGCCGCTGACGTGATCCGCCGCCACCGCCTGGCAGAGCGCCTGTTCACCGACAGCTTCGCCATGGACAGCGAAACCGAAATCGAGCAGCAGGCCTGCAAGTTCGAGCACGTGCTCTCCCCCGGCGCCACCGACAAGATCTGCACTTTCCTCGGCCATCCCCGCACCTGCCCCCACGGCTCACCGATTCCGCCGGGGGAGTGCTGCGGGAGGTCGGCCGACTATGCGGGGGCCGCGAAGTCCGTTTCATCGAATCTGCGCAATAGCTAAGACGCCCAGAGATGAAAGGGCACGGCTTTCAGCCGCGCCGTCATCGCATCCAAAAGCAACTCAGGCACGGCCAAAGGCCGTGCCCATTCAAACCTCATCCGGTTCGCACCGCCACCTACGCCATGGCCACGCCCGTCTCCCACCCCAGGCAGGAGGCCTCATCCGCGCCGGAACTCAGCAGGATTTCTTTGGCCCACTCCGCATCTGCCACTTTGGCGCTGAGAACGAAAATCACCGCGCTGTCCTGGCAGAGATCATTCTCCAGCCGCCGCGCTTCTCCGTCGCCAATGCCCAGAGGGGCCAGCAGCCCGCAATCCGCCGAGTCTCTTTCGGTGTCCATCCACGCCTGCAGGAACGACTTCGAGCGCACGAAGAACCCCACGCCCGGAATCACCACCGCGCCCATGCGGCCAAGCCACTCCACCAGCGTGGCGGCATTGGCGGCGCTGTCGGGAGCGGGAGCCAGGCCGGCATCTTTGACGATCTCCGCGAGCGGATGCTGCGGCGCCAGCAGCACACAGATTTCTTCGTTCTCAAATCCTGCCTGGTTTAGAGCCTGAAGGGCTCGCTCGACGCACACCAACTCCGAATCGTAAACCGCATAAGCAGCTGTTTTTCCCGATGTCATCGCGCAGTCCTCCCGATCGAGAATGTGGAACTGTTCAATGCTCGTGAAACAATGCTCGTGAAACAATGCCCCTGAAACGCCGGACAGACTTACCCGAGTGACTAAGACTGAACTCTGGTGCTCAAGGTTTTAATACCGGGTCCTCTTCCCTTCTCGGTCCCAGTTTCCAATGACCTGAGGAGCCCAAGAGCCCCGCTCCAACCTCCCTCGCAACCCTTCGTGAACCCTTGGTGTCCTTCGTGGTTAATCGGACTGTTTGCAGCTCCAAAACCCAAAGCAACCACGAAGGACACGAAGGATGACGAAGGTTCACTAAGGAAAAGCTGCCAAGTCGGATCTGCTGCAGGTGATTTCATTGCATCTGGGATGCCAGACCCGGAAGCCCTGCCTACAAGCCCCACATGCCCCTAAGATGCGTCTTCTGCCAGGTTCCGCTGTGTACTATTTCCCTTCGGCGAAAAAAAATTGCTCTGCGCCGGTCTCCGCAATTACGGATGCGGGTGATTCCCTGCCCAATCGAAGCAAGATGCCCCGAGTAGCGCAACCCACCAACAGGCGCCCGATTCGCAGAGCGTATAATCGAACTCAACGCCGCTCCCTGGGGGTTTTTCTATCATGAGTTTCCCGCGGACCCTTGGCGAACTTCGCCAAAGCCCATTTTCCGAACAGCGTTTGCGGACGCGCCGCGTGAAGGACGAACTGCGCGAAAACCTGGTGGCCAGGCTGCGCGGAGGTTGCCCGATTTTCCCCGGCATCGTGGGCTATGACGACACCGTGGTACCGCAGATCGTGAACGCCATTCTGTCGCGGCACAACTTCATTTTGCTGGGACTGCGCGGCCAGGCTAAAAGCCGCATCCTGCGGGCGCTGGCGACGCTGCTCGATCCGGAAATGCCTTACATCGCGGGCTGCGAAATTCACGACAACCCCTACGCCCCCATCTGCCGCCGCTGCCGCGAACTGATGGCTGACGACGCCGACAACACTGCCATCGCATACCTCACGGCGGAAGAGCGCTACGTGGAAAAGCTGGCCACGCCAGACGTAACCATTGCTGACCTGATCGGCGACATCGACCCCATCAAAGCCGCCCGCGGCGGCCACGAACTGAGCAGCGAACTCACGGTGCACTACGGACTTCTGCCACGCGCCAATCGCGGCATCTTCGCTATCAACGAACTTCCTGATCTTGCCGGAAAAATTCAGGTCGGCCTGTTCAACATCATGCAGGAAGGCGATGTGCAGATTAAGGGCTATCCCATCCGCCTGCCGCTGGATGTGGCCCTCGTCTTCAGCGCCAATCCGGAGGACTACACCGCCCGCGGAAAAAT
>DATJXG010000269.1:0-12006 GCA_035500455.1 Terriglobales bacterium | reverse complement strand
AAACGGCAGCAGAAGCAGCCGCCGCCCACTTCCTCCGCCGGCACGCCAAGCTCGCGCATCACGGCGGTGTCAACCAGGTTGTTTCCCTGGTCGTTGGTGATGACGCCGACGCGCAATCCCCGCGACATCAGTTCTCGAACTGCGCTCGCCAGCACCGTGGTTTTGCCGGCGCCGAGAAAGCCGCCCACACATGCGATGCGTGTCTTGGCCATCGATGACCTTTTTCGGACGGGCCATTCTAACTGATATGGAGTAGCGCCGGCGTCCCCGCCGGCATGTGCCGGTTGCTCCACCTGCCGGAAGATCACAATCGTGCCGGCGAGACGCCGGCGCCACGGTGATTTAATGGTTTGCCGTCTGAAACGGCCTTCTATAGAATCGAAGTTTAGCTGCTCGATCAGTTCAGCCGCCTTAGGAAACCCTCGCAAGCGGGTTGTGCGATGGGGGAAGTATGTTCCTGCCGATAGATTTGAACGGGAATCATTTATGAAAATTCATGAGTATCAGGCCAAGGGAATCCTGAAGAAGTATGGAGTGGCGGTGCCGCGCGGCGAGATGGCGGAGAGCCGCGAAGAGGCTGAAGCGGCTGCCAAGAATTTGTTCGGCGCGGGCGCGACCGGCGTTGTAGTAAAGGCGCAGATTCACGCCGGCGGGCGCGGCAAGGGCGGTGGCGTGAAGATCGCCAAGTCCGTGGACGAAGCCGGAGACCTCGCCGCCAAAATGCTGGGCATGAAGCTGGTGACGCACCAGACCGGCCCGGAAGGCAAGATGGTCGGCCGCCTGCTCATTGAAGAAACGTTGCCCATCGAGAAAGAACTTTACCTGGGGATACTGGTGGACCGCGGCGAGGGCAAGCCGGTATTTATGGCGTCCGCGGCGGGCGGCATGGAAATCGAACAGGTGGCGGCGGAGAAGCCGGAAGCGATTCTCAAGCAATATATCGATCCCGGCATGGGGCTGGAGCCGTTTCAGGCGCGCAAGATTGCTTTTGCGCTGGGGCTGAAACCGCAGCAGATCAATCCGGCGGTGCAATTTCTTACCGGATTGTACCGGGCTTTTCTTGAGACCGACGCTTCCTTGCTGGAGATCAACCCCTTCATCACCTGTAGCGATGGCCGCTTGTTCGCGCTCGATGCCAAGATCAACTTCGACGACAACGCGATGTTCCGCCACCCAGATTTGCGGGAGTTGCGCGACATCACTGAGGAAGATCCGCTGGAAGTGGAAGCCTCAAAGTACAGCCTGAATTACATCAAGCTCGACGGCACCGTGGGCTGCATGGTGAACGGCGCGGGCCTGGCGATGGCGACCATGGATATCATTAAGTATGCCGGCGGTATGCCGGCGAACTTTCTGGATGTGGGCGGCGGGGCGAATGCCGAGCAGGTGACGCACGCGTTTGAAATCCTGCTGAGCGATAAGAATGTTAAGGCGGTGCTGATTAACATTTTCGGCGGCATTCTGCGGGTGGATACGCTGGCCAACGGAGTTGTCGAGGCAGCGAGGAAGACTCAGATTCAATTGCCGATCGTGCTGCGCCTGGAAGGCACCAACGTTGAGCAGGGACGGGAGATTCTGCAGCAATCGGGATTGAACTTTATCGTCGCCGAGACGATGAAAGATGCAGCCGAAAAAGTGGTGGCGGCGGCAGGATAGGTTTGCGAGACGTAGCCGGCTACGTCTCTACAGAGATTTGTTATAGAGATTTGTTCTTAAAGACAGGCAATCATGTCAATTCTTGTAGATAAATCGACGCGAGTAATCGTGCAGGGGCTGACGGGGCGGGAAGGCACGTTTCACGCCAAGGCCTGCGCTGAGTATGGAACCAGAATCGTAGGCGGGGTGACCCCCGGCAAAGGCGGCACCACCCACGAAGGTTGGCCGATCTTCAACAGCGTGCAGGAAGCGGTGGACAAAACCGGGGCGGATGCTTCGGTGATCTTCGTGCCGCCGCCATTCGCGGCCGACGCTATCATGGAGGCGGCCGACGCCGAAATCGAGTTGATCGTGTGCATCACCGAGGGCATTCCTACCCTCGACATGGTGCGCGCCTGGGAGTTTCTGCAGAACCGCCGCTCGCGGCTGATCGGACCGAACTGCCCGGGGATCATTTCGCCCGGAAAATGCAAGATTGGCATCATGCCGGCGCGCATTCACCGCGAAGGTCCGATAGGAATTGTTTCGCGCTCGGGGACGCTCACTTACGAGGCGGTCTATCAACTCACCACGCGGGGAATTGGGCAATCGAGCGCCATCGGCATCGGCGGCGACCCCATCATCGGTACGAATTTTGTGGACGCGCTCGATCTGTTCAACAAAGACCCCCAGACCGAAGCAGTGATCATGATCGGTGAAATCGGCGGCACCGCCGAAGAAACTGCCGCCGATTATGTGAAGCGGCACATGCGCAAGCCGGTGATCGGATTTATCGCCGGGCAAACCGCGCCTCCGGGGCGGCGTATGGGCCATGCCGGCGCTATCATTTCCGGCGGCAAGGGCACGGCCGAGGAGAAGATCAAAGCCATGGAAGCGGCGGGAATCCGCATGGCCAAGTCGCCGGCGGCGATCGGCGAGACCGTGGTGGCCGCGATCGGTGTGAAAGTTTAACTATTTTACGGGCAATTGCAGACACCACACGACGCTTTACAAAGTTTCTGGGTGAAAAGCAGCCCTCAGATGTCAGTTCTCAGTTCCTGATCCCCTAATATCTAGCGGCTAACGACCAAGGACCAACGACTAACAACCAAAATGAAGACTTTGCAACGCACACTCACAATCATTAAGCCTGACGCCGTCCGCCGCAACGCGGTGGGCGACATCATCGAGCAGTTTGAAAAGAACGGCTTCCGCATCCTCGCCATGAAGATGCTGGAGATTTCCAAGCACCAGGCTGAGTTGTTTTATGCGGTGCACGCCAGCCGGCCGTTCTACAACTCATTGACCAATTTCATGTCCAGCGGGCCGATTGTCGTGCTGGCGCTGGAAAAGGAAGAGGCCATCGCCGATCTGCGCAAGCTGATGGGCGCAACCAATCCCGCGAACGCCGAAGAAGGCACCATCCGCAAGAAGTGGGCCACCAGCATCGAATACAACGCGATTCATGGCTCGGATGCGGACGACACCGCGCGCTTTGAGCTGAGCTTCTTTTTCGCGGGGTATGAGCTGACGCAGTAGCCCGGGGGATTTGTAATTTGGTAATCGGGTAATTTGCAAACTAAAGACCAAAGCCGCACACGCTGGTTCTCAATTTACAAATTACTCGATACCATTTACAAATCACTCCAGCGGCTCGTACAACTGGCCTTCAACCCGTTCGGCGATCTTGGGCAGATCTTTCTTGGCATACTGCAGGAAGTGGGGCGCGGCGCGGTGGGCCTCGAGGCCGGCGTCATCCTTATATTGCTCGTAGATGAAGAAGCGCCGCGGCTCGGTTTTGTGGCGGTGCACCTGGTACATTACGCAACCGGGCTCTTTGCGCGACTCTTCGGTGAGCTTCGAGAAAAGGGCGGCCACTTCGGCTTCGTGGCCAGTTTTCGCCATCCACGTCACTGCCAGAACCACCATCGCTTGCTCCCGTGCTAGCCTTCCATATGCGCCCTGGTCTTGAGCGAGACTGAACCCAGAGCGGCGAGAAAATCATTCTTGATGATCGTCTGCTCGCGGCCCGGGCCGGTTGAAATCATGCCGATCCGTGCTCCGCTTTCCTGTTCCAGGAACTGCAGATACGACCGGGCCGCAGGCGGCAACTTGTCGAACTGAACGATCCCCTCCGTAGAAGTTTGCCAGCCCGGAAGCTTTTTGTACACGCATTCAATTCGTTCGTAGCCGCTGGCCTGCGCGGGGATTTCGCCGCTCTCCTTGCCGTTGATTCGGTAGCCCACGCAAACCGGAATTTCGGCCAATTCATCGAGCACGTCGAGCTTGGTCACCACCAGCCAGGAAGTGCCGTTAATCATGCAACTGTAGCGCAGCAGAGGCAAATCGATCCAGCCACAACGACGAGGCCTGCCGGTAACCGCGCCGTACTCGCGCCCGCGGGCGCGAATCTGCTCGCCAAGGGCGTCGTGAATTTCGGTGGGGAACGGCCCCTCGCCCACCCGCGTGCAGTAAGTCTTAGTGACGCCTACAACGGTGTCAATCGCCGTGGGCGCAATGCCGGTACCGATGGCTGCGCCGCCGGAGGTGGCGCTGGACGAAGTCACAAAGGGGTAGGTGCCGTGATCGATATCGAGCATGGTCCCCTGCGCGCCTTCAAAAAGAATCGTTTCGCCGTTCTTCAGCGCGTGATTCAGCAAGGCTGCGGTATCGCAAACAAATGGGGCAATGCACTTCGCAGCCTCGGCATATTCGCGGTACATCTTATCGGGATCGAGCGGCTCGGAATTGAAGAGCGCGTGCGCGATCGTATTCTTCTCCTGGCAAACATTCCGCAGGTGCTCCTTGAGCAGGGGCAAGTCGAGCAGGTCGGCGACGCGCAGGCCGCGACGGCCCATTTTGTCTTCGTAGGCCGGTCCGATGCCGCGCGACGTAGTGCCGATCTTCACGCCTCCGGGTGCGTTCTCGGAGGCCAGCTCGATCATGCGATGGTAGGGGAGAATGACGTGAGCGCGGTTGCTGACGAAGAGATTCCCATCGACCTGCACGCCGGCATCACGCAGGGCGGCGACCTCTTTCAGGAAAGCCATGGGGTCAAGCACCACGCCGTTGCCGATCACGCCGCGGCAGCCGGGACGCAGCACACCGCACGGGATCAGCTGCAGAACAAATCTTTTGCCGTCGATGATTACTGTGTGGCCGGCGTTGTGCCCGCCCGCGTAGCGCGCGACCAGGGAGAAATTCTCGGAGAGCACATCGACAATTTTGCCTTTGCCCTCATCGCCCCACTGGGCGCCGACGATGACCGCAGTTTTGCCTTTGCTCAAAGCGACTCCAGTTATGCCGGACAGTTATCTGCCGCTGCTGCTCAGGGCAGGGCCTTAAACCTTTGTCCGGGGCGCACGCAATTGTTGCCCCGCGATGTATGAAAAAAGTATGAATTACGGGGAAAAGCGCGGTGATGTGTACCGCAAATGATAACCCGCCGGGCGGAAGTGGGGCAATCGGGTGTGACAGTCGTCAGTCTTCAGTTGTCAGTCTTCGGCCTTAGGGCGAATGTTGACGACTGACGACTGACGACCGACGACTGTAGACTGAATTTCGTGCCTGAACTTCCTGAGGTTGAAACCATCGCTCGCGGCCTGGCGAAGCGTGTGACCGGCGATGTGATTGAGTCGGTGTGGCTGGGATCGAAGCGCGAGCCGCTCAAGTCTTCGCCGCGGGAGATCGTAGCGGCGCTGGAAGGCAAGCGGATTGCGGACGTGCGCCGCGTAGGCAAGCATATTGTCTTCGATCTCGAAGCTGCAGATGCGTCGCGGGCGCCCTCGCCCGCGACTGTAGGCGGCGCCGGAAGGCGCCGGTCTAAACAAGCTCTCAAAAAGATCGGTGCCCCTCCCCTGGCGGGCGGGGGCGCCCGCCCCACACTGGATGGAGCGCAGTGGATTGTGCATCTGGGAATGACGGGGCGCATGCTGGTCAGCCCGCCAGATGCCGAGGTGGAGAAGCACACGCACGCCATCGCTCGCCTGGCTTCCGGGCGGGAGCTGCGCTTTGTCGATCCCCGCCGCTTTGGGCGTTTGAGCGTGGCCCATGGCTTTCAGGCGAGCGGGTCGGAACCGCTGGAAGTGGAGCTTGAGCGTTTCGTCGAACTCTTCCGTGGCCGCAAAACACCCATAAAGAGTGCGCTGCTGAACCAGAAGCTGCTCAGCGGAGTGGGAAATATCTACGCCGATGAATCGCTGTTCCGTGCGGGCATTCGTCCGCGGCGCCGGGCGGCGTCACTTACGCGGGAAGAATTGCGGCGTCTGTATCTCGCGGTTCAGGAAGTTCTAAAGGAAGCGATTGCCGCGGGGGGATCGTCGGTTTCCGATTACGTGGATGCCGACGGCGATGAGGGTTTCTTCCAGCTGCAACACCGCGTGTACGGCCGCGAAGACGAGCCCTGCCTGGTATGCAAGACGCCGATCAAGCGCGTGGTGATTGCCGGCCGCAGCAGCCATTACTGCCCGCACTGCCAGAAGTGAGCACGGCTTGTTATATCAACTGAATTTTTTTATCCGGCCGTTTACATCTTCTCCGAAGCGCCGGATGAATCCTGCCACATACTCCGCCGGGTCGAGCTTGTCGTCCTGAATCAGCTGGGTCAGGTCAATGCCGAAGTTCACCAACTGCGCGGCATCTACCGAGTGGCTCTGGTAGTAAGTGGCGTGGGCGCGGCGGCGGCCCTGGGTAGCCAGATCGTAGCGCTTGCCGCCGGCGATCTGCGAATCGAAAACGCCCACCAGGGAATTGGCGATGTTTTCGTGCTCATCCAGGCGGAAGAGAACTTTATCGGCGTCTGCCATCCAGTCGAGATCGCGCCAGACCTCGCAGCCGTACAGCTTTTTGGGGCGTTGATCATGGGGAAGCTCGCGAATCGCTTCAATGGTTCGCAACGTCACGCCAACGTGCGTGTCGTGCTTGTCGGCGAGGTTGTGCGTGTAGATCACTTCCGGACGGGCGGCGCCGATCAACGCCTTCAGATCATTCTTGGCCGCAGGGTTGCTGGAGGTTTTGACCGCCGCGCTGGGATGGTTGAGAAACGCCACAGCGGAATATTCGCCAACGAAAGCGGCCTTCTTCTGCTCCAGTCGGCGAACTTCCTGCATCTCGGCATCGGTGTAGTTGGCGTAGAGGCCGTCGCGGGGGCTGCCGGCGCCGTTGGTGACGATCACGGCCATGAACCATTTCTCGCTGCTGCCGAAGCCGGCAAGAATGCCTTCGAGGGACATGATCTCGATGTCGTCCTGGTGCGCGCCGATGCCCATGTGGGTCACGCGCTGCAGTGCCGCCGCTTCCGCGGTCCCGTCCGGCGTCCAGATTTCCGCGCCTGAATCGCTGAGTTTCACTTCCGTCCTCCTGGGATGGCCGGCAGGCTGGCGGCTGCAATGGACTGGCCCACACGCCGGTTTTTTTCGTCGGGTAGCGCAATCGAAATTCTGGCCGCAAGCTCGGGGAACTCCGCGCGCAGAACTTCCAGGCTCTTCCGGAGGATCACTTCTCCGCCGCGGCCCGTGGTAACGCGGCCAAGAATCAATACGTGCTTAAGATCGTAGAAGTCGGAGTAGTGCGCCACGCCGTAGCCCACGTAGGCCCCGATAGTTTCGTAAACTTTGGCTGCCAGCGCGTCTCCGGCTTCCATTTTCTTCTGCAGCTCCACCAGGCGCTCGGGCAAGCCCATCTCCGCGGGAAATTCCATCCCGGCCGCGGTGGCAACGCGGTTCGTGGCCTGCTGCGAAAAATACTGCGCGCCGCCGCAGTCGCCGGACCACTCGTCCAACGGGCCGTTGGGACGGTAGTCCACAGGAGCGAATGCCAGCTCGTTCAGCCATCCCGTGATGTTGCCTTCGCGGTTCACGTAGCCGGCAGCCTGGCTGGAGCCCAGCGCAATGCCCAGCACGGGATTTTCTCCCAGGGACATAGAGCCAGCCAGCGCGGTCACTTCGCCATCGTTGACGACCTCCATCGGCACGCCCAATTCCTCGCGAATGCGCAAGAACATGGGAGCGAGTTGTTCCGCGAAAGCGGCCGTTGGGACCGCGCGAAACAGTGAGGCCACGCGCGCGCGATTGTTGATGTACACGCCGGCCGCGCTTCCGCCGACTGCGTCCAGGCGGGGCAGGTGGGCCGCGGCTCGCTTGATTGAATCCATTATGCCGGTGTAGTGATAATGCGGATCGGCCGCGTTCTTGGGGTCCCAGACCACTTCCTCGCTGAACACAGCCTCGCCGTCGATTACGGCGCTGGCTTTGCGGTCGCTGGCGCCCAGGTCGAAGCCCACGCGACAGCCATCGAGATGGCGCCCAAGAGGCATGCTCAACTCTTTGGCTGCTGGAACTTCACTGGCGCCGCTTACCACGACCTCAAAGGTGCGTTCGTAGATCGTGCCCATGAACTCGGCGTCGAATTTGCGCTCTCCGGTCTGCGTGTAAACCGATTTAATAAACCGCCCAATTTCGGCAGGCCCGCCGACATAAAGTTTCCAGCCTCCGCGTTGCCAGAGCAGAAACTTCACGATGCGCTCGATGTGGAAGCGGGTGGACTCGAGATGGCCGGAGGCGGGATCGATGACAGTAGTGTCGAAGCGAGAGATGGAAGCGTCGGCGCGCTCCAGCGCCAGGTTGAGCGGCACGCTGGGTGCGGACGCCGCCAGTTCCCGATACTTGCGGGTGAACAAAGCCGCCGGGAGGAAGCCGGGATCGAGCGGCGCGATGACGGCCGGCGTCACCTGAATTCCAGCAACTTGCAAACTCACGATCCTCCCGCCCTCAGGGGTTGTTGGAAGCTGAAAATGCTGTGGGCCATCATATCAGGCCGTGTTACCGCGCGGCTTTAGCCGGGAAACTTCCTGCGGCGTGAGGCGGCGGAATTTTCCCGGCGGGACGTCCAGTTGCAGCGGGCCGTAGCGCACGCGCTTGATCTTCTCCACGTGATGACCTACTTCTTCGAACATGCGGCGAATCTGGCGGTTCTTGCCCTCAATCAGAGTGACTTCCAGCCAGGGATTGTCGCCGCCGCGGATCATCTCAATCTTTGCCGGCGCAGTTCTGGTTCTCGCGCCTTTTGCGGGAGCGGTCCTAGTCCGTGACTTGCCGCCTCGGTCGGCGGCAACGAAAACGCCGGACCGCAGCTTCGCCAGGCTCCCCGGCGCTGGCAGGCCAGCGACCTTGACCAGATAAGTCTTGGGCACGTGGGAGGCGGCTTTCATTAAGTGGTGCGCCAACTCGCCGTCATTGGTGAGCAGGAGCAGGCCTTCGCTGGCGTAGTCGAGGCGCCCCACGGGATAAACGCGGGCGCCGACGCCGCGAAGCAGGTCCATCACCGTGGGCCGGCCTTCGGGATCGTTGACCGTGGTGACGTATCCCTTGGGCTTGTTCATAAGGAGGTAAACGTGACGTTCGGCGCCGTGCAACAGCTTGCCGTTGACGCGGATGTGATCGCGCTCGGGATCGGCTTTGCTGCCCAACTCGCTCACCACCTGGCCGTTGACTGAGACCAATCCGCCCGTGATCAGTTCCTCCGCCTTGCGGCGTGAGGCGATTCCGGCAGCGGCGATGATTTTTTGCAGGCGTTCGGCGGGCATGGCAGCTCCTGCTTGGCGATCGAAGATGGCTCAGTGGCTCTGTGGCCCCAGGGTTTTCGGTGGTCGTTTTGCCCGGACTTGAACCACAAGGAACACGGGACCTATTCGGTTCCGGTGGCTTCGGCGATCACCTCGGTTTGTTCGGCCTCACTTTGTTCAACCTCTTTTTGTTCCGCCTCACTCTGCTTGAGTTCGATTGGCTGGGCTTCGCTCTTCTCAACCTCTCCTGCGTCGGCGGCGGGCGCTTGACCCTCAGGAGCGGGATCGCCAGGTTCAGCATCGGCGGCCAGCTCACTTGGGCCTTCAATCCCGGGTTCGCCACGGCTTTCGTCAATCGGTACAACTTCAGCCGGAACCGATCCGTTCACCGGGGCTTCATCCGCCAGGGGCAGAAGATCGCTCTGGAACGACTCCGCCACGAGCTTTTCGAATTCCTCCATGCTGGGCAATTCGGAAACGTCCTTCAAGCCAAAGCGCAGCAGGAATTCTTTCGTGGTCCGGTACAGGATGGGACGCCCGATCACGGCTTTGCGCCCCGCGGTGGTAATCAATTTGCGGTCGAGAAGCGTGGCGATCACGCCGCTGGAATCCACGCTGCGAATTTCGCTGATCTCAGGCACGGTGACCGGCTGCCGGTAGGCGATTACGGCGAGCGTCTCCAGCGCGGGCAGCGACAGGCGGATGGGCGGCTTGAGGCTCTTGGCGAAGCTGCGAACCACGTCATGCTGTTCGGGCTTGGTGGACATGCGGTATCCGCCCGCGACCTGGCGGACTTCGATGCCGTGGGTTTCAGCCGAATACTCCGCCACCAATTCTTCCAGCGCGGAGCGGACGCCGGAGCGGAACTCTTCGGCGCCGGTTTCGGGGGCGCCTCCGGCTTCCTTCACCAGTTGCACAATCTGGTCGAGCGTGACCGGCGTTTCGGCGGCGTAAATGATGGCTTCGATTTTGGCCTTAAGGCTCATGGTCTCCCGTTATGCCGACTTGTCATCCCCAACGGGCGGCGAAGAGAATGCCTTGCGGCATCTGTGCAGCTCGCCGTGGGCGTGGGGTCCTTCGCTTCGCTCAGGATGACAGTTCATCATGAGTTACTTCCAATCGTCGCGCGCGGCGGCTCGTTCCGCCATTACCGCTTCGAAGCTGTCGTGCTTGCGCAGCAGAATTTCTCCGAACATGCGGTCCTGGCGAAGCTGGATCGCCTGCAGGCGCACGAGTTCGAGCAGCGCCAGAAACATGCACACCAGCGCCTGCCGCGAACTGATGTTGCGCAGCATTTGCTTCAGGCGTACCGGCCGGTCTTCCAGCGAGAGCCGCCGCTGCAGGTACTGAATCATCTGCGACACTGTGACGGTCTCTTCATCCACTTGCATCAAGGGACGATTGCGCGCGCGCTCCAGAATCTGCTGGAAGGTCTTCACCAGGTCGATGACGTCGGCGGCGATCTCCGGATCGGTGCCTTCGGCGTCCATAAACTCTTTGATCGCCGGGTTGGAGCGCACCGCGTCTTCGAGTTGCTGCTTCTGCAGCAGCATTTGCGCGGCTGACTTGAATTTTTCGTGCTCCAGGAGGCGGTTGACCAGTTCGCTGCGCGGGTCGTCCTGGGCATCGGCGGGCGCCAGCGGGTCGCGCGGCAACAGCATCCGCGACTTGATGTGAATGAGCACTGCCGCCATGTAGAT
Organism: Terriglobales bacterium; assembly: GCA_035500455.1. Classification (GTDB taxonomy): domain Bacteria; phylum Acidobacteriota; class Terriglobia; order Terriglobales; family Acidobacteriaceae; genus DATJXG01. The sequence goes on along the minus strand of DATJXG010000269.1, from coordinate 1,110 downwards.
AAATTCGGCGGCCACGTTGACGTCGAGTTCACGCAGCTTTTCGACATACGCCAGGTATTGCGCCGTGATGGTGGCGATGGGGATGTCGTAGATGTCGATGTCCTGCTTGCGGATCAGATCGAGCAGGAGGTCGAGCGGGCCTTCGTACACGTCGCCAACGCTGACCGCAAAGGAGGATTCACTTTCAACCTGAGCGTTCTTGTTGACCAGGTGGGGACCGGGCTTTTCGACGGAAGAAGGGATCATACCGGGGTACCCCCCTCCCCCTGCGCATTTTGCAAAATATTGAGCGCGTGGGAGTTGCGCGCCGGGAGTGATTGCGAATTGGGTAAAATATTCAGCATCAGTCAGTTACGCGTAAAATCTTGAGCCGGTTAGGGTTGCGCGATTCTTGCCCTCCACCCCGGCACTAAAGCTGCTCTGCTCAAAAACTCCGGGACGCCCGCTGCGACTCCCTATTTCTTAACGTGCGAACGGGCGCAGAAGTTACGGGCGGTCGAGCGACATGCCCATAGCTTGGCGCACCTCGCTCATGGTGACGTCAGCCTCTTTGCCAGCCTTGGCCGCGCCCGCTTCAAGGATATCCCAGGCCAGGCGCGGATTCTCCTCATATTTTCGCCGCCGTTCCTGCATCGGCGCGAGGATTTGCACAAGCGCATCCGCGGCCCATCCCTTGCACTCGATGCAGCCGATCCCTGCCGAGCGGCAGCCCTGGTACACCTTCTCCAAGGTGGCGGCGCTGCTGAAAATCTTGTGCAGGTCGCCGACAGGGCATTTGTCGGGGTCGCCAGGATCGCTGCGCCTGACGCGCGCCGGGTCGGTCACCATGGTCTTCAGTTTCTGCCGCACCACCGGCTCGGGATCGGTGAGCAAGATGGTGTTTCCATATGACTTCGACATTTTGCGGCCGTCAGTGCCGGGTAGTTTGGCCGCCGGCGTCAGCAGGGCCTGCGGCTCGGGAAAAACCGGCCGCCCTTTGTACTGATAGAACTGGTTGAAGCGGCGAGCAATTTCGCGGGTCAATTCCACGTGGGGAACCTGGTCTTCGCCTACTGGAACGAAATCCGCTTTGTAGATCAGGATGTCCGCCGCCTGCAGCACCGGGTAGCC
>DATJXG010000268.1:0-22659 GCA_035500455.1 Terriglobales bacterium | reverse complement strand
CACCAGCTTAGCCACGCCGAAATCGAGGACTTTCACCAGCCCCGATTGAGTAACGAAGATGTTGCCGGGCTTGATGTCACGATGAATCACTCCCTTGGAGTGTGCCGCGCCGAGCGCCTCGGCAATGGGCATTCCCAATTTGGCGACGAGCTCAGTGCCAACCGCTCGCCGGCCCGCAATATAGGTAGCGAGGGTCTGCCCATCGAGATACTCCATTACGATAAATTCCCGGCCCTCGTAGGCGTCGATATCGTAAATCGTGCAAATACTGGGATGGTTCAGCGAGGAAGCGGATCGAGCCTCGCGGCGAAAACGCTGTAACGCGACAGAATCCGCTGCCATGTGCTCAGGCAGGAACTTCAGCGCGACGAGTCGGCCAAGTCTACTGTCCTCGGCCTTGTATACCACTCCCATGCCGCCGAAGCCGATTTCTTCAAGAATGCGGTAATGTCCAAACGCAACGCCCCTCAGGTCAGGCCTGGGCGCAGCTGCCGCCGTGACCGGCCGAACGCTGGGGTTCACCTGGCTCGCAAACGCCGGCTTCTCGATGAAGCTGGCAGAGTCACTGTGATGCGCCAGCAATGACTCCACCTCGCGGCGCAGTTCCTCATCCCCGGCGCACGATTCCTCGATTACAGAGCCGCGCCGGCTTTCGTCCGCCTCGAGAGCCTTGTGAAAAATGCTTTCGACTTTGCTCCAACGCTCAGGCTTCATCGGATTTATTTTCGCTCAGGGCACGCATCAGCCACGCCTTGGCCAACCGCCAATCACGCGCCACGGTGTCAGGTGAAACCTTCAATACTTCAGCGGTTTCCTCGACGCTGAGGCCGCCAAAAAAACGCAACACTACGACCTGGCTCTTGCGGCCGTCCACCTTCGCCAGTTGATTGAGAGCATCGTCTATAGCGACCAAATCAGGGGAGGGTTCGGGAGAGATTGCCAGAGCATCGTCCAATGAAATCGCTGTTGCTCCATCGCCGCGTTTGTGCGACTGGCGGGCACGGGCATGGTCTGTGAGAATGCGCCGCATTTGTCGCGCACACAGCGCGAAAAAATGCGCCCGGTCCTGCCAGTCGATCAGCTTCAGATCGGATAGACGCAGATAAAGCTCATTGATCAGAGCCGTCGTCTGTAGCGTATGACCGTCGCGTTCCCGTCCCATGCAACGCCTGGCGGCCAGATGCAGCTCGCGATAAACCTGAGGGGTCAGCTTGTCCAGAGCACCTTCGTCGCCCCGGCGCCATGCCTGAAGCAGTTGGGTGATCTCGTGTCCGAGAGCGTCATCCATCCAAATCCGTAGGCCGGAGGGGGGCGGCCAATTGCGTAAACTTTACCACACCCCCCGGCAACTGCCCCAAGTAGTTCCTTTCCCACTTACAGGTTTCCCCTGCGATTTCCGCTATATGGAGTGAAGGCAAACAAGCAGGCGCGGTGGGAACGACAACCGCGCCCCTGTTCAAAGGAGAGATCTACATGAAATCGACATTCAAGAAGAACTACCCTCGTTTTGTGGCCCTGGTAGCTGTGGGAATTATCGCGGCCATAGGAGCCGCCCATGCAAGTGGCGGGCGGGACAATGACGATCAACTCGCCCAAGCGGCTGAACTGGAACAGCAAATTCACGTAACCTTTCACGCGGCAGTCAGCGTGCACGATCCGATAAATGGCGATTCGCCGGAAGTGATCACGCAGCGAATCCGCCAGGCACTCTCGATCTGGACTAAAGACGCCCAACTCACGATTGTCAGCACCGCTGCCTCGGCAGGAAACTACATCGGCAACGGCGATCCGGACGATCCCGAAAGTTGCCCTCTACCCTCGGGCGACACCTCTGCCACCGGTCAACAGGGCACGCTGTGCACCTTCTTCAAGTATGTTTCCGGCGGGTTGCAGCAAGCCAATAAGTTCGTGTCGCTTTCCCCGGCCTACAAAACCAAGTATGTCCCGGTGAAGACTGGCGACGGCCAATGGAAGTCATCGGTGTATTTCGAATGCCACTACTTCGACGTCTCATTGGATCCAGCCACGGGCTTGCCCTCCTGGACAGCCAAGAGCCACGTAAACCTTAACGGTGAAGCCAGAAAGATCCACGGACGCTGGTTGTTGACCAAGGTCAGCTCATCCGCCGTTTCAGTTCCGGTTCCGTGAAGCAGCCGATCCACCATTCCACAGGCCGCTCTCTCTTTGACGCCGCGTGGGCCAGCAGCCGATGCTTGCTCAAGTACACGTGCGAAACTTCGAGGCGACCGCCTAACGTCCATTGGCTATCGTGAGACGCTGGGATCAGAACGATCGTGTTCGGACGAAGGATAGGAGCCAGGCGCTGATTTCCGATCGACCACGGAACATCGTTGCGCGCTGCGATAGTGCCCGGCCACCGGATGGCCGTCCATTCGCGGCGCGTAGCCGTGGAATCCGTCGCGTGTCCATCTTCGGGTCAGTTCCGTGCCGCAGGGCAAAGTCCAAGGCGCCAGCGGTTGAGGACCGCCCAAAAGCCGTGCCGTTTGCTCTGCCGTTCTTGGAACTGGCCCATCGATCGAATCTAGAAGACGGGTTCGCCTCGGAAGGAGAGCACCTGCTATCAACACCACGCCCATCGCGCGCCGTCTGCATTTCGGAGGAAACCGTTGACGGCCTCGATCTCATCGTCAGGTCTGCTTTGCGGCCCAACGTGCGCGGTGAGTATTACGTTCGTGACTCGACTCATACCGAAACCCTACCGCGATTGATTACAGTCAGTCCAGAGTTCCGATGACTGGCGTTAACAGGCGTTTGAGCAGGTTTGCGCCTTCCCCTCACCCCCGCTCGGAGCCCGTTTTGAGCGCAATGGCGATTTATCGCTCGTTGAGGAGCGGCGAACTCGTCGCGAGAGGGTTTCGCCTGTGTGTTTATTGAGATTCCGGTGGTAATTGATTGCCAAAAACCATCGACGACATGCGGTTACTCCTGCATTGTCAAGGTGCCCCGGGGTAAGCCCTTCGCTATGCTCCCAGGACCGCCGCTACGATCCGCTTCGGTGCCTTACCAACCTTTACCCGCTTCACTTCGCGCCGCGTCCGCACGTCGATAATCGACACATCATCTGTCCCGGTATTGCTCACGCACACATACTTCCCATCCGGCGAGAAGGCTACCCAGTTCGGCCCATCGCCGACCTGCACCCGCCCCGTGATCTTGTTCGCCTTCACGTCGTAGACGTATAGGCTATTGTCCAGCAGGCTCGTGACCCACAGCTCGGTCTCATCGGGCGACAGCGCCAGCCCGTGTGTCAGCGTGTTGCTCGGCTCGAACGAACGCTGCTTCGGCGTGTGGTTTTCGGCCGGCATCGCTACTCGCTGCCTCTTTCCGCTCGCCACGTCCACCTTCATGAAACCGTGCAGGTCAGTTAGCGCGACGTACATCGTTGTGCCATCGGGCGTCACGACGTACGGCCGGGGAATTCCTCCGACCGAGACCTTCGCCGAATACGCCATCGTCATCAGGTCGATTACGTTGATCTGGTTCGCCCCCATCGCGCTCACGAACAGGTAGCGATTGCTGCCGGCGTTGAACGCGTTGTGTGGCTTGCTCACGGGCAGCGTTTTCACCACCTTCTGCTGCCGCACGTCCACAATGTCCACTGCATTCTTGTCGCGGATCGGCACGGCCACATAGCGTCCGTCGGGCGTGACCGCGCACTGATTCGGACGTCCCGTCAGCTTGATCGCCGCGATGACCTTGTTGGTGGCGGTATCTACCACCCGCAGGGTGTTGTCGGATTCGATGGTCGCAAACAGCCGCCGCCCATCCGCCTGGATCGCCAGCCCATGAACTTTGTCGGCCAGACGGATGTCATCTACGGTGTTCAGCGTCTTTAGGTCGATGACGCTGACGTCGTCACCCTCGCTGTTGTCCACGTACAGCCGGACGTTCTGAGCCGGCGCTGCCCACGCCGCGATCTCGAAACACAAAAAAAGGAAGAGAAAAGCCGGCCAGACAGTGTTGCGTCGCATGCCCCACCCCGGAATTGACGACCAACTCTAACAGACAGATGGCGGTGATTGACGATAACAAGTCGATTACGCTCATTGACCGGCCTGACCAGGATGCCCCCAGGCGGATGAGGAGTGTAATGGCGATGTTTCGCCAACAGTGGTGCAAATTGAAAACTCATAAAGTTTACCGCGTGGAACCAACCCTTTCGGGTCGACGTATAATCCGCCGGAGGATACTTGCGTGCAAACCCTACTGCAAGACATCCGCTACGCTCTGCGGCAGCTGCGCCATGCTCCTACGTTTACGTTGACTGCATTACTCACCCTGGCCATCGGCATCGGTGCGACCACCGCGATCTTCACCCTGACGCAGGCGATCATGCTGAAATCGTTGCCGGTCGCCGATCCCGCCCAGCTGTATCGCATTGGCGATACCGAGGAGTGCTGTGTCGAGGGTTGGGAGGACGATGACTGGAGCCTGTTCTCTTATCCCCTCTACCAGCGTCTCGCGGCGGCGGCACCCGAGTTCGAGGAAACCACCGCTTTTCAGGCCGCGCCCGGGATTTACAGCATCCGGCAGGAGGCGAAAGACCGCGAGGCACGTCCCCTGCGGGCCGAGTACGTGAGTGGGAGCTACTTCCATGTTTTTGGCCTCGGCGCCTTTGCCGGACGGGTTATCAACAACTCGGACGATCAACAGTCGGCCGCACCGGTGGCGATGATTAGTTATCGCACCTGGCAGCAGGCTTACGGCTCAGATCCGGCGATTGTTGGGTCCACATTCTTGGTGCAAGGACAGCCGGTCACGTTGATTGGGATTACACCTCCGGGATTTTTTGGCGAGACACTGCGTAGCGATCCGCCGGACTTTTGGCTGCCCCTGCAACAGGAGATTTTGTTCGACGGCCAGAATGCGCACATGAGAACGAATCATCCCCAGTGGCTTTATGCCATTGGCAGGCTAAAGCCGGGTGCGAGCGTGCAAGCACTTCCCGCCCGGCTGACCCCGGTGCTGCAACGGTGGCTCCGTGACGAAGATCAGATGCCCGCCGAATTCAAACCGCAGATTGAACCCACGATTCCTCAAAAATTTATCCGGCTGGCTCCGGCCGGAGGGGGTGTCACCTCCTTAAGGGAAGACTACGGCGCGAGTCTGCGTATTCTCCTGATGGTTTGTGGAACATTACTTCTGATCGCGTGCGCCAATATCGCCAATCTTCTGCTGGCACGCGGAGCCGCCCGCCGCGCCCAGACTGCGGTATGCCTGGCGCTGGGGGCTGCGCGAACAAGACTGATTCGCCAGCAGCTGACGGAGGCGGTACTGCTGTCGGTGCTGGGCGGCATCGCGGGATTGGGGGTGGCATACGTGGGAGCGCGTCTGATGCTGGCCCTGGCATTTCGCAGCGCGACCTTTACGCCCATCAGTGCCGCGCCTTCGCTGCCGGTACTGGGATTTGCGTTTGCGCTTTCACTCCTGACCGGTGTGCTGTTCGGCGTAGTGCCGGCGTGGCTGGCTTCACGTTCCGACCCGGCAGAGGCCCTGCACGGAGTAGGCCGCGGCACTCGTCCCGGGGCATCGTTGCTGCAAAAAATACTGGTGGTCAGCCAAGCGGCGCTTTCCCTTGTTCTGCTGGCCTGCGCTGGATTGCTGACGGTGAGCTTGCGGAATTTGGAGAGTCAGGACTTTGGTTTTGCCGTCCAAAATCGCATAAGTGTTCAGATCAATCCGCCTCTGGACAGTTATACACCCGAACACCTCGACGCGCTTTATCGCGCAATCGAAGATGGACTGGTGCGGTTGCCGAATGTGCAGAGCGCGAGCCTGGCGGCCTGGAGTCCGCTCAGCGGTAATAACTGGGGTGAATTGATTGCCATAGAAGGGAGGGGTGATCCAAAGGCTACGCAGGCGGAAGGTGTCTCGTGGGACCGGGTGAGCGGTAAGTATTTTTCGACAGTCGGACAGCGCATCGTGCGCGGACGTGATTTCACGGAGAGCGATTCCGGCACCTCGCGCCCAGTGGCGATTGTGAATGAATCGCTGGTCAGGAAATACTTCCCCAACGAAGATCCCATCGGCAAACACTTTGGCATGGACAACTCCCGGTATGCTGACACGTTCGAGATAGTCGGGGTGGCGCGTGACGCCAAGTACAACGACCCAGACCAGCCCGCGAGGCCCATGTTTTTCCTACCGCTGGAGCAGAGTGTCCATTATCCAGATGTTCTGATGGAGCGTGGAGAGATACAAACGCATTTCGTAGGCAGTATCCAGCTGCTGGTACGCGGCAATGCGCTCAATCTCGAGCCGCAGCTTCGTAAGGTTCTCGCCGATATCGATCCCAACCTTACTATCATTGCGGTGCAAAGCATGAACGAGCAGGTGGCCTCAAATTTTGACCAGCAGCGCATGGTCGCGCAGTTGGCCGGCACATTTGGGGTCATCGCCCTGCTGCTGGCGGCCATCGGCCTCTATGGGCTGATGGCCTACATGGTTGCCTGCCGAACCGGCGAGATCGGAGTGCGCATGGCTCTCGGAGCCGACCGGCTGAACATTTTGCGACTAGTCCTGCGGGGAGCATTTCTGCTAGTGGCTATCGGTTTATTCATTGGAATTCCCCTGGCTATGGGTGCGGGACGCCTCATGGCCGCGCAGCTATTCGAGATACGCAGCTGGGATCCGCATGTGTTCGGGTTTTCAATTCTTGCGCTCGGGGTTTGCGCCGCGGTCGCCAGTATTCTCCCGGCACATCGAGCTGCCTCGACGGATCCAATGAAGGCGCTGCGCACAGACTGAGATTATCTGGGTTGATTGTCGTCGAACCAGCCCGAGATGGAGCGTACTGAGGCATTCGTGCCCAGCGAGATCCGACACATCGGCTTGATCCATTAGCTATTGCTTGCAGTGCTTAGCCGCGCTGTCGGCTCAGCGCGAGTTGGAAGGAATACCAGCATCCGCAGGTCGATGAGCGCGTGCAGGACGATTGGAAGCAGAAGATTTCCGCCAAGCAGAAACAGCAGGCCGAACAGAAATCCTCCCGTAGCACTCCCCACCACCCGACGCCACCATAAAGGTGATTCAATCCAAAAATAAGTGATGAAATTAGCAGTGCTAGCGTGAGATTCAGCGTCCAGGGGAAAACATGCAGGTAATGCAGCATGAATCCACGAAAGAGAGTTTCTTCACAGAGACCCGCGGTGACGCAAACCAACACCCACCAGTGTCGCTCCGGCTGGGTCGCCGGGAAGAAATACTCGAACGACCTCAAGGCCTTTGCTGAGCGATAGGTGCGCGGTCGGTTCTTTAGCTTCTTCCAAGCCACGGTCGCACACGGCAGAAACGTCATGCCGAAAAAGAGCGCAATGACTACTTCCACTAGGAACCTGACCCAGCCGTGTCCAAACAGCCAAGCAGCATCGTCCGGCATCGGAGCGATGGTAAATACCTCGCGGAAACCGACAGTGGCAACTGCTACAAAGCTCGCAATCCACAGCCATGCGCAAAGCGTTCGGTAATAACCAATCTTCTGCGCCGATCCGGGATTTCCCTTGAGCCGCCGCGTTGCATAGAAATCCCAAGCTGGAGCTATGATCGCGAGGAATACGAAAAGCATCTGCCAAAACAGGAGGTGGCGAGCAAAGTAGAACACGCAGCAATTCTACATCCGTCCTCGATCACTGCCGTTAACAGGCGATTACGCTCATTGACCGGCCTGACCAAGGTGCCTTCCAACTGGTCTGAATCGCATTGTGAGTGTAATGGCGATGTTTCAACAGTTGTCCTGAGGTCCCGTCGTGCTCACGGCCAAAGTCTTCAAATGCCTGCTCTACTAGCCGCTCTGCTTTTTCCCGCGCCAGCCTCTGCTTATCGGTTAGGCTGAGCCTGCGAAATAACGCCCACTGCGGCACCTGACGCTTAACGGCATCCCACAATTCTTGGTCTCGATGGTTCAGTGCCTCGCCATCCCAAATCTTCAGACGCATACCGAACATTGCATGAATGACTCCCATGTCCTCCGGTCGGCCGAACAGCTCGCGAATAGCGGGTATTTCGTCCTTCCAACAAAAAGTTCCAAAACGCAGGATGTTGACTTCCCATTCAGCATCCGGTTGATACGGCATGCCGGCTAAGATGGAGACGGTCTTCTCGCTGAGCATGACTGAGCCTTCGATGATAACTGTCGTTAACAGGCGATTTCAGTCATTTGACCGTCTGGCCAGCAGCGAGGAGCGGCTGGACGATTACGCTTCATCTCTTGGAACCTTGGCCGGTGCAGTCTGGTTTGGATAATTGAAGAAGAGCTGATTGCCGTCGGGATCATCGACCACCAGAAGCCGATAACCCCATGAACCATCCTTAACCGAAACGCCCCTAGCCTCAAATTCCACGCGCAGAGCGTCCAGCGCAGCGATCTGAGTCTCCGGCTCGGCGTTCAAGGAAATGAACATCAGCCCCTTGCCAACCTTTTCAGGCCACGTGTCGGCCAGTATAAGAGCGCAGCCTTGCCGATCTACTTGTGCGACGCCGTCTTCATCGTAGCGCCAGGGGCAAGTGAAGCCGAGCCGATCCACGTAAAAGCGGAGCGAAGCCTCAATGTCAGAAACGTGTAGCACAGGGCGGGCGAACCAGTCTGTCATAGCCGTATGTGGCCCGGAGTGTCTTGCAAGTATCGCACGGGGCTGCTAACTATCGATGACAGGCGATAACGCTCAGAGCCGGGGGCGGTCCTTTCGGAGGCTCTTGAGCAGCTTCAGTCCGTTCGGGCCTACAGCGTACGCGCAGACTCTTCGTCAAACTGCTGGGTAGAGCGTCCTCCAAGTGGGTGAGGAACGGTCAGGCGTCCCGAAATATTCAAAGCAACCACCAAGGACACCAAGGGTACACGAAGGTGCACGAAGGAGAACCCGAAGGAGGCAGGAGTGCCAGTGGCCAGAAAGTGCATCTACGGTCGCCGTTCCTCGGAAGATTTCCCCGAACGGCCGATGCGCGGCACCCCCTTTTTTTCATTTCTCTAATTTTCGCATCAGGTTTCGCGGAGGGCTTCGGTGGGGTTTACCTGGGTCGCGTGGCGCGCGGGGAGGTAACTGCCGACCAGGGCTACTCCGAGGAAAAAGACGGGTGCGAGGGCAAATGTAATCAGGTCGCGGGGGCTTACGCAGCCAGTCTTTCTTCGAGGCAAAGTTTCACTTCCGGCCATTCGTTGTCGAGGATGCTGAAATACACGCTGTCGCGCACCCGGCCCGTCCAGGTCGCCACGTGGCGGCGGAGCGTTCCTTCTTCTTTGGCGCCGATGCGCAGAATGGCGTTGCGCGACTTCTGGTTCAATGCATCCGTCTTCAGTTCCACGCGGAAGTATTTCCACTCCTCGAAGGCGTGGCGCAGCATCAGGTATTTGGCTTCGGTGTTGATGGCAGTGCGCTGCCACGGCGGAGCGATCCAGGTGGATCCGATTTCCACGCGGCGGTTGTTGCGATCGATGTTCATGAAGCGGGTGCTGCCGACTACGCGCTGCGAACTGCGCTCCACGGTGGCGAAGACGATGGACTCGCCGCGCTCCTGTTCCTGGAAAGCTTTGCTGACGGCAGCACGGAAGTCTTCAGGCGTGCGCATGGAGTAGGGGAACCAGCGGAAGATTTCCTCCAGATTATCTTTCGCCACCTCCCAAAAAAGTTCTTCGTGCTGGCGGCGCAGCGGTTCCAGGCGCACGTGTGTGCCCTCGAGAATCAGGCCAGGCTGTTGGCCGAGGGTTTCGGTCAAGGCTTTCCTCCCCGTGGTATCGCTATATCTTTGCATCGCTGGCCGGTCTTCGTCATCTGATTACGGAGTTGGGCGTCCGCCAAAGCTTTTAACCGCAGAGAACGCAAAGGGCGCAAAGGGCGCAAAGAAAACCGGTTAGTCTGGCCTGTAGAATGACTAGAGTTCAACATTCCGTGAACTTCCATTTCCAGCCATGTCGGGAGCGATGCCGGTGAAGGCGCAGTGTCTGCCGTTCAGCCAGATTCCGCACACCACACGGCTTTTCGCCGACTTCCTGGCTTGGTCTCCCAAAATTCAAGCCTTCTATCCCAGGTCTCCTCACTTCCGCGAGTGGGTGAAAGACGAAACATCGCGCCTGCGTTATGACGCGGCCAAACGCAAGCGTGTGGCCGAGGTCCTCAAGCGGCAGAATCAGAAGTGGAACGCTTCGGCAAAGACTCTGGAGAATCTTGACCGCTTTTCTGCGGGAGCGTGTGCCGTAGTCACCGGGCAGCAGGTCGGGTTCCTGGGAGGGCCTGCCTTCTCGCTCTACAAGGCGCTTACTGCAATCAAACTCGCCGAGGAGGCGCGGGCAGCCGGAGCGGATTGTGTTCCGGTGTTCTGGCTGGCGACTGAAGATCACGATCTGGAGGAAGTGAGCAGCGTTTCCTTGCCGGGGGCGGATGGCTCGCTGCAGACCTTGACTGCTCCCATGGCCGGCCTCTCTGAGGCTCCGGTCGGGACGGTGCGACTCGGGCCGGGAGCGGACCAAACCGTCGCCGAAGCCGTGGGCCTGCTGGGTGAGAGCGACATCACCACTCTCCTGAAGGACTGCTACCGCGAAGGCGAAACCCTGGGAGAAGCTTTCGCGCGGCTGCTCACCCAGTTGCTCGCCCAGTGGGGCGTGATTTTGCTGGATGCTTCCGACCCCGCACTGCATGAGATCGCACGCCCCATTTACCGCGCCGCGATCGAGCGCGCCGCGGAACTCGATGCGGCGCTGCTGGAGCGGGGAAAGGCGCTGGAGGACGCCGGCTACCACCAGCAGGTGAAAGTCACGAATTCTTCTACGTTGCTCTTCGCACTGAGCGACGGCGCCAGAGTCGCGATTCACCGGCAGGGCGAAAGCGCGGGCGCGGGCCCTGAGTTCGTTATCGGCGAAAAGAAAATTTCGCCGGCCGAGTTGCTGCGGCGGATTGACTCTGCGCCGCATCTGTTCAGCCCCAACGTTCTGCTGCGGCCAGTGGTGCAGGACTACCTTCTGCCCACCCTGGCGTATACGGGCGGGGCAGCGGAAGTAGCATATTTCGCGCAGGCGGGGGTGGTTTACCAGGCTTTGATAGGCAGGGTGACCCCGACGATTCCGCGCTTCTCTGCCACGATTGTAGAAAGCAAACCTCAAGCATTACTTGAGAGATACGAGCTGGGCTGGCGTGACCTGGTGCAGGGGCAGGAAGCAGTGCTGCAGCAGATCGCGGGGCGGGCTCTTCCCGGCGAGTTGCAGGCGGCTTTCGACGACGCCGGCGCGAGGGTGAACGAATCCTTCAGCCGCATTCGCGAGTTGCTGGAGCAGCTGGACAAAACCTTGGTCGAGGCCGCGAACAACGCCGCCGGGAAAGTTCATCATCAGTTGGAGGGACTGCGAGCGCGCGCGGCGCGGGCGGAATTGCGGCAGAGCGAAGTGCTGGAGCGGCACGCGCGGCTGCTGAGCAATGCGCTCTATCCCAACAAGGAACTGCAGGAACGGGAGTTCGCGGGAATATATTTTGTGGCGCGTTATGGAAGGGAGTTCCTGTCGCAACTGTACGACACGATGAAGATTGACTGCCTGGATCACCAGGTGATTTCGGTTTCGTAGCTTTGCTTTGCGGTTATTCAAAACCGCAAAGAACGCAAAGATCGCAAGAAGAGAAAATCGCAAACCTTCCGCTGGCTCTCAGGCGGCTCTGTCTTTCAGCTTTTCTTCCAGTTCCTGCATCGATTCCACACGCGGAAGGCCGGTATCGCGGTAGGCGCCGCAGACGTCAAACAGAGTGGCCTGCATACCCGCGCCGGTTGCACCCATATAGTCCACTGAGTAAACGTCGCCCACATAAAGGCTCTGGCCGGCATCCGCCGCCATCTCGCGCAGGGCGGCCTGAAAGATGGCAGGATGGGGCTTTTCATGTCCCACCAGGCCGGAGTCGGTGATGGCGGCGAAGCAGTCGGCGATGCCGCACTTGGCCAAAACCTCGGCGATCTTGCCGTCGGCGTTGGAGATCACCGCCAGACGGTACTGGCGGCGCAGGCGATCCAGGGCTTCGCGCGTGCCCGGCAGGATCTCGCACCAGTTGGCGGAGATGCGGGTAGCGGCTACCAGTTCATGGCGCAGGGGTTCGTCCTGCACGCCCAGTTTTTCCAGCAGGTGCGTGTAGTAGGTGTCCCAGAAGCCGCGATCCACATCCCCGCCGCGGGCGACGCTTTCGTCAAACTCGTGCTTGGTGCGGCGCTCGACGGCATGAAGTTGATCAGGCGGGGGAACGATTCCGCGCCGCTGGAGCGGTGCCAGGATGCGCTCCTGGTCGCGGAAGAGCAGGGTATTGCCGACGTCAAAGAAAATTGCCTGGGGCGAGGTCACCTGGGGCGCAATCATAAGATAGGGAATCGCGAGATGGAGAGTCGCGTTTTCATGGGCGCAATTGCGGTTGGCGCTTTGTTCCGAAAAGGGTAATATCGTAGCTCTTCGCCACGGACGATCATAACGTCTTCCGGCGGCGAAGCACCACCGACATGGCCCTGTCCGCTCCCCCTGTTTCGGCCGCGCTCGCGGCTGCCTCGGCAATGCTCAGCCAGACTCTTTCCCTCGCCCTGCTGTGGCTGGAGCGGCCGGAAAAAGGCACCGACATCTACAACGTACTATGGGTGCTAGTGTTCGGCTTCGCCACCATCAACATTTTGGGCCTGGTGGCGCGCCGCTTTGAAACCGACCGCAACCGCATGAATTTTGGGGAGGTTGTGGCAGTGCTGGTGGTAGTGGTGGCCGTGGTGTTGCTCGGCTCGGAACTGCTGCATATGTTTAAGATTTTCCCTATCCAGCTGCATAACCGCTGAAAACCGCTTTGCGGTATCATCGCTGCAGGGGGCGGAACCGGCCTCGGCGCAGAAGCAGAAAATGACAAGCCCGAAGAACAAAGACAGCACGTTTGACATCACCTGTCCGTGCTGCAACGCGGTGCTGAAGGTGGATGCCGAGAGTCAGGCGATCATCTCCCACACCGCCGCCGTCAAACCCAAGATGTTCAGCGACATCGAAGCGGCGGCGCGGGCGATGAAAGAGCAGGACAGCCGCCGCGACTCGATTTTCCGGCAATCCGTGGAGGCGCAAAAGCACGCCTCGGATCTTCTGGAAAAGAAGTTTCAGGAAGCGGTGAAGAAGGCCAAAGAGACGCCCGATACCGGCAAGCCCATCCGCGATTTCGATCTGGAATAGAACGCCCCGCCACTTGGATTTCCACAGTCTTCCACAGCAGGACGATTCCCACCAATGGCCCGCGGTCACAACTGTCTTGTTTTCCCGGATTGAATCGTTTAATCGCCAAGAATTAACAATTGATTGCTACACCACAAGGGGTACAATGGCGCCCACCATGTTGGCCCGTCCCATCCTCCTCGGCCATCGTGGGGCACGCGGCACACGCAGTGTTCCCGAAAACAGCATCTTCTCGTTCGACCTCGCTCTGGAACACGGTTGTGATGGCTTTGAGTTCGACCTGCGCCTCTCCGGCTGCGGCGGAGCGGTTGTACACCATGGTCCCCGCCTCAACGGGGTGCCGCTTCCGCGCACGAATTGCGAGCAGGTGAAGCATCTGCCTCGGCTGGAGAATGTGTTGCGGCACTATGGGCCGCGGGTGTTCCTCGACATCGAACTCAAGGTGAAAGGCATAGAATCGATCGCGATCTCCGCCCTGCGCGAGCATGCTCCGCTGCATTACGTGGTCTCCTCGTTCCTTCCGGACGTGATCATGGAGTTGAAGGCGCGCAGCGCCCTGGTTCCGGTGGGCGTGATTTGCGAAAAGCCCGGCCAGTTGGTGCGCTGGAGGAAGTTGCCGGTCGAGTATGTGATCGTGCACCGTTCGCTGCTGACCCGGAAGCTGGTGCGGTTGATCCACGAGGCTGGGCGAAAAGTGTTCGTGTGGACGGTGAACGACGAATTTTCCATGCTGCGCTTCCGAGGCTGGGGCGTGGATGGGATCATCTCCGACAACACCCGCCTCCTGGGTAAGGTCTTCACCCGGGCCGACCGGGCGAAGCTGTAAATCGCCGCAAGCCCGTGTTTGGTTCTTCCGCTGGTCGTGTGCGCTCTGGGCGGCAGTTCTTCGCGTTCTCGGCGTTTTCAGACTTTTGATTCGCCGGTTCGAATATTCTTTGTTCTTCATGGTCGTTTTCTGCCTGCGCTGGCAAAAGGCCAAAGCGACCACCAAGGACACGAAGGGTGCACGAAGGTTCACGAAGGAACTGCACGAACGGAGTACTGCTCAATGCTTCAAACTGTGCCGCTGCCCGCGCCCGGCTTCGTTGCCTCGCCTTGCGTGCCTCCATTAGAGTGAGGCTTATGCCATCCACCACCGGAGAGCGGTTCGAACTGGCAGTGTCTATCATGGCGCGGCTGCGGGGGCCGGGCGGGTGCCCCTGGGACCGTGAGCAGACCTTCGCCTCCATCAAGCCTTACACCATCGAAGAGGCCTACGAAGTTCTCGAAGCCATCGACCAGCAGGATTGGAACGAGCTGGCCGGCGAGTTAGGCGATCTGCTGTTGCAAGTTTTGTTCTACTCACAGATGGCGAAAGAGGACGCGACCTTCTCCATCGATGACGTGCTCGACCGCTTGAGCGAAAAGCTGGTGGGACGGCATCCGCATGTATTTGGCGATGTGAAGGCCGAGACTTCTTCCGAGGTGCTACGCAATTGGGAAGCTCTGAAGAAGCAGGAAAAAGAGAAGAAGCGCGCAGACGGCAACGGCGGTCGTGATGAGGCGGCGGAGTCAGCCCTGGCGGGAGTTTCGCCGGCCATGCCGGCGCTACTGGAGGCGCACAAGCTCAGCTCCCGGGCGGCGCGCGTCGGCTTTGACTGGCCGAACGCCGAGAGTCTGCTGGAGAAGTTGCGCGAGGAGACCGAAGAACTACAGGAAGAGTTGCAGCAACTTCCCGCGGGCGCGGCGCGGCCGGCGCAGGGAGTCGCCGGCGCGGGGACGCCAAAGCTTCCTCAACCCTTGCGCGAGCGTTTGGAGAACGAGGTCGGCGATCTGTTCTTCGTGCTGGTCAACATCGCGCGCGTTCTCTCGCTGGATTCCGAGTCGTCCCTGAAGCGAACCAACCGGAAATTCCGCCGCCGTTTCCAATGGATGGAGGGGCGGTTGAGAGCGATGGGCCGCAAGCCGCAGGAAGCGTCAATGGCGGAATTGGACGCGTTGTGGGATGAGGCCAAGCGCCAGGAGATGGGAAAGCACGAGACCGAAAAGCAGGAGACGGAAAAGCGGTGAGCGCGCCGGCAGTTGAGATTCGCGCCTGCCATGGCCTGGAAGAGATGCGGGCCTGCGTCGCGCTGCAGAAGGAGGTCTGGAACTTCACCGACGCGGAACTGGTGCCGCTGCGCATGTTCGTGGTGGCGGAGAAAATCGGCGGCCAGGTGATCGGCGCCTTTCAGGGCAGGGAACTGGTGGGCTTCGCGTTCTCCATCCCCGGCTTCCGCAACGGCCGCTCCTACCTGCATTCGCACATGCTGGCGGTGCGGTCCGAATTTCGCGACGCGGGGCTGGGGCGACGGCTGAAGCTGGCGCAGCGGGAGGAGGCCCTGGGCAGGGGTTTCGAATTGATGGAGTGGACCTTTGATCCCCTGGAGATCAAGAACGCGTATCTGAACATCGAGAAGCTGGGGGCGATTGCCCGCCGCTACACCGTCAACCAATATGGAATTACTTCCTCTCCGTTGCAGGGCGGCCTGCCCAGCGACCGGCTGGTCGCGGAATGGTGGCTGAAGTCGCCGCGGGTGGAGCAATTGCTGAAAACGGGGACAAGGCCGGCGGTGGAAACAAAAATGACGATCGATGTTCCCGCCGAGATCTACGACTGGAAGGCTGATCCGGCCACCCGCGCCCAAGCCCAGGAGGTGCAGCAACGTAATCGCGGGTTGTTTCAGAGGGCCTTCGCCCAGGGGTTGGCGGTGGTGGGCTACCGCCGCCAGGGCAGTGGAACGTTCCTGCTGGGAGAGTGGAAACCGGAGTGACGGTTTTTGCCTCACTCGCCAAACCCAAAATCTTACGTCGTCGAGGACGCGAAGAACTTCCGCCGAGGGCGCGGAGAGTTCGGCGCGAATCGAACTAAGGAGTCAGTCCCCTTCCGTTCGACTCCCGGAATTCCCCAATCGCTGCTAATCCTCTGTCGTTCTACGGCTTACGTTGACCAGCGGGGCTCATTTCAGGTAATTTTATAAGTATCCATAAAGTGGGGTAGTGCATCTTAAAGGGGAACTTTTACTCGTGCCCAACAGCGACGACAAGACTTTGCTTTTGTTAAAGCCCCGGGGATTCTGCGCCGGGGTGGTGCGGGCCATTGATATTGTCCGCATCGCCCTGGAAGCCTTCGGGCCGCCGATCTATGTTCGCAAGGAGATTGTCCACAACCGCTTTGTGGTGGAAGAACTTCAGGGCAAGGGCGCCATTTTCGTGGACAGCGTGGATGAGGTACCGGCGGGCGAGCGGGTCATCTATAGCGCGCATGGGGTTTCGCCCGAGGTCCGCGAGGCCAGCCAGACCCGCAAACTGCGCGTGATCGATGCCACCTGTCCCCTGGTCACCAAGGTGCATGTGGAAGCCGTCAAGTTCGCGAAAGAGGGCTATTCGCTGATTCTGATCGGGCATCGCGATCACGACGAAGTCATCGGCACGCTGGGAGAAGCCCCAGCGGTCACTCAGGTGGTGGGATCTCCGGAACAGGTGGAATCGCTGACCGTGCCTGATCCCGATCGTGTGGCCTATCTCACGCAAACCACTCTCAGCCTTGACGAAACCAAAGACATCGTCGCGGCTTTACAGAAGAAATACCCCAACATCAAGGGACCGGCCGCACAGGACATCTGCTACGCCACGGAAAACCGCCAGGTGGCGGTAAAGCACGTGGCCTCGGAGGCCGATCTGTTGCTTGTGGTTGGATCGGATAACAGCTCTAATTCCAATCGGTTAGTCGAGGTGGCGCGCAATCTGGCGACAAGTTCGCATCTAATCGATAGTTACCGCAACATCCGGCCGGAGTGGCTGGAGGGCGTGAAAACCATCGCTTTGACCGCCGGGGCTTCAGCTCCAGAATGCCTGGTCGAAGAGGTGGTGGCGTTCCTGGGAACGAAGGGCTTCGACAACGTGCAGGAGGTGGAAGTGATGCCGGAGAATGTGCGCTTCGGCCTTCCGCCGGAAATTGTTGAGGCGATTGCGGCGGCCCCGGCCCCATCCGGCGCGGTTAGCGCGGACTAAAAGAGCTGCATGAGAGATTCCTCCTCCCCAGCTTCGTCTTTCGCAACAGTGCCGCCGATGCGCTTCGGCAAAATCGACGACCTGCCCAGCCGGGTTGCGGCCGGAATCGACGGAGCGCGCCGCTATCTGTTTTCTCTGCAGGAGGAGGACGGCTACTGGTGCGGCGAACTCGAAGCCGATACCACGCTGGAATCCGACTACATCCTGCTGCACACCCTGCTTGGCACCGGCAACCCCGAGCGCTTCCAGAAGTGTGCCAACTATATCCTCAAGCACCAGAACGAAGATGGGGGCTGGGCCATCTACGCCGACGGACCGTCCAACATCAGCGCTTCGGTGAAGGCTTACTTTGGACTCAAGCTGGCGGGCTACAAAGCCGACGATCCGGTGCTGGTCCGCGCCCGCAAGAAAATTCTGGAGATGGGCGGCGTCACCGAGGTCAACACCTTCACCAAGATTTATCTGTGCTTCCTCGGGCAGTACGACTACGACGCGGTTCCCGCCGTCCCGCCCGAAATTGTTCTGTTCCCCAACTGGTTCTGGTTCAACATTTACGAGATTTCCACCTGGTCGCGGCAGATTCTGGTGCCGCTTTCCATCGCCTATGCCAAGAAGCCGCTGAAGAAAATCCCTGACGAAATGGGAGTGCAGGAGCTTTTTGTGGGCGGACGCGAGAAAGCCAATCTGCGCCTGCGCTGGGACAAGAACCTGTTTTCCTGGAGGAATTTCTTCCTCTGCTTTGACCGCCTGACCCACTGGTTTGAGGCGGTGCACATCCGCCCGCTGCGCTGGCTGGCGTTGCGCAAGGCGGAGCGCTGGATGCTGGAGCGCTTCGAGATGAGCGATGGCCTGGGCGCGATTTATCCCTCGATGATGAACGCCATCATCGCGCTGAGGTGTTTGGGGTATTCATTGGACGATCCGCAGATGATCCGGGCGATGGATGAGTTCGAGAAACTCGGAATCGATGATCAAGATACCTTCCGCATGCAGCCCTGTAAGTCGCCGGTGTGGGATACGGCTTATGCCCTGTTCGCGCTGGGCGAAGCCGGAGTGCCGCAGGACGATCCGCGCCTGGTGGAGTGCGCGGACTGGCTGTTGCAGAAGCAGGTGCGGCGCCCCGGCGACTGGAAGGTCAAGAACCGCAAAGGCCAGCCGGGCGGCTGGTATTTCTGGTTCAACAACGAATTCGCTCCCGACGTGGACGACAGCGCCATGGTCTGCCTGGCGCTGAGCCAGGTGGAGCATCCCAATGGACGCTATCAGCGCGAGTCGGCGCAGCGCGCCATCGACTGGATTCTCTCCATGCAGAACCGCAACGGAGGCTGGGCGTCGTTCGATAAGAACAACAACCGCATGGTGTTCCAGTTCATCCCGTTTGCCGACCACAACGCCATGCTTGACCCGGCCTCGGTGGATATCACCGGCCGCGTGCTGGAAATGCTGGCCGCTTATGGTTATGACAAGAACCATCCCGCGGTGAAAAAGGCGTTGAAATTCCTGATCGCCGAGCAGGAACCGGATGGATCATGGTTCGGGCGCTGGGGCGTGAATTACATCTATGGCACCATGCAGGTGCTGCGCGGCCTGGAAGCTCAGGGCGTGGATTATCACGAGCCTTACGTGCAGCAGGCGGCGGAATGGCTGCGCATGGTGCAGAACCCGGACGGCGGCTGGGGCGAAACCTGCGGCTCGTATGACGACCCCAGCACCAAAGGCATGGGGCCGAGCACGCCTTCACAGACCGCGTGGGCGATCATGGGCCTGCTGGCGGCGAATGACACGCGCAGCGACAGCGTCGCCCGCGGGGTCGCATATCTGCTGCGCACGCAGAAGAAGGACGGATCGTGGGATGAGCCGCACACTACAGGAACCGGATTCCCTAAGGTGTTTTATCTCATCTATCACATGTACCGGCAGTATTTCCCGCTGATCGCGCTGGCCAAGTATTCTCAGGTGATGGCGGAGTCGACGAGCACGGCGCGGGCCGGGGATTGATTGGTTTTTAGCTGTTAGCTATTAGCTTTTGGCTCTTAGCTCTTAGCGTCGAACAGCCATCGAGCAGGTTGTCATGCAGGCATTATGCAGATTGTCATGCAGTCATCGAGCACATTGTCATGCAGCCATCAACAGATTGTCATCCCGAGCGAAGCGAGGGATCTCGGCCTGAACGGCACCCGAGGAGACCGAGATTCCTCGCTTCGCTCGGAATGACAAGGGTTTTGGTTAGGGAATGAGAAAGAGCAAGAGCTGTGGGTTTAGGCCATAGCCATAGCTAGAAGCTTAGGAGCTAGAGGCTAGAGGCTAGAGGCTAGAGGCTAAAAGCTAAAAGCCAGGAGCTAAAAGCCAAAAATGTCCGTACCGATATCCCAGATGTGGACAGTCGCGACTTACGTCCTCGGGCAGAAGCTTCGGGGGCGCAAGCAGTATCCGCTGGTGCTGATGCTGGAGCCGCTGTTCCGCTGCAATCTGGCTTGCGCCGGCTGCGGCAAGATCCAGTATCCCGCGCACGTGCTCAAGATGGAGCTTACGCCGGAAGAATGCTTCCGCGCGGTGGACGAGTGCGGGGCGCCAACGGTTTCCATCCCCGGCGGAGAGCCGCTGCTGCATCCCCAGATCGGTGAGATCGTCAGAGGCCTGGTGGCGCGCAAGAAATACATCTACCTCTGCACCAACGCGCTGCTACTCAAGCAGAAAATCGATCTGTTCAAGCCCAGCAAGTATCTGACGTTTTCTGTTCACATGGATGGGCAGCGCGAGCACCACGATTTTTCGGTGTGCCTCGAAGGCGGGTATGACAAGGCTCTGGAAGGGATTAAGGAAGCTTTGGCGAAGGGCTTCCGGGTCACGACCAACACTACGCTCTTCGACGGCGCCGACGCCAAGAGCGTGCGAGCGTTCTTCGACGAAATGATGGACCTGGGCCTCGAAGGCATGATGCTCTCGCCCGGATATTCCTACGACAAGGCGCCCGACCAGCAGCATTTCCTCGGACGCGCCCGCACCCGGCGGCTGTTCCGCGCCATTCTTTCCAACCGCAAGCCGACGTGGCGGTTCAATCTGTCGCCGTTGTTTCAGGAATTCCTCATGGGTAAGCGCGACTACGCCTGCACCCCCTGGGGCATGCCCACGTACAACGTGTTCGGCTGGCAGAAGCCTTGCTATCTGCTGCAGGACGGGTACGCCGATTCTTTCCAGGAGCTGCTCGATTCGACGGAGTGGGAGAAATACGGCACGGAGTCGGGCAATCCCAAGTGCGCCAATTGCATGGTGCACAGCGGCTACGAAGCATCTGCGGTGAACGACACTTTCGGTTCGCTGCGTGGATTTCTGGCCACGGTGCGGGCTTCGCTGTTCAACCGCTACGAAGATCCCTCCGCGCTCAAGTTGCTGGAGGAGCCGGCGCGGCCGGTTCACGCCTTCAGCCCGCTGGTGCAGATTGAATCTCCGGCGGAGGAGACGCGGGTTTGAGCGGCCGGGAAGCAGGGCGAACCCCGGCGGCCGATCCTGCCGCCGATCCCGACTCGCTGGAAGTAGTCCCCGGTACGACCCACACACAACTGGAAGGCTCGGTGCCGGAGTTGGCCACGCCGGAAGAGCTTCGCGCCGCACTCGAGCAGGCCTTCGATTATCGCGGCGACGTCCTGATCACGCGCAAAGACGGCAGCAAGGTCGAGGGCTATATTTTCGACCGGCGCTCCGGAAATTCCCTGGCAGATTCCGTCGTGCGCCTGCTGCCGAAAAGCGGTGGCGGCAAAGTTTCGGTCTCGTACGCCGAGGTCGCCGGCCTGGCCTTCAGCGGCCGCGATATGGCCGCGGGCAAGAGCTGGGAAAACTGGGTGCGGCATTACTGGGAGAAGAAAGCCGCCGGCGAGACGGATATTTCGTTGCAACCGGAGAATCTGGAGTAGCGCCGGCGTCCCGCCGGCACTTAGCCTGGGCGCCTGCAGCATACCGATGGGAAGAATGCCGGCGAGACGCCGGCGCTACGGTGACGGAGCGGGAGAGAATGGAGCAGCTTTCAGCCATCAGCTTTCAGGTCTCAGCGATTGCTGAAAGCTGACAGCTGCTGCCTGAAAGCTCTTATGCTGGTTTTCGTCACAGGCGCCACCGGATTCCTCGGCAGCCATGTCGCGCGGGCGCTGGCGGCGCAGGGAGCGGATCTCAGGTTGCTGGTCCGCGCAAGCAGCAATCTGAGCAATATCGAAGACCTGAAGGCGGAGCGGGTCGTCGGCGACTTGCGCGATCCGGCTTCGTTTGAGAAGGCGCTTTCCGGCTGCGAAGCAGTGTTCCACGTAGCCGCAGACTACCGGCTCTGGGTGCGCGATCCGGATGAAATGTACCGCTCCAACGTCGAGGGCACGCGGGCCATTCTGGAAGCGGCGCGCCGCACCGGCATTCGACGAGTGGTTTACACCTCGAGTGTGGCGACCATGGGCTTCACCTCGAACGGGCATTTAGCGGACGAGGAATCTCCGGTCGCCTTGGACAATATGATCGGCCCGTACAAACGCTCGAAATTCATGGCCGAGCAGGTCGCCATAGAAGCGGGCCGCGGCGGGATGGATGTGGTGATCGTCAATCCCACAACGCCGGTAGGGGAGCGCGACATCAAGCCCACGCCTACAGGAAGAATCGTGGTGGATTTTCTCAAGAAAAAGTTTCCCGCTTACGTGGACACGGGCCTGAACCTGGTGGATGCCGGCGAGTGCGCCCGCGGCCACGTGGCGGCATTGGAAAAGGGAAAGAGCGGCGAGCGCTACATCCTGGGCGGCGAAAACCTGACGTTGAAACAGATTCTCGACAAGCTGGCCGCGATCACCGGGCTGCCATCGCCCAAGGTGCGCGTTCCGTACGTAATGGCCCTGGCCACTGGTGTCGTCGACGAGATGGTAACCGGCCGCCTGCTAGGCCGCGAGCCCCGCGCCACCATTGACGCCGTGCGCATGGGCCGCAAGAAAATGTTCGTGACGTCAGCCAAAGCGGAGCGCGATTTGGGATGGAAAATAGTCCCGGTGGATGACGCGTTGGGGCGGGCAGTAGAGTGGTTTCGCCACCATCGCTATGCGTGAAAAACGACTGTGTCTGGAGGTAGCGCCGGCGTTCCGCCGGCAACGCGTGCAGCGTTGGACGAGCGGGGCGAAGCCATGGCTGCCTGCGGGACGCCGGCGCTACACTTGATTTGGAGAAAACCAGTTGTCAGTTGCCAGTTCCCAGTTCTCGGCGCAGACTTCGCTGGGCGAACGTAAGATCGCGATCGTAGTCGCGCTGGAGCGTGAAGTCCACCGGGTGGTAAAGCGCTGGCCCAGGCGGGAACGCCACCTCGACGGCCGCAGTTTCACGTTCTTCGAGAATGGCGATGCCGTACTGGTTTGCGCAGGCATCGGCCGCGAAGCGGCGCGTCAGGCGAGTGAGGCAGCGGTCGCATTGTATCGGCCGGAACTGCTGAT
>DATJXG010000267.1:0-8414 GCA_035500455.1 Terriglobales bacterium | reverse complement strand
AAAGGCTTTCTATGCTTGGGCTTAGAGGCGGCGCTCCAGGCGTCATGGGTACCCGGGCTTACCGGCAGGTGCACAAAAAGGATGCGCCGTCCGCGTAAACTATTGCCACGCAAGCCATTCCAGCGCTGGATCATTGCCGTCGGCACCCCGAAGCGATCTGCCACAATCGCCGCTGTGTCGCCGCGGTGAACCTTGTAGCGGGTCACGTGCCGGGCGTAGGTCACGCCGTCCTCAGAAGAGGCATGCCGGCCCGGAGCGATCGGAATCACCAGCTTGGTGTCGGTCAGCAACTGCGGTTGGGGATCGAGTGCATTGGCTTTGAGGATGGCCTGCGGCGTTGTGCGGTAGGCATGGGCGATAGAAGCCAGGGTATCGCCATCGGCCACCTTGTGATAGCGCCACCACACTCGCATGTCCTGGGGAATGACGACGATGGCATGCTCGTAGGCGTCGCGGGTTCCAGCCGGCAGGTGAAGCTCAAACCGGGTATTTTCCGGCGTAGTCCAGCGCAGCAGGCTGGGATTCAAGTCCTGGAGTTCGCTGGGCGTGGCATCCACGCACTGCGCCACCAGGCGCAGGTCCACGGGGTAATCGATCTTGACGGCATCGTAAGGAATTGGGGTATCGCGTACCAGGGTATCCAGCCCGTACTGCGCCGGATTCTTCGCCATGATGGTCATGGCGAGGATGATGGGAACGTAGTTCCGGGTTTCCTTGGGCAGCACGTTGCGCTTGTAAAGCTCCCAGAAGTCGGCATAGCCGGTGCGCTTGACGGCGCTCTGCACGGTGCCCGGCCCGGAGTTATAGGCCGCCATCGCGAGATACCAGTCTCCGAACTGGTTGTAGAGGTCGCGCAAATGGTGGGCGGCGGCGCGAGTAGCCATCTCGGGATCCTGGCGCTCATCGATCCACCGGTTGCGCTCCAGGCCATAGCCGGAGGCGCGGCCGGACATGAATTGCCACATACCGCGGGCGCCGGCGCGCGACAGCGCCTGGGGATGGAATCCTGACTCCGCCTGAGCCAGAAAGATCAGATCCTGGGGCACGCCTTCCTGCCGGAGGACAGTCTTGATCATCTGCTCGTAGCGGCCGCTGCGCACCAGGGCATGCTGTAGAATCTCCCGGCCGCGCCCGCTGAAGTAATTGATGTAGGCCGCCACCGGATCGGTCATCATCAGCGGCAGGTCGGACTTGGTCTGCTTCACCTCCGCCGCCGCCTTGGCCTTCACCGTCTGGTCCACCGGCGGAGCGGCTTCGTTGGCTTCGTCAATGGGAGCAGGTTCGGAGGCTTGTTCCGCCGAGGCCTCGGACTGCTGCTGGTCTTGTATATCCACGCTCTTCAGTCCGGTGACTACAAGATCGAGTTTCTGCTGCAACTTCGGGTCGGACTTCACGTCGAGCGAGCCCTTGGTCAGCAGATCGAAAGCGCGGCTGAAGTGCTCCTTGGCGGCTTCCAGGAGGCCGTCCTCGAAATTGTGCTCTCCCTCCTCATATTCCCTGTCAATCTCCGCGACCGGATCGGCGACGGGATTTACGACGGGCTCCGGCGGCTGACTCTGAGCCTGGGTCTGGCTTGCGACTGGAACCGGCGGCGCAGCGGCCGGCGTTGCGGAGGGCGGATCATTCTTCTGCTTTTGCGGTTGCGCTTGCGCGATCACCGGGGCGTTGGCCTGCGCCGCAGGAAGCATGGCGGCAGGGCGCTGCGCAGTCTGACAGGCGGTGCTGACCATGGCCAGCACAATGGCCGAAGCAAGCATGGATTGGAGTATTCTAACCCGCATTTTCCTCGGTACTACTGCCTCGGAGTTACTGCGGTCACTCCCCCAGCCCGCTCGACCCCACAGCAAAATTCGATGCTACTGTCCGGAGCGGCAACGGTCAATCACCCAAAAGTGATCGCAGCTGGGTTACCTGTGGCACAGGCCGGGGATAATACTCCCACCTCGCGGGGGGCGGCAAGAGGGAATTGACAAGGATCAAGATAATTCGAAGCCGGCCCCGGAGCGAGAAGCCTTTCAAGGACCGGGTGGCGTGCCTCTGCTCCGAAAACGGACACCACTGTGATGCGTCTGGGCATGCCTCGCGAGCAATCAGCGGCCTCTGCCGCAAACTTCCCCAATTGAAAAAGAGGGGCGGGATAAATCCCGCCCCCGATTCGTGCAGGGTGAGTCAGGTTAGAAGGTGTACTTCACGCCCAGTTGCACGATGCGGCTGCCGCTCTTGGTGTCCACCTGGCCCCAGTTGCTGGCCAGCCCGTTGGGCACCCACGATGTACCGGACTGCTGCAGCGACAGGTTCAACAGGTTGCCGCCGCTGAAGGCCCAGAGCGGGTGATTGAACAGGTTGAACGCCGACAGGCGGAACTCCACATTCTGCCGTTCGGTGATCGCGAAGTTCTTGTGGACCGCGAGGTCCTGGTTAAAGTAGGCCGGGCCACTGACGTACGGCAGTTGCCGCGCGCCATACGCCCCGATGGCGGGAGCCGTCAGGCAGGAGAGGTTGATTTTCTCGTTGCCCGAGAGCCCGCTGCCGGGATCGCAGGTGTAAGCCGGCAGGATCTCTCCTACGTTGGTGCCGTAGTAGGTCCGGGTGGTGATGCTGTTGCCATCCGAGTCCTGCAGCGACAGGTTGAGGTTCTGGCTGGTCAGCCCTTGCAGGTTGGCCCCGGACTGCCAGGTAGTGGTTCCGGAGATCGTCCAGCCGTTCACCGCTCCCCTGAATGCGGCATTCCCGTGGTACGGGTTGCCGAAATTGTAGGAGTAGGAAGTGTTGATAACGTGCGGACGATCGATGTTCAGTACGCCATAGTTGCCGTGCACGGAGAACGCGTCCACCGTGGAGTTGACGATTCCCAGCGACTTCGACCAGGTGTAATTCAGGTTGAAGGTGAGCCGGCTGGTCTGCTTGACCCAGGCGAACTGCAACCCGTTGTAGTTGGAGTAGCCGACGTGCTCCCCGATCCGCACCTGGTTGGTCCCATAACCCTGCCAGTAGGGGAAGTAGTGTTGATAGTCCCAGGCGCCGGAGGTGCCCGACGATTCCAGGTTGGCCGGACGAACCGCTCCGGTCACAGGGTCATCGCCGAACAATCCGCCCAGCGGAATTTTGTTGACGTTGATGAAGTCCGAACCGCCGATGCCGGCCGCGCCGCTCTGGCCGCCCATCAGCAGGTTTTCAGTGCGATTGCCCACGTATCCCGCTTCCAACAGCGAATGCCAGGGCATCTGCTGCGAGATGGTGAAGTTGTAGGCATAGGTGACCGGGACCTGGTGATCGTTGGGGTCAGCAGCATAAATGCTGCCCGATCCCGAAGCGCTGACCAGGTTCAGTAACGACGGTCCCAGTTGGCTGACGAAGATCGACCTGCCGGCGGGAGTGTTGAACGTCTGCAGGCCTTGCGCGGTGGAAAGATCGCCGGAGTAGTCGTTGTACTGATCGTTCCAGCGATACTCGCCCCAGCCGCCGCGGACTACGGTTTTGCCGGTGCCGAACACGTCGTAAGCCAGGCCGAAGCGTGGCGAAACGAACAGGGTTGTCGCCTGCGAGCCGCTCAGCGGAATTCCGGGATCGATTCCGTGCCAGCGAACCCCGGGGTTCAGCCGGTTGTCGGTCAGATCGGTCTGGTACAGACTGGGCAGCCAAACCGCCATGCCGGTGCCGGTGCGCTCGTACCAGCGGCCGATGTGGTCAAAGCGGAAGCCGACGTCGACGGTCAAGCGGTGATTCACTTTCCAGTCGTCGAGGCCGTAGAAGGAGTAAGTGCGATACGCCATATCGAAGATGTCAGTCTGGCTGTCTTCCTGATAGGCGCCGGTGTGATAGTAGGGGCCGGCCGAATTGCCGTAGGCGATTCCCATCAGGAAGTTCGCCATCGGGTTCTTCGACCCATAAAAGTTGCCGTCCAGCATGTTGGTGACGCTGCTGTCGATGGAGTCAAAGGCCAGCACGCCATTGGGCCGGACATAGTTCACCTGGTAGTTGCCGACCATGTTGTAGAAGAATCCCGCTTTGAAGGTGTGGTTGCGGAATACTTTGGTTACGTTGTCCTGGTACGACGGCGTGGCCTTGGTCAAGCCGAACTGGCCGCCGTGCTGGAAGACGTCGCCTTGCGACATCTCGCCAAAGCTGCGGTCGGAGGCGGCGTAAACGCTGGGCGCCATCAGATCGTTGCTGCCGCCGGAGAACACGGTGGCATAGTTCCATCCGATGGTGCTGCGGTAGGCGGCGCTCAGGTCATTGGGTGAGTAGGGGCTGGCAAGATGGTTCCAGGTGACGATCATTTCGTTCGTCAGCGTGGGACCGAAGACGTGTAGGAAATTGGCCGACAAGGTTTTGCTGCCGGTCGGATTGCTGATGCCGCCGCCGGGGAACGGAACCGAGTTGCCGGGGTTCCACCAGATGTGCGCCGGCTGGAATGAGCTGTTGTTGCCGTACTGGTAGGCGACGAACAGCTTCGTGTTTTGAGTGATGTTGTAGTCCACGCGCGCGCGATAGACGTAGCCGTTCTGCTGGGAACTGATGGGGAGATACCAGTTGTAGCCGTTGGCCGGATCGGCGTTCGGCTCCGGGAAGTATGCCTTCATCAGGTTGACCATGTTGGGGTCTATGGCGCTGCCGGGGATGGTGGTGCCGGTCAGCAGCGTTCCATTGGGAAGGACGGTGCCTGACAGGTCGTTGCAGAAGTTGGTGGCGGTGGCGCTGAAGCCTCCGGCGCCGGCGCAGGCCGCGGCGTTGTCCGCAGCCGCCGGACTGAAGTTTCCGCCGCGCATGCTGTCGGTGGGAACCCACGCGGTCAGCGGGTTCGCTGAGGGCAGCTTCTGCCAGTAGTATTCGTAACCGGTCCAGAAGAGCACCTTGTTATGAGTAAAGGGAACGGGGCCGCCGAAGTTGCCGCCCGGGTAGTACCAGGCAGCATCCGGCTTCGCGACGCCGTTCTGGTCGTTCTGCCAGGTATTGGAGTTGAGGACCGAGTTGCGCGCCGTGAAGTAGGCGCTGCCGTGGTAGCGCTCGGTGCCGGACTTACTGATTCCCGAGAACACCACCGGTCCGTTTGGCTGGTCGGCGGCGAAGTTTGAAGTGCTGACCTTTACTTCCTGCGTCATCTCCGGGTTCATGACTGCGGTGGACCAGCAGTTGCAGCCCGGATCGATGATGTTAGCGCCGTCCATCAGCAGCATGGAGCCGCCGCGGTAGGGCGCGCCGTTGGTGGAAAGTCCTACTCCGATTGCGCTTCCGGTCGAGCTGGAATTGGTAAAGTCAAAGCCCAGCCCATTGCCGCTTCCGGGGCCGGTGGCCACACTGGTCACGCCCGGCAGGACCTTCAATAGTTCCGAGACGTTGCGGCTCACCAGCGCCAGGCTGTTCAGTTCCTGGGAGGTAAGCATGGCCGAACGCTCTCCGCTGTTCACCAGGTCAACCTGCGCGGTGGCGCTTTCAACTGTGACCATTTGACCGACGCCACCCACCTCAAGGTGGATGTCGCTGAGATCGCGGGTGTCGCTGGCGTTCATGATGTAACCGGTGCGCTGCCAGGTCTTGAAATCCGCCATCGAAACGCGGACCGTGTAGGTGCCGGGAAGCACTCCGGCAAAGGTGAAGCGGCCGACCTCGTTTGCCGTGGTCTGCCGCATGTCTCCCGTGGATTCGTTCAACAACAAGACCTTCGCGGCAGGAATCACAGCTCCGGTTTGATCGGAAATGGTGCCGAGCAATGTGCCGGTAGTCTGCGCATACAGGACGGGCAGACCCAGCAGGAACACGCAGAGGACCAGTAGAGCAAGGCGTCCAAAAGAGTGACTGCGTGTCTCACGCCTAAATAGTTCGACGACGATTCTCTTCATATGAATTTTCCTTTGAAGATTCTCATTTATGTATGAATTGCCTCCGGAGCCGGGCCGGCAACCAGCCGGTGGCCGCCTGAAGTGAGGCGTATTGAAAGCCGTACGAGAGACTTGCATCCGGGATCGAGATCACGGTTCTCCAACAACACGAGGCGAAGCGTGCTGCAAGCTTCGCCCGCACCGTTCGCTCATAGGTCAAATCAAGCGATAGAAGAACAGCTTGTGCACTCACGCAATCGCACTCCCTTTCAGAGAGTGGGCGAAATCCGGGAGCGTTTACGGACGCCCAAAATCTATGCCCTGGGGCTTCTACGGACTGTGTTCAACGTCACTCGTGGAAGTGATCGCCGGCACACGGATTTGGCGATGAAATTCTTGACTGGGGCTTCTGCGGAAGGCTGTGATAGAGGACAGGGGTCCCTGCCACACTGCGGGTTTTCATCGTTGAGGTAGGAGACGCGAAAACAGGCGGTGTCGAGCAGAGCCAGGGAGGCGACTGGAAGCGGTGCGCGCTCCCTGCTATCCCCGGCCCATGCCTACGTACTCGAATCCCAGGGCGCGCAGGCGCGTGGAGTCGAGCAGGTTCTTGGTATCCACGATGAGGGGGCGATTCAGCAGGTGCTTGATGCGGTCGAAATCCAGGCCGCGGAACTCGGGCCAGCCGGTGCCGACGACCAGGGCATCCACTCCCTCGGCGGCGGCGTACGCGGATTCGCAGTATTGCACCGTGCCGTTCAGTTCCATGCGGGCGTCGGGAATCGCCACCGGATCGTAGGCACGCACCCGCGCCCCTTTGGCGATCAGGCTCTGGGCCAGGCGCATGGCTCCCGATCCGGCTACGGAATTAGTGTTGGGCTTGAACGCCAGGCCGAGTATGCCGACATTCTTGTTCTGCAAGGGATGGACCATGGTGGAGATTTTCTCCACCATGCGGTCGGCGAAACCGTGGTTCACCTCGCGAGCGGCGCTCAGCACGCTGAGCGTGATGTCTTTGGCGCGGGCCAATTCCACCAGCGAATCCATATCGGAGTCGGCGAACAGGCCGCCCATGCCGGCGCCGGGTTGCAGGCAGCGGGGCGCGATCTTCTTGTCCAGGCCCAAAGCCAGGGAAAGATTCACCGCGTCCGCGCTCACCTTTTCGCACAATGACGCCATCTCGTTGATGAAGGAAATCTTGGTGGCCACGAACGCGGTACTCGCCTGGCGCACCAGTTCCGCAGTTTCGTGGTTGGTTACGATCACCGGCACGCCGCGCATCACCAGGGGATGAAAAATCTGCTTTACGATCAGGACCGCTTCGTTGGAAGAAGTCCCCAGCAGAATGCGGTCGGGCCAGTTGAAGTCCTCGACGGCGCAACCGGGAGTAAAGAACACCGGCTGCGAGACGATGGTGGCCTCCAGTTTCTCCTCGCGAAGGCAATTTTCCAGGGAAGTGGCGGTGCCCACGGCGACCGGCGTAATCACCGAAAGAATGGTCGCCTTCGGAGCCAGGCGGGCGATGCGGACCACCAGGCTGTCGAGCTGCCGCGGCGTATCTTCCGCCAGGAAAATGAACTGCGATTTGCGGGCAAAAGACTCGATATCGGTGGAATACACCAGCCGCCCGCAGCGCACGTTGCGCCGGATCACCTCGTTCAGGTTTTTCTCGTAGAAGGGGACATTCCCCTGGGCCATCTCCACCATGCGCGAGCTGTCCGGATGGCAGCAGGTCACGGGGGTACCGAAGTCCGCCAGGCAGGCGGAGATAATCGTCCCCAGATACCCCGATCCATAGACACCGATTTGCATATCGTTCCTTCGGCTGGTTTTTTGATTCCGGGGAGGTGGAAAAGCGTGTGATCCATTACCTATGTACGCCCGCGTACCCGGGATGGCAACGCACGGGGATACATGTACTTTGGCGAGACAGGAGGTGACGGAAGTCAGCCCGAAGAAACGCGGAAACAGCGGCAGGAAGGCCGAAAAACGCGGGGTTTAACCATCAAGCCGCGAGACCAGACTGCGTCCCAGCGGCAAGCCCGCCAAATCCACCCAGTGATTCGCGGCCTCTTCCCGCACGAAGGTCAACGCGCGAACCTGAATGCAGCGGCTGCCTTCATAGCGCGTCCATTTTCGCCGCGCCACCAGGTAGGCATGCTGCGCCTGCTCTTCGGTGCTCATCTTGGCGATGGTCAGGTGGGGCATGTAGTTCCATTCTTCCCGGTTGAGCAGGGCGCCGCGGTTGAGGCGGTCGTGCAGTTCGCGCATGCGGTAGGCTTCGTGCCCTACGCGGATGAACACGGTCGGCGTGGCGGGGATGAAAGTCTCGACTTCCCCCATGGAGACTTCGAAGGGCTCGACCTCGCTGCAGACTTCCGCCAGCACTTCTTCCGCTTCCTTTTCCGTTCCGTGGAGGTTGCGGGGCGGCAGCAGGGTGACATGGGCCGCCAGATGGGGAAGCTCCGGATGGAGTTCCTTGCGCAGGCGCTCGACAAATTCCCCGACCGGGTCCTTTACATAAGTGACTAAGGCGTAACGCGCAGACGGCATGATGACAGCGAAAATTATACGCTCGCCCGGCAGGCCGCCGAAACC
>DATJXG010000266.1:0-4627 GCA_035500455.1 Terriglobales bacterium | reverse complement strand
ATATCTTCTTCCGCACTACATCCGCGAAGGAAAGAGCTATTTGACCATCGCCTTCGGCTGCACCGGCGGCCGCCACCGATCGGTGATGATCGCGGAAGAAGTGGGCAAGCGCCTGAAGAAGGCCGGGTATCGCATGAAGGTGGTGCATCGGGATAGTCCGAAGCAGTAGGTCAGTCGTCGGTCTTCAGTCGGCAGCTAACTGCGTATGGGTCCTGCAGGATTCTCCGTCTCGCGACTCCGATGTACACTTGCGGCATCGGTACCTTTAGCCAAAGACCGACGATGGATGACTGACGACTGCCGGACGACAGACCACTGCCCCGGAGCCCCCCGATGAGGCAACTCACACGCCTGCTGCGCTATGTTCGGCCTTATTGGTGGCAGCTGATTTCGTCGGTGGTGCTGCTGGCGGGCGTGGGCTTGCTGGACGCATTTCGCCTGCTGCTGGTAGGGCCCATTCTCGATCGGGTACTCAATCCCTCCACCGGCTCCGACAACATTCGCCTTTTCACCATCCCCGGCACCAACCACTCGATTTACCTGCAGCGTTTCGTTCCCTCGCACTTCCATAACGCCTGGACGATCGTGGCTTATGCCCTGGTGGTTTCGACCGTGCTCAAAGGCATTGGCGACTACGCCGGCACCTACCTGGTGAACTACGCCGGCTTCGGATTGATCACCGACCTGCGAAATCATCTGTATGACTCCATCCTGCAGCGCTCGGCGGCGTTCTTTCAGAGGCATACCACCGGCACATTGATTTCCACCATCGTCAGCGATATCGAGCGCGTGCAATACGCACTCTCCAGCGTGCTGGCGGAATTTCTGCAGCAGTTTTTTACCTTCCTGTTCACCGCCGCGGTGGTGGTGGTTCTGGGCGGAAAGCTGGCCTGGCTGCTGCTGCTGTTCGTGCCCGGGATTCTCTATTCCGCGGGGAAAATCGGGCGGCGCGTCCGCCATACCACGCGCGGCGGCCAGGACAAACTGGCGGACATGCAGAACATTCTGCAGGAAACCATCAGCGGCAACCGCATCGTCAAAGCCTTCAGCATGGAGTCGTGGGAGATCGCGCGTTTCCGCCGCGCGGCGCAGCGGTTGTTCTCGGCCAATCTGCGCTCGGTGGCGGCCGCCGCCGTCAGTTCGCCCCTGATGGATATTTTCGGCGCCATCGCCATCGCCCTGCTGGTGCTGCTCGGTCGCGACCAGATTGTTCACGGCGCCTTCACTCCGGGAATCTTCCTGGCCTTCATCGTGGCCGTCTTCAAGCTCTACGATCCGGTGCGAAAATTCGCCCAGTTCAACAACAATTTTCAGCAGGCCCTCGGGGCGTCGTCGGAGATCTTTCGCTTTATGGATAGCGAAGACAGCATCCGTGAAAAACCCGGCGCCAAACCCCTGCCCCGGTTTTCCGGCAGTATCCGTTTCGA
This sequence comes from Terriglobales bacterium, assembly GCA_035500455.1. GTDB lineage: Bacteria > Acidobacteriota > Terriglobia > Terriglobales > Acidobacteriaceae > DATJXG01. The sequence goes on along the minus strand of DATJXG010000266.1, from coordinate 3,200 downwards.
GCACGTCTGCTTCTCCTACGAGAACAATGGTGAAGGAAGAAGGGAGACTCTTCAGGACATCAACCTGGAGGTCAAAGCCGGCGAAGTGCTGGCGGTAGTCGGCTCAAGCGGCGCGGGGAAGAGCACTTTGGTGCATCTGATCCCCCGCTTCTTTGACGTCACCGCCGGCAACCTGTTGATTGACGGCCAGGACGTGCGGAATGTCACCCTCCCCTCACTCCGCTCCCAGATCGGGGTGGTTACCCAGGAGACCGTGCTTTTTAACGACACCGCGCGCAACAATATAGCTTATGGCCAGCCCGGAATTTCGCAGAAGGCAGTTGAGGCGGCGGCCCGGGCTGCCCGGGCGCACGATTTCATCATGAACCTGCCCGAGGGCTACAGCACCATGATCGGGGAGCGCGGCGTGCGCCTCTCCGGCGGCGAGCGCCAGCGCATCGCCATCGCCCGCGCCTTGCTGAAAAACGCTCCGATCCTTATTCTCGATGAGGCGACATCGGCTCTCGACAGCGAATCGGAGTCTCTGGTGCAGGCGGCGCTGCAGAATCTTATGGAAGGACGCACCGTGCTGGTGATTGCGCACCGCCTGTCCACGGTACGCAGCGCGCACCGCATCGTAGTGCTGGAAAACGGCGCCATCGCCGACGCCGGCACGCACGACGAACTGATGAACAAGCCGGGAACCTACCGGCGGCTGTATGATTTGCAGTTTGTGGACGCGTAAAGAAATTGCTGATTGTTGATTGCTGATTTAAAAACCAGCGTGCTTATCAGTCAAATCGGCAATCGAAAAATCAGCTACCAGCAGTCGACAATTCTTCATGTCCATCCGCTCCATGACGGGCTTCGCGCAGGTGAAAGGCCAGGCAGGCAACGAGCTTGGCTTTACGCTCTCGCTCAAGTCAGTGAACCACCGTTTTCTCGACCTGCACTTCCGCCTGCCCTCCGATGCCGACGGCCTGGAAATGAAGCTGCGCCGCCTGCTCAAGGAAAAACTGGCACGCGGCCACGTGGAGCTTTCCCTCAACCTGGTGCGGGCCGGCGCCGAGGGCTTCTCTCTCAATAAGCAGATCGTTGGCGGCTATGTGCAGGCCTTCCGTGCCGCCGCGGCCGAGTTTGGCCTGGCGACCGAGCCGGACTTGAACACCGCGCTGCGGGTTCCCGGCGCTCTGGAAGCGGCCGCTTCCGCCACCGACGGCGCACTGGAAGAATCGGTGCTCTCCCAAGCCGAAACCGCCCTGCAGGCGCTGAACCACATGCGCGACGAAGAGGGCCGCGGCATCGAGCGCGAACTCCAGCAGAGAATGCACCACATCCGCCAGGCGGCTAAAGAGGTCGAGGGGCTTCGCCACGCCATGTTGCAGACTTATCTGGAGAAGCTCAAAACCCGCATGCAGGAGTTGATCGGCGGCCAGGTGGACGGCGAGCGCCTCCTGCAGGAAGCCGCGCTGCTGGTGGATCGCAGCGACATTCAGGAAGAACTGGTGCGGCTCGACACCCACGTCGGCCACTTCCTCGACCTGCTCAAGCAAGGCGGCGAGGTAGGCAAGAAGCTTGACTTCCTGCTGCAGGAGATGAACCGCGAGGGCAACACGCTGCTTTCCAAAACCAGCGGCCTGGCGGGCGAAGCCTTGAAGATCACCGAACTCGGCCTGGCCATCAAATCGGAGATCGAGAAAGCGCGCGAGCAGGTGCAGAACATCGAATGACTACCGTTTTCATCGTCTCCGCGCCTTCCGGGTCGGGCAAATCCACGCTGGTCAATGAAATCCGCAAGCTCGTGCCCGGGCTGGACTTCTCCGTCTCCTACACCACCCGTCCTCCGCGCGGCAGCGAGCATGGCGGCCGCGATTATTATTTTGTGCCCCGGCCCGAATTCGAGGTTATGGTGCGCAACGGTGACTTTCTGGAGTATGCCGACGTGTTCGGCAACTACTACGGCACCGCCCAGCGGGTTCTCGAAAATGCCAAAGCCAGCGGCAACGATTTGCTGCTCGACATCGACGTGCAGGGCGCAGAGCTGGTCAAGCAGAAGCTGGCGGATGCGGTGCGCATTTTTATCCTGCCCCCCGACTTCGAGACCCTGGAACGCCGGTTGCGCAACCGCGGGTCGGACGACGAAAAAGTGATCCAGCGCCGCCTGGCCACGGCCGTCCGGGAGATTGAGAATTACTCCAAATACGACTATATTTTGGTAAATGACCGCCTGGACGACTCGGTGGACGGCCTGAAAGCGATCCTGCTGGCAGAAAGGCTGAAGCGCTCCGGCGTTCCGCCATCTGCCGTCGAGTCGGAAATGGCGGAGAAGGCCAGGTGCTTTCGCTTGGCCAACGTGCAGCAGCGGGTGCAGCCGATTTTGGCGTCGTTTCGCAAGCCGCGGAGTGGGGCGAGCGCCAGTGGCTGAGAATGCAGAAACTCCAGCCAGGTTCCGGGGCCCGATGCCCGTGGAACCTTGGGGAATGCCACTTTGGCATTAGAGCAGGGGAGAACACTCATGAAGTTAATGGATGGGTTCGACAGTAATTATCGTTACATCCTTGTAGCGGCGCGCCGGGCGCGGCAGCTTCAGGGGGGGGCGCCGCCGGTGATCGAAACTCCCTCGCGTAAGCCCTGCCGCATCGCCCAGGACGAAATCCGCGCCGGCAAGGTGAAGTGGTTGATTCCCGAACTGCCCAAAGCTGAACCGGAAGCCGTAAGCGAGCCCCTGGACAAGGCGGTCGGAGAAGCCTGAGGATTGTCGATTTGCGATTGCGGTTTTCGTTTGGCAAGCTCCTGCGAATTGTAAACTTGTGATAAAGCAGCCTCGCCCCAAAGCGCTGCAATCGGCAAGCTGCAGTCGAAAATCAGCAATCAAAACTCAACGATCATCAATCCAATAAGCCGGAGCCCTAACCTCTCATGAAAGTAGCTCTCGGCGTCAGTGGCGGGATCGCGGCATACAAAGCCGCTGAGATCGTCCGCCTCCTGCAGGACCGCGGTGTCCGGGTGCAGGTCATCATGACCCGCGCCGGCCAGCAGTTCGTGCAACCGCTGACCTTCGCCGCACTTTCCGGAGAAAAAGTTATCACCGATATGTTCGCTGCCGGCGGCGAGCAGCCCAATATCGACTCCGCCGTCGAACACATCGCAGTGGCGCAAACCATTGACGCTCTGCTGGTCGCCCCCGCTACTGCTGACGTTCTTGCCAAGTTTGCTCAGGG
>DATJXG010000265.1:0-5724 GCA_035500455.1 Terriglobales bacterium | reverse complement strand
CTCCGATTACTTCTTCACCGCCACCGCCAGGCCGTCGCGAATAGGCAAAATCGTCGTGAACAATTCTTCCGATTCATAGAGCAGGCGGTTGAACTCGAGGATGGCCTTGGTCTCTGCATCCGGGCTGTTCTGCGCCACTCTGCCGCTCCACAGCACATTGTCGGTAATGAACAGGCCGCCTTTGCGCAGCTTGGGTATCGCCAGCCGGAAGACGCGAGGGTAATCCTCTTTATCGACGTCGTTGAAGATGATGTCGAATTGTCCCTTTTCCTCGGAAAGCAGTTCCAGCGCGTCCCCCACCTTCACGCTGATTTGTTTACTCACGCCGGCGCGCTGGAAGTAACCGCCGGCTTCGCTGGCGTTCTTGCGGTCGCCATCGGTATAGACGACCTGGCCGCTCTCGCCCACAGCCCGCGCCCACCAGATGGTGGAATAGCCAATGGCCGAGCCCAACTCGAAAACTGACTTGGCGTTGCTCACCACAGCCAGTTGGTGCAACACGCGCCCCACGGCCGGTCCGACAATGGGTATCTTGCGCTTGGTCGCTTCCTGTTCCATCTCGGCCAGGACCGCGTCACGAGCGGGGAGCAGCGAATAGAGGTAGTCATCTACTGCGCCGCTGGTAATGCCGTCATGGCGCCATTGAGGGCGAGTCTGAGTAGCTTCAGGCAAGAGTGTCTCCTTGGGATGGGATGATATCGGCCTGCTTCGGTTGCAGTTTCTGCTCTCTTCGGCTGCGTTTCCGCTCGCTTCGGTCGCTGTTTCTGCTCGATTCGCTCACTGGACGGGGCAAACCCCGCCCCCACACGGATCGTGGCGATTTATGAAATTGTTAGGCCGGGCTTGAGTTCCGCGACCTCCACTCCCGGCACCAGTTTCTGCAACGCTCCCGGCGTTCCCGTCAGCGCGGGGAACGTTCCGAAGTGCATGGGAATTACCGCCTTCGGCTTGAGCAAATTCACCGCATACGCGGCCTCGCGCGGCCCCATGGTGAACAGGTCGCCGATCGGCAGCATGACGATATCAGGCTCATACAACTCCCGAATAATCGCCATATCGCCGAAGACGTTCGTGTCACCGGCGTGATAAATCTTCAGGCCGTTGGCGAAGTCGATCACATAACCGCAGGCCTCGCCGCCGTAAATCACCTGGTCGCCGTCCTGGATTCCGCAGGAGTGGTCGGCATGGACCATGGTCACCTTGATGTCGCCAATCGTCTGCGTGCCGCCTTTGTTCATCGGCAAAATCTGCTTCGCCCCTTTTTTCTGCAGCCACATGCAAAGTTCAAAGATGCCGACAGCGGGAGGATTGTGTTTCTTGATAATTTCCACCGCATCGCCGATGTGGTCGCCGTGACCGTGAGTGCAGAGCAAAAGATCCACTTTCTTCACGTCTTTTTCTTTTTCAGGGCAGGCGGGATTGCCCATGATCCAGGGGTCAACGATCACGGTCTTGCCGCCCGGCGTTTCAATGCGGAAGGTAGCATGGCCCAGCCAGGTGAGTTTTATGCCGTTGAGTTTCATGATTCAGCTCTTATCTCTTAGCTCTTAGCCATTAGCTTCTTAGCTCAGCACGCCATCTCCGTCCCACCGATTCATGCCTCTGGCTGCTACTTTCGTCGTCAGAAATAGCAGTCGCCAGAAGCTCGAAACACGAATCCGAAGAGCTAAAGGCTGAGAGCTAAATGCTAAATGCTGCCAAACTCCACCCGCTAGTTTAATATGAATCGCCATGACTGAGCTTAAGGTCCTGATTTCGCAGGAACAGATTGCCGAACGTGTGGCTGCGATGGGCAAGGAGATCACCCGCGATTTCGCCGGCGAGACCGTGATCTTCCTTGGCGTCCTTAAGGGCGCAACTATCTTTCTCAGCGACCTGGCCCGCCAGGTGCAACTCGACGCAACCTTCGATTTCATCGGCGTCTCCAGCTATGGCGCCCGGCCCAGCCCCGAGCAGGAATTGAAAAGCGGCTGGGACTCCACCGGCGAAGTGAAGCTCACCAAGGATATGGACCAATCCATGCGCGACCGGAATGTGATCCTGGTGGAGGACATTCTCGATACCGGCCTGACCATTACCTACCTGAAAAAGATGCTGCTGGCGCGCCAGCCGAAAACCTTGCGCGTTGCCGCCCTGCTCGACAAGCCTTCGCGGCGAAAACTTCCCGTGCACGGCGACTACGTGGGGTTTACGATCCCGGACGAATTCGTGGTCGGCTACGGACTCGACTTCGCGGAAAGGTATAGAAATCTCCCCGCGATCTACGTGATTTCCCGGCCGCCCGACGTGTAAAGCCACTGTCGCTCCGAATTCCTTTGCGATCTTTGCGTTCTTTGCGGTTAAATTCTCCCTGCACAGACGCCAAGTTCGCAAAGAACATGTCCACATCAGCTCCACAGGACCATTTCCGACGGCTGTTATCATAGACAATTGTTCCCATGGCCGTGACTACACCAGATGTGCAATCCAAGGTTGAGCCGCTGCTTCTCGAAGTAGCGGACGTGGTCAACACCACCCTCGACCTCGACACCACGCTGCGCCGCGTGGCCGAACTGGTGCGCAAAGTCATCGACTACCAGATCTTCGCCATCCTGCTGCTCAACGAAAAAACCCAGGAACTGCACATGCGCTTCCAGACCGGCTACCCGCGGGAAGTGGCCGAGCGCATCCGCATCAAGGTCGGCGAAGGAGTCACGGGGCTGGCGGCGCAACGGCGGGAAGCCGTGCTGGTGAATGACGTCACCCAGGAGAGCCGCTACATCGGCGCCGTGCCCAGCGTACGCTCGGAGCTGGCGCTGCCCTTGATCGTCAAGAACCGGGTCATCGGGGTGATCAACATTGAGTCCGAGCAGCCGGATTATTTCCAGGAAGAACACAAGCGGCTGCTGACCTTGATTGCCTCCCGCATGGCGGTGGGAATCGAGAACGCACGCCTGCACACCCGCACCAGCCGTCAGGCGAAGACTCTGCTGCTGCTCAACGAAATCGCCCGCGAATTGACCTCCATTCTCAACCTCGACGAACTGCTGAAGCACATCGCCGAACTGCTGAGCCGCCTCATTGACTACCAGATGTTCAGCATTCTGCTGCTCGATACCACCGGCGAAAAGCTGCAGCACCGGTTTTCTCTGCGCTTTCACGAGAATATCCACCTCAAGCACGATATTCCCGTCGGCCACGGCCTGGTGGGGCACGCGGCGGAACATCGCCACGCCGTGCTGGTGCCGGACGTAAGCAAAGACCCGCGCTACATCAAGCTGAACCCGGAAACCCGCTCCGAACTCGCGGTGCCGCTGATCTACAAGGACAAAGTGATCGGCGTCCTCGACCTGGAGCATACTCGCCGCAATTTCTTCAACGAAGACCACAAACGCACCGTGACCACGCTGGCGGCGCAGGTCGCGATCGCGATCGAGAACGCCCGCTTGTACGAAGAAATTGCCCGTCAGGAAAAGCGCCTGGAGCGCGATCTGGCCATGGCGCGCGAATTGCAATTCCGCCTGCTGCCCCAGGCGCGGCCCAAGCTGGAGAGCGTCGATCTGGCCGCGAAATTCGTGCCCGCCCGCGCCATCGGCGGCGATCTGTACGATTTTGTCAGCTATTCCCTATCACGCACGGCTATCGTCATCGGCGACGTCAGCGGCAAGGGCGCGCCCGCGGCCATCTATGCCGCGCTGGTCGCGGGCATCTTGCGCTCCCATGCTCCCATGGAGCCCTCGCCTTCGGAAATGCTTTCGGCAGTGAACTACTCGCTGGGTGAACGGCGTATTGACGGCCAGTTCGTCTCGCTCATCTACGCCGTGTGGGATGACGCCAACCGGACCCTGCAGGTCTCCAACTCCGGCCTGCCGCGCCCCATCTATTGCCATGACGGCAAAGTGGAAATCATCGAAGCCACCGGCTTGCCGCTTGGCCTGTTCGACGACGCCGACTATGACGAGTTCACCTTCAAAGCCAAGCCCGGCGATATGTTCGTGTTCTTCAGCGACGGCATCCTCGACGCCCGCAACCAGGCCGGAGATTTGTTCAGCCGAAGCCGCCTGGAAGAGATCGTTTCAAAGTGCTCGGGAAAAGCGGCCGCTTGCGTGGTGGACGCCATCTTCAAGGAGGTCGCCGAACACGCCGCCGGCGTGGAGGCATTCGACGATCAGACCGTAGTCGCCATGCGGGTGAAGGGCGAGGCGGAACAGCAACCGTGATCCGCCCAGCAACGCCGCCGGAGAGGCTGCCGGCTTTCTCCTACAGGAAAACCAAAACGCGCGGGCCGGAGGGCGGTGCGCGGCAAATTCTGCATTGCGAGCAGGTGCCGCTTCCCCGCCTGGCTGAGCGCTTCGGCACGCCGCTCTACGTTTACTCCGCCGCCATGATTCGCCGGCGCGCGGCGGCCTTCGACCGTGCCTTCGCTGCCGTTCCGCATACCGTCTGCTACTCGGTCAAAGCCAATTCCAACCTCAGCATTCTGCGGCTGCTCGCCCGCATGGGCTGCGGCTGCGATGTAGTTTCCGGCGGCGAGCTGGAACGAGTACTGCTCGCCGAACCCGCGGCGGCCAGGAAGGTCGTGTTCTCCGGCGTGGGAAAAACCCGCAAGGAAATGCTGGCCGCCCTCAAAGCGGGGATTCTACTGTTCAACGTTGAGAGCGAGTCGGAGTTGTGGGTGCTGGCGGATTGCGCCGCCCGTCTCAAGAAAGTCGCGCCCGTGGCACTGCGGGTCAACCCCGACGTTCCCGCCAGGACCCATCCCTACATTTCCACCGGCTTGCATCAGCACAAGTTTGGCATCCCCGTGCGGCAGGCGCGGGCGCTATACGGCAAGATTCCCCAGGCGAAATCACTGCGGACGGCTGGAGTGAGCGTGCACATCGGTTCCCAGATCACAGACGTAACCACGTTCGCCGAAGCCATGGAGCGAGTAGCTGCGTTGGTCATCGATCTGCGACGCGACGGCCACACGATCCAATATGTGGACGCCGGCGGCGGCCTCGGAATTGACTATCAGCAAGGTGAAAGAAAGCCGTCCGAGTTTCCCGCTCAGGTCTCCGCTTATGCCAGGTCCGTGATCGCACCGCTACAAAAGCTGAAAGTGCATCTCCTGCTGGAGCCGGGACGCTCGATCATAGGCCCCGCCGGCGCATTGCTCACGCGCGTGCTCTACAGAAAAACCAATGGCCGAAAGAGGTTCGTTGTAGTCGATGCCGCCATGACCGACCTGCTGCGCCCGTCACTCTACAACGCTTATCACGAGATCGCGGCCGTCACCCTCAACGGCGTGACCGGTGAGACTGAAACCGCAGATGTTGTAGGCCCGGTCTGCGAGAGTGGAGACTTCCTCGCCCGGGGACGCAAGATGCCCGTCACGCGCGAAGGCGACCTGCTGGCAATTCTGGACGCGGGTGCGTACGGAATGGCCCTGGCCTCCAACTACAACACCCGGCCGCGCGCGGCGGAAGTGCTGGTGGAGGGAACAAAGGCGAAGTTGATCCGCCGCCGCGAACGCGTTGCGGACCTGCTGGCCGCCGAAACCAGAGTGCGGTAGCTTTGAGCTATTGCCAACGGGTCGCCAGGACTCCAGCGCAGCTATTTCGCCTCCACCAACCGTCGCAGGTCCTGTAATTGCGAGGCATGGGCCGCATCAGGCTGGCCGGCAAGCAACCGCTGCAGCGAGGCCAGCTTTTCTGTAGCCTGCTCTTTCTGATTGCCTTCCGCATAGAGCCGGGTCAGCGCCAC
>DATJXG010000264.1:0-4477 GCA_035500455.1 Terriglobales bacterium | reverse complement strand
CTGAAGCGCCTGATCATCGCCAATCTGCCGGACGACGACTACATTGGCCACCAGGCTTACTGGAAGACCGCCGAGCAGCCATAACGATCCCACTCCCCGCGTTCCTGGCGACGGCTTCTCTCTGCGTCCTCCGCGGACGTTCTTCGCGACCTCGGCGATTTAAGGTGTTGAGATTTTCCCAAAACCTAAACGCATCCGTCGCCGAGAACGGCAACATTTCTGCTGGTTCCGACGGTCTTGGCGCGAACTCGCCCCACGCGAGATAATAATAGCGACCATGCTCTCGTCTCGCGTTTCCCGCCGAGCATTTATGTGCGCAGCCAGCTCCACCTCTCTCCTTGTCGCAGGGGCGGCGCGCGCCAGCTCTTGGCTTCCCCGCGTTTTGGCTGCCGCTGCCATTCCCGCTCCGCTTGCGGAGTTTGGCTACGCGGATGTTTCGCTCGCCAGCCCTCTGCACGAGCGGCAGCTGCAGGAAACCCATGCCGTCCTTATGTCGCTGAGCGACGACGCCTTGCTTAAGCCTTTCCGCCTCATGGTCGGGCAGCCCGCTCCGGGCGAGGACATCGGCGGCTGGTACCGCTACGATCCCAAGTACGACTACCGCACGTTTGACGCCGGCTTCGCTCCCTCTGCCACTTTCGGGCAGTGGGTATCAGCCTTGGCGCGAAGTTATGCGATTAACGGTGACGCCAAAACGCGGGAGCGGGTGCTGGGCCTGAATCGCCTGTACGCGCAGACCATTGCCGGATCGTTTTATGAGAACAATCGCTTCCCCGCCTACTGCTATGACAAGCTGGTCTGCGGCCTGATCGATTCCCACCAGTTCGTGCACGATCCCGATGCTTTCCGAATCCTCGAACACACGACCGACACGGCGTTGCCGCACCTGCCGAAACATGCCGTGGAACACGGCACCAGCTGGCGCCCCAACACTGACGAGTCCTACACCTGGGACGAGTCTTACACCATGCCCGAGAATCTGTTTCTCGCTTATCAGCGCGGGGCGGGAGATCGGTACCGTGACCTCGGAATTCAATATCTGGACGAAACCTATTTCGGCCCGCTGTCGGAAGGCCGCAACGTGCTCGCCGGCCGGCATGCTTACAGCTATGTGAATTCACTATCCTCGGCGATGCAGGCGTATTTCACGCTGGGCAGCGAACGCCACCTGCGCGCCGCCAGGAACGCTTTCGAAATGCTCTCGGCGCAGAGCTTCGCCACCGGAGGTTGGGGGCCGGATGAAACCCTGCGCGCGCCGAACACAAACGATCTCTTCGACAGCCTCAGCAACACCCATCACAGTTTCGAGACTCCCTGTGGCGCCTACGCCCATTTCAAGCTCACCCGCTATCTGCTGCGCGTGAGCCGCGACTCCCGCTACGGCGACAGCATGGAGCGCATGATGTACAACACGGTCCTCGGCGCGAAACCCATGGAGAGGGACGGCCACGCCTTCTATTACTCCGACTACAATTTCTCGGGAACCAAGGTGTACTCCGACCACGGCTGGCCCTGCTGCTCGGGCACGCTCCCGCAGGTGGCGGCCGATTATCGGATCAATACTTACTTCCGCGATCCCCAGGGAATTTACGTAAACCTGTACCTGCCCTCCACGCTGCGCTGCACCCAGGATGGATCGAGCGTTTCGCTTACCCAGAAAAGCGGCTACCCGTTTGAGAGCGAGATCGAATTCGAGATCACGGCATCCCGCCCGGCGGAGTTCACAATGAATTTCCGCATACCGGCGTGGGCCGAGGGCGCTCAGCTCGCTGTTAACGGGAAGCGCGCGAACGCTGCGGTGAATCCGGGAAGCTTCGCAAGCGTTCGCCGCCTCTGGAAGACCGGCGACCGCGTGCAACTCGAACTGCCTCTGAAAGTGCGCCTGGAAGCGATCGACCCGCAGCACCCGGAGACAGTCGCCGTGCTGCGCGGACCGCTGGTGCTCTTTCCCATTACCAGCGCGAAGCCGACTGTGACGCGCCAGCAGTTGCTGGCCGCGAAGCCGGCGGGCACGCAGAAATGGCAAGTGGAAACGCCGGGCGGCCCCATGAACCTGCTGCCATTCACCGCCATTACGGATGAGCAGTATACGACGTATCTCTTGGTGAGCTAATAGTTGGCGAAGCCGAGTTTTTTCGTTACTCCCCGTTCCTTCAACTCTTCCCGCCGATGTGCTGCTCGAGGCTGGCGAAGCAGGCGCTCAGCCACTCGTTCCACTGATTCCAGTCGTGGCCTCCACGCATGGTGTGGAACTCATAACGAAAATGACGCCGCCCCAGCAGCGTGGCGAACCGCCGGTTTGCCGGCAACAACCCTTCCTGCTCTCCACAAGTGAGAAAGAGAAACGGCACCTTCTCCGGGTCTGCCGACTGAATCAGCACGAAGGGATCATTTTCCCGCCGGGTCTCGCCGCCCCACGGCCCAAAAATCGCTCGGTGTCCAAGATATTGACGCATTCGCTTGATGGAGAACGGACGGCTGGGAACATCCAGCGCCGAGCTGATTCCGCCGGCAAAGGCATACAGCTCAGGATGTTTCAGGGCCAGCTTCACTGCTCCAAATCCCCCCATCGAAACGCCGGCCACAGCCCGGTTCTCACGGCCCGTTGCCGCAGGAAACCTGCTTTCCACGTCAGCGATCAGATCCTTCACAACATAATCTTCGTAGCGATCCGCAGCCCGCTCGGCGGCATTCGTGTAGTAAGAAGACGCGCCCTCAGGCATCACCAGAATCAAGCCATCTTCCGCGAAGCGGGCCACATCCGAATCATTCGACCAACTGTGGAAGTCCGCGCCTCCTCCGTGCAGAAGATAAACAACGGGCAGCTTCCTGCCTGCGAGCGGGGCGGCAGGAAGAATAACCCGGTAAGGCACATCTCGGCTCAGCGCCGCGCTGTGAAACGTCACATCGATCAGCGTCACTTTAGGGGTAAGCCGGGGATGGTCCGGCCGGGGGTTCTGCTTGCTGCAGCCAGGAAGCAACAGAACAGCAAGGAGGAGGAGCAACCGCGCGATGTAGGCGCGGGCGTCCCTCCCGTGCGGCGAGCGCCACAGAGCTTTAGGGAAAGCAATCACTCGCAGGATTTCCGCTCCGCCGCCTCGAAGTGGTCCATCTGCGCGTCGCGTTGTTTAGTGTAGCGCCCGCGGGAAGTTTTGCCGTACAGGTCGCTCCCCGGGCAATAGTACAGCCCGGTGTGAATGTCGATCCATACCTTCGTTTCTGGATTGCCCACGTCCAGCGGAGCTGCATCCGGTTTTAATCCAAGACTCATGGAGAGCTTGTGGAACGCTGGCCACGCTCGATCCCACTGGTCCGTGTATGTAAGCCATGCCGCGGCCGCCGCGACAAGCACGGCCAGGACCGCGACCGCGTAGATCCGTAGCGGATGGGCCAGATTCTGCGGTTTCTTCTGGCGCTGTGGAGCCGCCAGTTCTCCGGCCAGGCGCTTTAGAGCTTCGCGCTCGCGCTCGGTCGTGGCGTTGGAGCCATTGGATCTGTTCGCCCCCAGGCGTTCTCTCAACAGCATGTCGGCAATGCGCGCGCCGAAGACGCTGCGCCCGCGTTGGACCTCCTTCACGGCGAAAGCGAGTTCTTGCGTAGCCCTGCTCTTGACTACAAACCCAAATGCGCCCGCAGCGAAAATGCTGCGCGCGTCTGCCTCGGTCTCGGCCGACGTGAGCATAATAATTTTTGGAGATGCAAGATTCTGCAGGATTTCCCGGGCCACTTCCAATCCGTTCTTGTCGGGCAGGTCAAGATCGAGCAGTGCGATATCGGGCTTCAGTTGTTCGATTTTCCGGACCGCGTCGCCTCCATCCGCGGCTTCGCCACAGACCTCCCATCCGGAGCGCGACGTCAGCAGGGAACTAAGCACACAGCGAGTGACGTCCTGCTCGTCGGCAATAAAAAGTCGGAGGCGTGGCATACTGCGGCACCCCTGGCGGGGGCAGCCATTATAGCCCTGATTGATCTCGGCGCCAGATCAAAATCGCGGATCGCACGCCGCCTCCCGCAGCCGTTCCATTCCCGCTGCGCACTAATTTGCACACGCCCGGCGGCATTTGAAACAAAGCATTTACGCGTCCCTCGCCACGGCCACTTCGGGCAAAAACTTCTCTCGCGCCCTTACTGCAGGCTAACCGTCTCCTTCAGCGGCAAGTCCTGCGACGAACCGCCAACCATGAGGGTGTAATCCCCCGGCACTAATTGCCAGCCGTTATGATCCACATCGAAGATGGAAAGATACAGAGGCAGCACCTCCACCACCACATCTTTACTCTCTCCCGCATTCAGCTTCACCTTGCTCCATCCCACCAGGCGCTTGGGCGGTTCACCCGTGCCCGCGGGCAGGGAAGCATAGACTTCGGCAATCTCCGCTCCGGCGCGGCTGCCGGTATTTTTCACTTTGAAGTTCACCAGAACAGTCTTGCCCGGCACCACCTTGAGATCGGAATACGCGTAAGTCGTATAGGAAAGC
>DATJXG010000263.1:0-45953 GCA_035500455.1 Terriglobales bacterium | reverse complement strand
GTGAACGATCCCAGCTTCGGCTGGGTCGGCTATGGATGCCGGGTTGAGAACGAAGCCAACGAGATCCACGTGTTCCCCAAAGACGGCGTGCGCAAGCGATTGTTGATTGTCCCCGATAAGTTGCAGGTCATTCTGCGGCGGGGCGAAATCAAGTCACTGACTTTCGACCGCAGGACCTCGGAGGTCAATTTGCAAATCGAAGACACCACCGGCCTGGTGAAGAGTGTGCCTGTAACCATCGAGGGGTTGGAACCGGGCGAGTACCGGGTGCGTATGGAGAACTCCGAACTCCGGACGCGGGGAGCGGAGAAACTCGCGTTCGAGGTGCCGGTTGAGGAGGCGAAGTCGCTGCGCATTTCGAGGGCAGTGATGAAGTAGCAGAGACGGTCAATTGTGACCTTCTGCGATAATGGCGAGTTGCTCATACGGCAGTCCCAGCGCCGAAACGGGCCAGTAGCAATGAAAAATGAGACAACTTCAGATACAGGGTCTGGCTCATGTCCAAAGCTGAAGGGGAATGGGGCGCGGTTTCGCGCCGCCGATTTCTCAGGGCGCTCGCCTCGACAGGGCTGAGCAGCATCGTCCCTCCGACGTTATTCCTTCAAACCAATGCCGGAAAGCCCGCGCCCGCCTTACCCGCCTTTGAGGAGATTCCTCCCTCGCGCAGCGGTATTACGTGGACGCACGTAGCGGGCCTTTCTTCCAACATGAACGAACCGGAAACCATGGGTGCCGGCTGCGGTTTTCTTGACTACGACAACGACGGCTGGATGGACATTTATCTGGTGAACAGTGGGCCGTGCGACTTCTTCACCCCAAAGCAGCCCCTGCGCAATGCCCTGTACCGCAATAATCGGGATGGCACTTTCACCGACGTGACGCAAAAAGCCGGCGTAACGGGAAACGCTTACGGCATGGGCGTCGCCGCGGGCGACTACGACGGGGATGGCTTTCCGGATCTCTACGTTACTCAGTACCCGCACAGCGTCCTCTACCACAACAATGGCGACGGCACATTCAGCGACGTCACAGCGAAGGCTGGGGTAGCGGCGCCGGGATGGAGTACGAGCGCTGCCTGGTTCGATTACGACAACGACGGGCGGCTGGACTTGTTCGTTTGCCAGTATCTAAAGCTGGACACGAGCATCTGGTGTGGAAACAAACTTCTCAACGAACGCTGGTACTGCCTCCCCACGGTTTACAAATCGACGTCCTCCTGGCTGTTTCACAACAATGGTGACGGCACATTTACCGACGTCAGCAAGGAAAGCGGGATCGCGCAATCCCTGGGAAAGGCACTGGGAGTTGTCGCAGCCGATATCAACAACGACGGCTGGATGGACCTCTTCGTCGGCAATGACACGGAGCCGAACTTCCTCTGGGTCAACCGTGGCAAGGGCCGTTTCGAAGAGACTGGGGCGCTCGCGGGTGTGGGTTTCAGCGCCTTCGGCCGCGCCCGGTCGGGCATGGGAGTGGATGCTACCGACTACGATCAAGACGGCAAGATCGACCTTTTTCTAACCACCGTGGATCACGAGATGTTCTCGCTCTACCACCAGGAGCGAGGTGACATTTTCAGCGACGTCGCCCCGCGCTTTGGGATCGCCTCGCAGACCTTCTACCTGAGCGGCATGGGCATGAAATTCTTCGATTACGACAATGACGGCAACCCCGACATCATCCTCTCCAATGGCCACCCCGAACTGAATGTGGCAAAGATGGTGCAGGGCGTGACCTATGAGGAGCCCATGTTGCTGTTTCGCAACACCGGCAACGGCTTCGAGAATGTCAGCAAGCAGAGCGGCGCGATCTTTTCCAAACTGATCGCCGGCCGCGGCTTGGCCGTGGGCGACTTCGACAACGACGGTTCCGTGGACGTGCTGGTCTCGGTCGGGGATAACGCGCCCATTCTTCTGCGCAACAACGCTGGCCGGCAAAACCACTGGTTGGGGGTCCGGCTCATAGGCCGGAAGTGCAATATTGACGGGGTCGGCGCCAAGGTCACCTACCGCTCCGGCGACTTTCAGCGTGCTTGCTACAAGTTTGGCGGTGGTAGCTACCTGGCCGCCCACGATCCGCGTCTAGTGCTAGGCCTCGGGCAGCGAACCAAGGTGGATTGGCTCGAGGTGAAATGGCCGCAGCCCGGCGGCACCACCGAGCGTTTCACCAACCTGCCCCTCGACCGGTACATCACCATCGTCGAAGGGGAAGGAAAGTGGAAGTAAAAGACGGTTATTCCACGATGTCATCCCGAACCAGCTCGCGAAGGGGCAGGTGAGGGACCTTACGACCGCGTCCGGCATCACGGACGCGGACAGGAGTTTCGACATCAACAATAGTGTCTGATCTCATAAGGCTCGGCAGCCGTGGACCCGAGCGACGTTCGCAAAGCCGCTATCGCTTCGTAAGGTCCCTCACCCGTCCTCCTTCGTCGTACGGATTCGGGATGACATCGCGTTAGGCAAGGCTCGATTCGACGATTATTTCGTATGAGGCGTTCTAGTGCGGTTGGGCTGCGTCCGCGGGCCCCACAGTCATCATTCGTGGCTTATTCTTCTCGGCCTCGCGTTGCAGAGCCAGAAGCCGGTCAGCCTCCGGCTTGTTTCCCGTCCGCGCATAGGCGGTGGCGAGCTGGTAGTAGCCCGCGGGGTCAGAGGGATCCATCTCCGTGTATTTCTTGAGCGGTGGGATCGCTTCCTCATACTTCCCTGCCCCATTGAGCGCTATGCCGAGTCCGAGGTAGGCCTCCGCCAGCCCGGCGTCAAATTGCGTCGCCCGGGTAAAGTGTTCGATGGCCTCGTCCGCCTTCTGATTTCTCCACGCCAGGTCGCCGAGCATGAACTCCGCGGCAGGTGAGGTGGGGTTGATTTTCAGCTCAGCCTCGAATTCTTTCCTGGCCTCCTCGCTTGTGGCGGGGTCCAAGGGCTTGGAGAGGAGGATCCGGCCGAGCTGGTAGTGAATGCCCGGCTGATTCGGGTTTTGCTCCAGGATCTTGCGAAACTGCGCGGCAGCATCGTCCAATCTCCCCTGCGCTTGAAATGCCTCGGCGATCAGGGTCTCCGCTTCGGGCGACGAAGGAGACTTTTGTATCAGTTCCTGGGCGGTGCGATTGGCCAGCTCGGAGTAATAGCGGGTGGTGATGTAGAGAACTTTCGGATCACCGGGAAATTCGCGGTTCAGCGCGACAAGCGACTCGGCGACTACGTCACGCTGATCGGTAGCCATGCCGCATTGCGCCCGTGCCATTACAGCGTCATGCAGCAGGTCCTTGTCCTGAAGCTTGGGGATGACCTTCTTCAGTATGGGCATCGCTTCTTTGCAACGACCCCTGGTTCCGAGCGTAATGCCACGCTCTGCCGTGGCCGTGCGAGACTCCGCAGCCGCTGGAGTCTTGGAAGTTTGGGGCCTGGAGACCTGAGCCCTCAACCATGCGCCTGGGTTTACGGCGACAATAGCGGCAACCACCACAAAAGCGCACCGAAACTTCGGAAAACCGAGTTCAATGCGGCGTAGATTCATAAGCCATTATATTCACGACGGGTTCGCCCTGGGTCAACGCCTGAAACGCTCATCACCCGGAACGACCGTCAATAGGAGGCTTCCACCGTGATCTTGCCCTGTCGTCCTGACGGGATGTTCACAACTTCCTGCCCGGGTGAAAAATCGGCCCATGGAGCGCCGTTGAGCGTTACGCTGCGAAGTACCTTGCCGCCGGGCACGCGCAAGCGCAGCCTGGTGGCCGCTTGATAACCCTCCGGCAAGTGCAGGACCGCAGAGATTTTTCCGTGGTCAATGTCAGAGTGCAGCTCGTAACCCACATTTCCGAAGCGGGTCGGTGCATCCGTGACCGCGATGGTTTTCCCCTGTTCAAGCCAGACCCTCGGCGTGGCTTTGGCGAGCCAGACGACCGGATCATCCGGGTTTTCAAACACTAGCATCCACTTGGTGAAGGTCGGAATGCCGACTTCGGAAGGAGTGCAATAGGGACCTTCCAGTGTGCCATCAATTCGGGCGCCTTCCACGGCAGTCCAGTTTCCGCGCGAATAAATGTGCAATCGGTGGGCATAGTAAAGGAGCAGGAACTCCCGCGGCCAGTCATAAAAGAGCTGGGCGTAGGCGGGCCCATAAGCCAGAAATCCGTTGTAGTAGTGGCCCCCTCTCGGAAGTCCGAAGAGCGACTCACCCCTGGCGGCCAGCGAATCTGTGACCGCTTTGGCCTGCTTTTCCGTCAATTCTGCGGAGTCGAGCATCTCTACGTATGCACGGTCTTTGCCGTATGTCGGAGTATCGCCGGCTACGGCCGGTACATAGGGTGGTTCCTTGCTGCGATCGATCGAGCGTTCGATGGCCGAGTCCATGTCCTTTTTCATCTCCAATGATTCCTGCAGCATGGTGCGGCCTTCTTTTTCGAGATGAGTGTCGCGGAATTTCCGGCCCATTCCGACCCATACTTCACCCAGATCGTGGAATCCCCTGGCAGCTTCTGCGTTGTTGGAAAAATGGGGCTGCATAAAGCGGTAAGGATCGATCTTTAGCGAGCTGTCATGCTCCGACCAGCCGCGAATAATGCCGTAGGTAATGTCCGAGGGGGGAACTTCCTTCGATTGTTTTCGCAGCGAACGAAAGAGGTCCACAATGGCCTGCAGCTTCTTTTCATGCTTGCGCAGGAGCTTTTCGTCGTGGGAATAGGCATAGTATTTCGCCACCGCGGTCAGCATTTTGCCGTACTGGCCGATCTCAGGCCCGCGAGTGTCGATCGAGCCATCGTCGCGTACCGAGTTGGTGAAGTAGTCGTCGATATACCGTGCCGCGACATCGAAAAGGCCCCATTCGACAAATGCCACCACACTGGTGTTGAAGGTGTCCTGAAACGTATCCACATTGTTGTAGCCATAGCCGCCAAAAACATTGATCCCACCCAGCGGAGGATAGCCATATTTTGGATGGTCGCCCACGCGCGTGATTTCTTCCAGCAGCAGAGCGTGCAGGCAGAATTCCCTGAGGCTGGGGTCCGGCACATCGATCTTCATGGGAGGATTCAGATCGCGCGCCCAGACTTGATGGACGTGATACAAGGCGTTGTAGAACTCCGCGGCGGATGGCTCGCCTCGCGGCGGGAACGGAAGATGGTGGTAGAAATAATGAGCTTCTTTGAGCCGGTCGCCATCAACCAGCAGGGCGCGGTACCAGACGGGCTGGGTCCAGAAGTGCCCCGGCTCTTCGGCAAACATGGTCTCTTCCCAATACCCGCGCTCTCCGGTGGGAAAAACGAAACGATTCACCGGAAGCCAGCCCCCGACGAGTCCTTCCCAAACGTCATTCCTCGCCCGGGCATCGCGGATTCCGGCAAAGAGCTTGCCCAGGTCAACGTAAATCTCATCGCTGAAGGCGCCGAAGGCGAAGGTGGGTTTATCGTCGGATTGCCGGGTTCCGACAAAACTGGGCACGCGCAACGGAGGAAGTGCGGCCGCAACCGCGGCATAGTCGGGATCGGCCGTGCCGGCGAGCAGTTCCTCGCCGAGGATGTCTTTTTCCGACTCGGCGATTTCTTCCTGGGTCCGCCCGCGATAGAGGGTGACGGGCGCGGCGCTGGTAGGCTCAAGACTCTTGGGCAGGTTCAGAACCACGCCCCGCTTGCCAACGTAAATGATGCTGCCGCGGCGGTCGGTCAATTCTTCGAAGACGGCGAGGTTGCCTTCGGGGTTCCCGATCACGGCCATCAGTGTCCAGGCGCCAAAATTACCGCCCTTCGCTACGCTGACTGGCTGGTGAGCCGCCGCATCCATCACCGTCACTTTTTGCTTTTCGACATCGAAACTTTGAATCTGGATATTCGGAGAAATGCTTAGAGGTGAGGTAGAAGAGTTACCGGCTTGCGCCGCCAGCAATGAGGGGCTTGCAAAAAGCAGGGCAGCCGCGATCAAGAGTGTTGCCAGGAAGGACCAAGCCGAGAACCGAGCGGAAGACCTTCTAATCCGCACATGCCGCGCTTCCAAGCCCGCAGGCTGACCGATCAATGCGTTCACTGCCGCATAGCTCCAAATTTCCATCTCTTCCCCCCCGGCTCGCTCTAAACCCCAACCCTGATCATGAAGGGCATGCTTTTCTGAAGGCTTGTTTGAGAAACCAAGCATCCGCCACCGCCGAAGAACGCCCATGAAAAAGAAGCCTTAACGGGCTGCATGGCAGCCCGTTAAGGCGGAATCAAGAAAATCCTCGAGCTAGAGACTCAGAACTCTACGTTGAGTCGGAATTCGATCTGGCGCGCGCCCAGACCAGTCTGAGCTGGGTTCGCCTGTACGACCGACGATTCACCGAACGTGGGGCTTTGGATCGGCGCCGAGGTGTTCTGGATGAAACCCTGGCTGGTGCTGTTATAGCCACCTGCCGGGTTCGCCCACACTGGATGGTTCCATACGTTGATGAACTCGCTCTGGAACACAACCTTGAGATTCTCGCGAACCTGGAAGTTCTTCGTGAGCGCCAGATCCTGGCTGAAGGTACGAGGGCCATACAACCACGGGTGTGCGCCGAAAGCTCCCGGTGTCGTGTTCGGCGAAATGGCGCTTATGAAACTTGGACTGAGCGTCATCGCATAGGTCGCGTTCGGAACTCGCCGTACCGTGGAGGCATCGGCAGAGGCAAGCGAGGCTCCGTTAAGATTCACGCCGCCATCCCCGTATACATCGCCCACGGGAGTGTTATAGGGCCCGTTGAAAGTGGCAAAGCCGCCCAGCAACTGATAGGGACCGCCAGTCTGCCAGTTCACGATCGTTCCCACCGACCAACCGCCGACGATCTTGTCGGCAATCCCGCTGTTGTTGACAAACGCCTTACCTCTTCCGAAGGGAAGATCGTAGGTGCCGTTGGCATGAATCACGTGCCGGTAATCGAACCCGGTTGGGCCATAGCTCAAGCGGGGATCGCGCATGGTGAACATGTTGAACGAACCGGTCCAGGAGTTGTTCGGCTGCACGCCGAGAGCATGGCTCCATGCGTAGTTCACATCGAACTGCATGCCGTGCCAGGTCTTCTGACGGAAATCGACCTGTAGGGAGTGATAGTTCCCGTAGCCGATATCATTCTGGTATCCGGTGGCCTTCCCGGCGTTATAAGGGTTCGCCTGGAAGAAGTTGATGGGATAGCCCGCACCGGTAGTCCCGGCGCAAGGCGAGAAGTTAGCGCCACCGACCAGGTTGCAGAAATATGTTGCGCTTCCGGCAATCGACGAGGCCATGCCGCCGGCTGCGCCGTTATTCAAGTCGGTGACGAAACCGGAATTGGTCATAAAGCCATTTACGTCCGATCCTGCCGCAGCAGTCATGATGGGCAGCGCAGCCTGTCCTGCATAGCCGTTATTGGCGAACGAGCCGCTAACTCCGTGCGCGGCGTTGATGGCCAGATTTTGCTGCGCCTGCTTGAACTCGCTCAAGAATCCGTTTTCGAAGATGTTGACTTCGTTGGGATTCGTGACGATCCATTGGTGCACGCTCCGGTTGCCCATATAGCGAACCTCGAGCACGTTGCTCTTGCCCAAGCCCCGCTGAATGCCGAGGTTCCACGACATTACATAGGGCTGGCGGATGTGCTCGTTAAGACCGTTGACTCCCGACCAATAACCGAAGAATGTCTCCTGCGATTCGGGGATGATGGCCTGGTAGGTGGCAGGGCTTACGAAGTAGGCGTTCGGCTGCGGGTCTCCCAACGCATAGCTGCCTGCAGAAAAGCCTCCAACGGCTTGGGAGGCTGGGGAGCCTGGAACCTGGGGAGATAGACGGAAGCTCTGGTAGAAGGCATAGCCCTCGTTAGACGCCGAGTTCCAGAAGAACTGGTAAGGCTCGGTCATACGACGGAGGCCAAAGCCCGCGCGTATAACGGTACTGTCCCCGCCGAGCAGTTTACCCAGGAAGCCCTCGTCCTTTCTTGGGTTCCAGGAGATGCCCAACTGAGGCTGAGGAGTGTTATACCACCCGTTGTAGGCACTCGACCTGGCACGGTAGACCGGATTCAGTCCGTTGGGATCGGTGGTAAGGACGCCTGGGTTGAAAATGTTCCCAATCCCCGAAGGGCCCCAGATGCCGACGTTGTCCGCGCTGTGATAGCCCACCGTCAAATCCTTCGAGGGACTGACGAAATCCCAACGCAGTCCTGCGTTAACCGTCAGGTGTGGCGTGGCTTTCCAGGAGTCCTGCACAAACAGCCCGGTGCCGTGCTGGAGTTCGTCAAGGAAATATGCCCCGACGTTGCTCGAGTACTGTTGGGTCTTGATATCAAGCGGGAATCCTGCGCCACCCGGGTCGACGCCGTTGATCCTTCCCACCAAGGTTGCGTACATATTCCTGGCGTTGGTCAAGGCGTTGTCCGATATGTCGGGGAAGTGTGAGGTGAGATAACTGTCAACCGCCCCGTACGCCGGATCGTTGATGTCAAGCCCCATATGGATAAACGGGAAGCCGGCCGGAGAGTTGTAGTAGTGATCCTGCTCGCGGAAGAACGAGAAGCCGAAGCTCACGGTATGACCGCCCTTTTGCCAGGTCACGTTGTCGGACGCGTTAAACAATGGGTAGTAAGTGCCTACAGGTAAGTTGTTCAGTTCAACGCCGGAGGAGCCATAAGCAAAATTGATGGAGGGCTGCGTCAGCCACGCCGGAGTAAGGTCATATCCGTACTGAACGCTGTTGTACAAGTAGCCGGCACGGAAGGAGTTGAGCAGCGTGGGCTTGATCGTCCAGTCCAAACCGAGCGCTTGCGTGAAGTACTTGAAGTTCCCGCTGCCGCCGAATTTCGAATAGTAAGAACCTGGCAATGGAGGCACATCGTAATTCTGCTGGCTGGTCTTTGTCATGTTAAAGGACAGGAACAGCCGCAGATTGTCGCGCATGTTGTAGTCGACGCGAGCCGTAGGGAAATACTGGGTCAGAGGAGTGGAATAGTTAAATGTTGTGTCGACGAGATTGGAATCTGCGTTAGGAGTTGAGGTACCGGCCGCCACTGCGTCATTGATATTGCCGAAAATTGCTGCGACGTTCGAATTGACGGTGCTGGGCAGCCCCGCAGGACCCGCGATGTCAGTAAGCAAATTGACGGCGTGCTGCGCGCCACCGGAGGTAAAGGTAAACAAGCCGCTCTGCGCCGTCGGGCTCATCACGGTGCAAGTGCCGCAATGCCCGGAGTTGGCCCCGCTGGGTTGTTTCGCCATGGCAAAGGTGCCGAAGAAGAACAATTTATCCTTGATAATTGCACCGCCCAGGCTGCCACCAAACTCGTTCCTGATAAGTTGGGGCTTCGGCGAGCCGGTAGCGTCGTTCAGCCAGGTATTGGCGTTCAAAGCGGCATTGCGAAAATCTTCGTAAAGGCGCCCGTGAAACGCGTTGGTGCCGCGGCGGGTGACAAAGTTAACCTGCATGTCCGAGATGCCGTAGCCAGTGTTCATATTCAGCTGATCGGTCTGGACGGTCATTTCTTCCATGTTCTCGACGCGCGCCTGGACGAGAGGCTGGGCTGCGCCGGCAAACTTCATGCGCTGCGTCGTACCCACGACGCCATCGACGTTGTTTCCGGTCGCCATGTAGGGCAGACCGTTCCAGGTGCCGCCGGCGTATCCGGGAACCAGCTGCGACAGTGCGGAGATGTCGCGGCCGCTCAGGGGCAGGTCTTCGACCTGCTTCATGTCGATGGTTCCAGTGATGGCGTTGGAAGCAGTCTCCAGGACTGGGACGGCCTCAGCGCTGACCACCACCTGCTGGTTCACGGCGCCAACTTTCAACGCCGCTTTGAGGTCGGTAACGCGGGTCGCCGAAACCATGACCGATTCAAACACCTGGCTCTCGAAGCCCTGCTTGGTAATCGTCAGCCTGTAGTTTCCAGTAGGCAGCCCCGCGAAGGTGTACGATCCACCGGATCCGGTTGTGGCAGCTCTGGTTACGTTGGTCGCAAGATCTTGAAGCACCAAGTCGGCCGCCTCAACCGTAGCGCCGCTCGGGTCAGTAACGGAGATGGAAATGCTTCCTTGGGTGATCTGCGCCCAGGTTGATACGGCCCCAAGCCCTATGAGCATGCACAGTCCCAACAATGTATGGGGCAGCCGATGACGAGAAAAGCTGTGGAACATAATTCCCCCTCTCTCGAGACCCAGCATTCAATTACGACTGCGTAGACCTAAATTTCTTTTGATGGAATCCGCCCCACGACGGAAGCGAAACCGCCGCCCGAAAATCGGGCGTATGACTATCTCGTTCGCCGTCGCTTCAAATACCACGCGGTACTGCCCTTCGCCCGGGCAGTCCCGTTAATTTTCACTCTTGAGGTTCACCTGGCTCGGTTATTCGGGGGAGCGGTTCTGCACCCTTCGCGCTCACCGATGTCGGGTTTTGTATACTGTATTCACAAAGTTTGTCAAGTAAAAGTTTCTAATCTCTTCTCCAAGTCGCGTTGGCCGGCAAACCCGAGAGCCGCTCTTGCGCTTTTTTCATTTTCCGGCCCAGTCCCCCTTTGCACACATAGCGAGGCACCACCATTTCCGGTCCGCCCGCGCAGTTGCGCTCGATCCAGGTTTCGGATTCTGACGCCTCTTGAGGTATTTCAATATTCAGTAGGCACTACGCATCTTTATGGATACAATATGCAACCGTCGATTTCTCCGTGGATTTCAACGACGCACACCGCATCCTGCCCCGGTCTCAGATTTTTTCGTGGCTGCCTTTTGGCTGCTGTGATCTGTACGCGTACGCCGGTCCTCAATTCGCCGACGACTCGGAGACGGCGTGCGCTAACCTGATGCATGGGTCCGGTACGCGTGCGCCATGGCGTAGAGTCTCAAGTGTGCCCAAAAGGATTGAATGATTGATCTAGCAAACCTCGAGGTTTGGTTCGTGCCGGGAAGCCAGCATCTCTATGGGCCGGAAGTGTTGAAGGATGTCGAGAAGCACTCCATTGCCATCGCGGGCGCTCTTTCCGCATCGCCGAATATCCCGGTGAAGATTGTGTGCAAGCCTGTGATGACCGGCAGTGACTCCATTCATCAGTTATGCCTGGATGCGAATAGCTCGAAGAATTGCCTGGGGCTGATCACATGGATGCACACCTTCTCCCCGGCCCGCATGTGGATCGCCGGCCTCCGCGTGCTGAACAAGCCTTTCTTGCATTTGCACACCCAGTTCAATCAGGAACTCCCGTGGTCAGACATTGACATGGACTTTATGAATCTTAACCAGTCCGCCCACGGCGACCGGGAGTTCGGATTCATCGGGGCCCGCATGCGCCTTAGGCGCAAAGTCGTGGTCGGGTTCTGGCAAGATGCCGAAGTTCACGCGGAAATTGGAGTTTGGACTCGGGCTGCTTGCGCCTGGCATGATGCGCAAGACTTAAAGGTCGCGCGCTTCGGCGACAACATGCGGAACGTGGCCGTGACCGAAGGCGATAAGGTCGATGCCGAGATCAGGTTGTGCTATGCGGTGAACGGTTATGGCGTCGGAGATCTGGTGCGTCGTGTTGAAGAAGTGGCAGACGGTGAAATAGAGAAGCTGACGGCTCAGTACGAGGAAGAATACGAGGTCGCCGAGTCGCTGCGGGCGGGCGGGACGCAGAGCCAAGCCATGCGGGAGGCTGCAAGAATCGAGCTGGGGTTGCGGCATTTTCTAAAAGAAACCGGCTCCAATGCCTTCACCGATACGTTCGAGGACTTGCACGGCCTGGCGCAACTTCCAGGAATCGCCGTGCAGCGCTTGATGGCCGATGGGTACGGTTTCGGTGCCGAGGGCGACTGGAAAACGGCAGCGCTTGTGCGAGCCCTAAAAGTCATGAGTCACGGCCTGAAGGGCGGAACTTCGTTCATGGAGGACTACACCTATCACTTGAAAGATGGCGGGCAGGTGCTGGGCGCGCACATGCTGGAAGTCTGTCCATCGATTGCGGAGGATGAACCGACGGCCGAAATTCATCCCCTTTCGATCGGCGGGAAAGCGGATCCTGTGCGGCTGGTATTTACGGCTTCCAGCGGACCCGCAGTGAATGCTTCAGTCATCGACCTGGGAGACCGCTTTCGGTTAATCGTCAATCGGGTGAACCTGGTGCCGCCGGAGCACCCACTGCCCAAGCTGCCCGTGGCCCGTGCGCTTTGGATACCCGAGCCTGATCTGAAGATCGCAGCAACCGCCTGGATTCTTGCCGGTGGCGCGCATCACACCGCCCTCAGTCGGGCCCTGACCGCGCAACACCTGGAAGATTTCGCGGAAATAGCTGATATTGAATACTTGCTGATCGATCGCGACACGACCATCGCGAATTTCAAGAAAGAGCTGAAGTGGAACCGTGTGTACTATCACTCGCAGGGTTGACGGGCCGGCGATTTTGAGATTGTCTGAGGAATCCGTTTTGGGAGGGGTCCTCTGGCCTCAAAGCGATGTCATCCCGACTTGCCCGACGAAGGAGGGCGGGGAGGGACCGTACGAAGCGCATCCATATGCCAGGACGTTGTTGGGATGACCTGCGCGGATTCGTCCAAAGATCATGAAGCCGAGATTCGCCACTCCAGCAGCCCGAACTCCCGCCATTGAGTGTCTTTATCAAGAAACATGGCTGCCGGTGGGCCGATCTGGCCGGTTTTATAGAACTTGGTTGCCGGCTCCACTTCCAGACGCATGGCAACCGTGGTCACAGGCGAAAAGCTCACTGTATTGAATTTGTCTTTGGATACGATGTAGGGCCCAACGTTCGCCACAGGCTTCCAGGCATTCCCGTCTTTATACAGGACGCGCCAAGATGCGGGTACGCGGCAGAATCGCCGGTCGTCGAACCAATAAACCTGCGCAGAAGACACCTGGGCCGGCGCTTTGAATTCGTATTCAATCCATGCCGCGGTTCCAGGTTCGGGCCGCATCCTGAAATACAAATAAGACTCGTCGGCGGAACTGAGCGGGTCTTTGCCGTCGTAAAGGGCGCGGATGTCATCGTTCTGATCGTTGTAGCCCGTCCAGGCTTTTTCAACTCCACCCGAAGAGCGAACTGCCTGGATGGGATCGGGAGGCAAAGGCGCAACCCACGCTTTATCCGGCTTGCCCGGCATCCAAACCGCCATCTCCCCGGGCCCGCGATTCGACCACGCATGATACGGAATCGCCACCAACCGATGGGGCCGCCCCTCCAGTTCACCGCTGTTGCCTTCTCTCTGCAAGGCTTCAACATTGCCGGTCACGACCTCAACGCCGTTCAGCAACTCGGGACGCCATTGGCTCTCGAACTTGGCGTCCTCGGGAACGATCAGGTTTAAGGCGTGTCCGTTATTGTCCGGCCACTCCGCGCAATACACCAGCGGACCGCGCTGCAAGGCCACCATCTCGCGATCTTCCTGCGCCTGGGCATTGGCCTTCACCCGGCGCACGGGCATCGGCAAATGCAACTGAACTGTATCTCCCTTCGCCCATTTTCGTTCGATGCGGGCATAGCCGCGCTCCATTGTTAACTCGGCAGGCTGGCCATTCACCTTGAGTGTCGGTTTCTCATCAAACTTGTCCGCGTACTCATAGAGATCGCCAGGAACCACTTCATTCCGTGTCCAACCTGGGATGCGCACCAGCATGGCGAATGGTTCAGCTCGCTCGGTGTTGATGCGGATGCTGACCTCTCCTTCCCATGGATATCGAGTCTCCTGGTGAATTGCGACAGTGCTTCCACTGGGGAGGCCCACCTTTGCCTTGCTCCCAACGAAGAGGTTGACGTAAATCGAATCGGAAGACTGCGCATAGACGTAACTTCCCAGAGAAGCCAGCAGGCGCACCACATTCGGAGGGCAGCAGGGAACATCGATCCAATCGAAGCGTTCGTAGTTGCCAAAGGAGCGCAGAGGATTCTGGTAGAAGAAGTGATCTCCCTTGAGCGAAACGCCGTCTGCGAAGCCGTTATAGAGGACCCGCTCCAGCACATCGATGTACTTGGCATCCTGATGCAACTGGAACATGCGCTGGTTCCACACAACATTTCCATAGGCAGCACAGGTCTCGTTCCAGGCGCTGAGATTGGGAAGCTCATAAGCGCTGCCGAACTGCTCATGAAAACGAATGGATCCGATGCTCCCCGTCAAATAAAGCTTGTGGTGGACCATGTCTTCCCAGATCTTGTCCGCAGCTTCCTGATATTCCGGCCTTCCCGTCAGCGCCGCAAGATCGGCGAGCGGAATGTATAAAAACATGGCGCGCACGCAATGGCCCACGGCTTCGTCCTGTTTCACTACCGGTTCATGGTCCTGCGCGTAGGTGCGGTCAATCGCATATTCTCCGGTTCGCGGATAGCCGTCTTTGCCACGTCCATCCATGAAGAACTTGGCGAGCTTTAGATATTTTTCGTCGCCGGTCAGACGATAAAGCGCCAGCAATCCGATTTTCTGGCCTTCGTGTTCGGAGATGTAGTCTCGTTTGCCGGGTCCGAAATTCGCATCAATCACTTTGCCGTCTTCGAGCGCAGCATCGAGCATCTTCCGCTTGCCGGTAACGGCATAGTAGGCGACCGCGCCTTCCAGGAAATGACCAGGCACGCGAACCGCCTTATGGGGATCGGTAAGGCGCGGGTTCAGTTGCGTCACCAGCCTGTCGATCACTTGATCCACGTATTCCTCGAGCTTGGGATCAGGACGCTTGGCCAGCATGTAAGCCGCCGCTTCGATCAGTTTGGGGCTGCCAAAATCGTCGGGCTCCTCCATTTTGTTGAAGCAGTGCCATATGGAAACATTGCGATTCACTTCCATGCGCGGCGCCCAGAAATCGTCGAGAATATCGACCTGGGTAAGAGGCACGGGCTTCACGGCGTAATCTGTTGCAGCCACAGTCGGCGTGTCGAGCGCGTTTAATAGGCGGATGCCCGGAACCAGACAACAGCCCGAGAGCAGCAGGGAGCGGCGCGTAACTTTGTGGTTTCTAAAGATGCTCATTGCTCCTCCGTGAGAATTCGGCGACAACCGGTTAGGGCTGCTGCGGCCCTGAGACCCGAGCGTTTCCAGAGACCATCTCCAACTCCATCAGGGGAATCGGAATCATGCCCTCATTGTTGAAGCGATCCATGAAATCGCGCAGCACAAACGGCTTGCCGGCCAACTCCTGCTGGTGGGCATAGTCCGTGATGAGTTCGTCGGTGAGCATCTTGCCGGTGATGTAGCAGCTACCATAACCGGGCTGCCGGAGATAAAGCAGCTGCTCGAAGGTGGTAAGCGAGTCTTTTGCCCTCGCCCAGCCGCGCGGCGTCCATTCCGCCTGGAACTGTCCCGCCTGCTCCAGCGTAAATTGATTCGCCTGCACATAGAGCGAGGCCAGGCCGCGGGCGGCGCGGTTGGCCAGGGCAATCCACACCAGCTCTTTGGCGCGTGGATTATCGTCGTACAGACCGGCGTGCATCATCAGCTCTTCGAAGGCGGTGGCGAAACCCTCCGCTCGGTTGTCCCAAATGTTGGAAAGCAGGACCTGGCGGCGAATTGGGCTCGGGTTTGGCTCGTCGCGCATACGCGACAGATCGAGCCAGTGATAGTCGTGCGAGAAAAGCACCATGGGCTCGCGGTGGGTGATGCGGGTAAAGAACACCCGTTGCTCCTCTGGAACAAAGTGGCCGACCTCTTCCGCCAGTGCCGGCCGGATGTAAGGCTTATCCGGGATAATCTCCTGCTTCACCAGAAAATCCACGAACTTATCCACCCGGTCCTGCGCCATCTTGTCGAACGCGGCGGCATCGGCAGCCGGCTCCAGCGGAGGCAGGTTGCGGTTCCTGTGTTCCTCAAGACGCAAGGATGATTGCGCGCGCTCCAGCTCGCGGCGTAGCAGGACGACCTCCTCGTCCCAGTTGTACGGAATGAAGTGCACGTTCTGCTGATACCAGGTGTAGTTCTCCTTGCCCACGCCCGAAGGGCCGTTCTTCGTGGGCGCAAGCTTCACCAGCCAGGCCACGAATTCGTCGGTCGCCGTGCGGGCGCTGCTCACGGCGGCGCGCAAATCCGGGCTGGCGCCGCTCAAGTCGGCGTGCTGGTGCTCGGCTAACGTGTGGACGGTCAGCGTCCCCGCCTCGAGCGAAGCCAGGGTACGGGACTGATTGCGCAGTTCCTCCGCGCCATACACCCAGAGGTCGCGCGCGTTGCTCGTCTTGAGATTCTCCTTGGCCTCGGCCAGGAAGGCGGGAATCATGCCGATCTTCGCGGTTAAGTCCTTCTGCGCCTCGGCGTCGAGCGGAAAACGATAGTTGTAGAGCTGGATCTCGGGGTAGGAAACCGGAGCTTCGCGCGAGGGTACATCGCTGCGGGAGGACCACACGCTCGTATAGAACGCGGGATCGCGCGCCCAGGGGCGGAGCACCCTCAGGTTGAAGTCGAGCCCATTCATCTCGGCCTTCACCAGCTTGTAGTCGTTCTGCTCTGCAATGGGCCACGGCTTGGGATCGATTGCGTCGAGCCGCTGACGCCACCGGGACAGCGCTGCCGCCTTAGCGGTCATCGCGCTCGCGCTGTAGTCGGGAACACCATTCTTCATCACCGGACGTTCGAATTCCCGCCATTGCTCAAAAAGCTTGACCAACGCGGGATAGCCATCGGGCTCGCCTGTAGCCATTGCCGAACCAGCCTCCGCTGAACCAGCGCCCATTGCTCCCAAGAACAGGGCCGCGATCGCTATAGCGTGGCGGAGTTGAAGCCGCATGCTTACCCATCCTCCAATTCAGTTGCCTGTTGCCGTTATCAGAAGTTTCAGTTCTCAAGTCGCAGCTTTGCTGCCCTACGCAACCCAATGCCATCGGCGGCGCGTGTTACCAGGCCTATGCAGGGTGAGGAATAGCTCCGACTATTGCAACTGGCCGATAATCTCAAACTGCCGCTTGTCTCTCGGAGCGAACGTGATCGTTGCGTCTGCTCCTGACGCCGGCGTTGGCGCACCGTTCACCGAGGCTGATTTCAGCGTGAGTTGCGCCGGCAAGCGAAACTTGAGTTCCACCTGCTCGGGAGCCGCTCGGGAGAGTTCCAGCCGCGCCTCGACCCGTTTTGCGGCAAGCTTGGATTGCAGGCTGAAGTTCACTCTGCCCCATCGGGTGGGCGCGCCATGAATAGAGATTTCCTTTTCCGAAGCCACCCACTCGCGCGGCAGGCCTTTCCCGAGATAGAGCTTCTCCTCGTCAGAATCCTCAAGCACCATCATCCAACGTACGAGTAACGGGATGGTGTGTTGTGCCGGCATACAAAACAGGGCCGAGTCCCCGTTGATGTTCGTGACTTCTCCCGCCACCCAACTGCCGCGAGAGTGATCGTGAAAGCGATGCGCGTACAGGAACAGAAGGAACTCCTCGATGCGGTCGAGACGAAGCAGCATCTGGGCGTAGCCGTAAGTGATGAATCCCAGGATTTCGCGGCCCTCAGGGCTAAAGCCCCAGACGTTGGCGACGACTCCCAGGGTGGTCGCGCCGTAAGCGCGCACGCAGTCGATCACTAGGTTGGCGAGATCGCGAGGAAGCACGTCTGCCTGCAACAGTTCGCAATAAGGGCGATGCGGCCACAGCTGTGGACTAGGTTTTTCCTGTTCCAATGATTCACGAAAGGTGAGGCGAGTTCCCGGAAACAATCCGATGTAAGGCGGGTTTTTGTCGCGCTGGATGTTCTGCTGGATGCTTTCGAGGGTGCGCGCCTGGAGGGTCTTGCTGCGATCGTCCCAGGCCTTTGCAATCTTCCGGAATTCGGGGCGCGATGCGCTGTGAGCCAGTTCTCCCCACGTTTGAGCGATATCTTTGAAACCGCGCGCGGCAAACGCGCTGTTGGCGTAGTAGGGCTTCCAGTACAGGCCGGGATCGGGATGCAGACACGAATCCGATTCACTCCAGCCGTGGATGAGTCCGTGGCCGGGATCGTCGGGTGGCCGTTTGAGGCTTTCATCATGCATGTCGGCCAGCAGTCTGGCGGTGGCTTCGATTTTCGAGCGGTGCTTCAGAATCAGGGTGCTGTCGCGAGTGTAATTGAAGTATTTCGCCAGTAGCGTCAGCGTCATTCCAAACTGCGCGGTTTCCGGCCCGCGCATGTTGATCATGCCCCTGGCATCGACAAAATCGGTGAAATAGTTGTCGATGAAATCGCGGGCGTGCTCGAACCTTCCCCATTCCAGGTTGGCGTAAACCGCGCTGGTGAAAATGTCCTGAAAGCCGTCGTATTCGGAGCCCGCATAATCGCGATCCACCGCTCCGTATTTTGGATAGACGCCTCCAGGGCGCGTCATCAGGTCTTTGGCGAACGCGTGCCTGGACATGTCGATCCATGCGCGGTCCGGTAGCTTTGCCGGAGCGAAGTCGTTGAGCTGGCGTTGCCAGTACTCACAGAATGCGAGCAGCGCCCGGTAGAACTCTTCGGCCTTGGGGTCTTGTCGCGCGGGCGGGAATGCGGGGTAGCTGTGGCCGTAAACCGCTTGGGCAATCTTGCCGTCCTTGATCAACGCGGTGCGATGCCAGGTTTGCACGATGAACTTGTCATGGGCATCGACATCGCCGAAAACGATGATCTCCCAAAATTCGCTGTCCGAGACCGGAATGACTTTGCGGGCGGCCGGCATCCAGCCGCCAACGAGGCCGTCGTACACCCGATTTTTTTCGGTCGCCTGATGCAACTCGGAGGAATACTGGATGGGATGATAGGTTCGAGTGCTGCCCCCGTAGTAAACCGGCGCGACATCGTAGGCTTCTTTCGTGCCTACGAAAGTAGTCCATCGGCGGCCATCTTTATCGGCAGAGGCCAACGGTGGCGCGGCTGACTTCACCATTTGCGGATCAGGATCTCCCTTTTCCAGCAAGCGCTCCGCGAGCAGATCGCGCGACTCCATGCCAATGTCCTTTAAGCTCAACCCGAGATAAGGTGGATCGGCTTCAGGAAATGAGGCCTCGGCGGACTTCGGGAGAACAATCTGCTCCCCGCGGCTGGAGACGAAGACGAGCGCGCCTTCGCGCGAGTTCCAGTCTTCATAGACTTTCCAGCCGCCAGTTTTGGTGGTAAACGCGGCCGTGAGCTGAAAACCGCTGAGGTCCACTGGCTCAGAAGGTGAGAGAGGAGTGGTTTTCGTTGGCGGATTTTGAGCGTCGGAGACTCCCGCGGGAAGAACTTCGATGGCGGCGGCTGCGACAGCCAGTTTTTGCAGAAAGTCACGGCGGTCCATGATTGCCCTCGTCCTCCCAATGATCCGCTTCTGCAGGATCGCGAATAAGCGCCCGGTGGATTGCGGCGCTGCGGTAAATTGATCTGGTTCGGCCTCCAACCGGCCGCCCAGGTCGGTTCAAGATTTTCGGGCTGGTAAACAGAAATGGATACAGTATACACTCGTAGCGTTTTGCCGAAGCAAACACCACCATTCCTCTTGCTCGAGCGCGGTGTTCGTCGGCTTCGACACCTGCGCCTGTGGCGTTTGCTGCTTCCGGTCTTACTGTTTCTACTTCTCTCTTCTAATCCCTCCTATGCGCAGAACCAGAAAGACACTGCTCCCGCTGCGCCGGGTGCGATGCTGCAACAGGGATCAATCGACTTCGAAACGCCGGAGTTCAAGCTGACGCTCGTACGCTCTTCGCAAACCCTGGCCGCACTGAAGCCGAAAGGAGCTGGCGGGTTTGATTTCACCCCGGGCGACCTGCTGGTGGAAAGATCTGAGAACGGCTACTTTCATCTCGGCGACATCACCCTTCGCTTGCGCACCGGCAGCTCCGAAGAGTGGAAGAACTATTCGACTGCGGCGGCGCGCAAGCCGGTCACACCTCTACCGGCATCCGGTCAGGTAATGGCCGCAGCGAACCTCGCCCCTACTTTGCCCTCCGATATACCGCTGCAGATTACGCGCGCCTGGGAACTCGATAACGGGAAGCTGGTATTACGATTCACTCTGAAAAACGAAAGCCGTCAGCCCGTGACCGTTGGCGCGCTCGGCATTCCGATGATCTTCAATAACGTGTTGAACCACCGCTCGCTCGAGCAGGCGCATGCCGTTTGTTCTTTCTACGACCCGTACATCGGGATGGATGCCGGGTATCTTCAGGTGACGCGTTTGAATGGCCACGGTCCGGCTTTGCTGGTTGTTCCTGAGGATAAAACACCGTTCGAAGCCTACAACCCCATCCTCGACCGGCCCGGGTTGTGGGGAGCTAAGCCGGTGTTCACCGATCCCACACCGCGCGGGATCACGTTCGAAGGTTTCTACCAGTGGATGGTCCACAGTGAGGCTTATGCGGAGAACGAATGGAAGGGTGTGCCGGAGTGGAACCCGCCGACTTCTGTGACGCTGCTCCCGGGAGAATCGAAAACTTATGCGCTGAAGTTTCTGCTTTCGGGTTCCATTCGTGATATAGACGCGACACTCGCAGCCAATGGCCGGCCTGTCGCGGTAGGCATTCCCGGTTACGTGCTGCCCACCGATGTTGACGCCCACCTCTTCCTGAAGTACCCGAAGCCGGTGAAATCAATTTCTGTCGAACCTCCCGAGTCTATCAGCGTGCAAAAGGGAAATGCCGCACGGGGCAGCTGGGCGTCGTATCAATTAAGAGGGCGAGCATGGGGGCGTTCGCGCCTGACCGTGACCTATGCGGATGGCCTGGTGCAGACGATCCAGTATTTTGTGACCAAGCCGGAGGCACAGGTGGTCTCGGACCTGGGGCACTTCCTGACTACGCGCCAGTGGTTTACCGATGCGAATGATCCATTTCATCGCGCTCCCTCGGTGATCACCTACGATCGTGAGACCAATCAGCCGGTGCTGCAGGACAGCCGGGTGTGGATGGCGGGCCTCAGCGACGAGGGCGGCGCCGGATCATGGCTCGCCGCCATGATGAAAGAGTTCGATCAACCTAATAAGGAAGAAGTCGAAAAGCTCGAGGAGTTTGTAGATGGCGTGGTGTGGGGAAGGCTGCAGTTCAACGATGGGGCCCGGCAGTATGGGGTGCGCAAGAGTCTTTTTTACTACCAGCCCGACCAACTGCCGCCGAATTACTACCGCAGCGATCTCGATTGGACGAGCTGGACCAGCTGGAACAAGCAGGCATCGGAGGCCGTGGATCGGTCTTACGATTACCCGCACGTGGCGGCGGCCTACTGGGTGCTTTATCGTCTGGCACGAAACCACCAGGGCCTGGCGACAAATCGTCCCTGGGAGTGGTACCTGAAGCAGGCGTATCAGACATCCGTCGCGATGACGAACTTCGCGCAGGAATTGGCGGTCTTCGGCCAGATGGAAGGCACCATATTCGTCCAGATACTTGAAGACCTCAAGCGCGAGGGCATGCAGGCAGAAGCTGCAAACCTGGAAGCCAGGATGCGCGAACGCGCTGAGCGCTGGAAGAAGCAAGCCTATCCCTTCGGCAGCGAGATGCCGTGGGACTCGACCGGGCAAGAGGAGGTTTACGCGTGGACGAAATATTTCGGCTACGAAGATAAAGCCGAAGTCACATTGAATGCGATTCTCGGCTACGACCCGGCAATTCCGCACTGGGGATACAACGGCAGCGCGAGGCGTTATTGGGACTTCATCTTCGCGGCGAAGTATCAGCGGCTGGAGCGGCAGCTGCATCACTATGGATCAGGACTTAATGCGATTCCCCTGCTGACGGAATACCGCGAGCACCCCGACGATTTTTACCTTCTGCGTGTGGGATATGGCGGCGCCATGGGACCGCTGACTGACATAGATCAGGAAGGGTTCATGGCGCCTGCCTTTCATTCCTTTCCCGACATGCTCAGGCCGGACCCGGTCTCCGGCGACAACGGGCCGAACTTTTTTGGACACGCGTGGAACACGGCTACGTATATCGTCGATCATCCGCAGTTCGGATGGGTCGCATTTGGAGCCAACCTGAAGGTGGAAGGCAACACGGTGAGTGCTACCCCACTCGACTCGCGCCGAAGCCGGATTTACATTGCGCCGCTCGGACTCTGGCTGACGCTCGATGCCGGCACGTTCGATCGGATGGAGTTCAATCCGAAGACCGGGGTGGTTCGCGTGGGGCTTTCCCCTGCCGATCAGTTCACTCCGGCGGCAAGACTTCGAATTGAGCAACCGGCGAAAGTAAAGGGCATCGGAGAATACCGTCCAACGACACTCTTGCCATCTGAACGTGGCGCATTTGTGATACCGCTCTCGAGTGAGATCAGGTGGGTCGAACTCAGCGGTAAGCACTGAAGACGGCCGTGTCTGGATTGTGGCGCTGCAGGGTCGCGTCGAATCAGCACACGGAGACCCGCGCCTCTAACGGCGGCGGTTGAAGAGCGGGTCTTTCTCCACCTTGATTTCGAAATCGGACGGCGGCGTCACCCCCAGCAGATTCTGCACCAAGTAATTCCATCGCCGGCGTACCAGGTATAGGTTGCCGCCTTCTCCGTGATACATATTAGGCACAAAGAGCATGTCGAAATTCTTGTTGGCCTTCATCAGAGCATCGACGAAACGCATGCTCTCAACCGGGTGGACGTTTTCGTCGATATCTCCGTGGACGATCAGTAAATGTCCCCGCAGGTGGTCCGCCATAGTGACGTTTGACTGGGCGATATAGTCCTCCTGCACT
Source organism: Terriglobales bacterium (assembly GCA_035500455.1). Taxonomy (GTDB): domain Bacteria; phylum Acidobacteriota; class Terriglobia; order Terriglobales; family Acidobacteriaceae; genus DATJXG01. The sequence goes on along the minus strand of DATJXG010000263.1, from coordinate 23,423 downwards.
GGATAACCCTGGTAGAGTTCGTTCCACCACGCCTTATCGAGGCGGGCATCATGGTCTCCGGAGATGGTGACGCCGACTTTGTAGAAATCGGGAAAGACCAGCATGGCATGCGCTGCGCCATAGCCCCCGGCGGATGTGCCATAGATTCCAACCCGAGTGGCATCCATGTACGGGAAGCGCGCCGCCATCTGCTTGATCATAGCCACGTGATCTTCAAAAGCTCCTCCCAGGTTGCGATACGAAAACAGGTGGAAGTCGCGCGACCGCCCGGCAGTGCCGCGTCCGTCGATCATCACGACGATAAAGCCGAGTTCCGCAACGGACTGTTCTGAGCCACGAAACGCACCGGCGAAGCTCTTGGGAACGAAGAAGTCCTGCGGCCCGGTATAAACCTGTTCGACGATGGGATATTTTTTTGCGGGGTCAAAATTCGAGGGCTTCCAAATGAGGCCGTAGAGATCGGTCTTGCCGTCAGCAGCGGTCCCGTGAAACGGCTCGGGGAATTTCCAGCCCGTAGCTAGCAATTCCGCGGCATTCGATTTCTCGAGCACGCGGACGACCGAGCCGTCTTTAGTCCGGCGGAGGGCCGATTCGCCAGGCAGATCAGGACGCGAGTCATTATCCACGAAGTACATTCCATCCGGAGAGACGCTGACGGAATGGTTGGCGTTCTCCGGGGTCAGCAGCGTCAGTCCCTTGCCGTCAAAACCAACGCTGTAGAGATGAGTTTGGTAAGGATCTTCATTTTTCTCGCGTCCGCAGGCGAGGAAATAAACCTTGCGTGCCTTCTCATCCACATAGCTGATTTCGCGGACCACCCAGGGTCCCTGGGTGACCTGGTTCTTCAACTGCGCGGCCTTTCCATCCTGCAGATAGATGTGGTTCCAACCGTCGCGCTCAGACGTGAAGATGACCTCCCCGGTCTCGTTATCGAAGCGGAAGAATGTTTCTCCTGGATCGATGTACTGATCGGAATGCTCGCGCATCAGCACATGCTGCTCGCCCGTCTCGGCATTCACGCTACGGAGTTCCTTGGTTTTGAAGCCGCGCTCGTCGTAGTCGTAGTAGAAATTCCCGCTGTCGGGAAACCATTCGAACCCCGGGCCATCCTGGAATGGCAGATCGAGGGGCGCGGTTTTTACTGCGATGCGCTTGCCAGATTGGATGTCAAAAACGATCGGTTCGGCCTTAGCGAGAACTTCTCCTGGTAAAGGATAAACATAGGTGAAGGCCTTGGGACGGAGTTGATCGGGCGGGACGTATTGGATGCTGGTGAACCGCCCGGAATTTCTGGAGTCGATCCGATACGTGACGAACCTGGAGGAATCCGGCGCCCAGAACACAGCAGCTTCTTGCTGCGTCTCTCCAGGCTTGCGCTCGATGAGGTCGCGCAGGGATGGCAGCGGCGTAGCGTAATCGTACCCGGCAATGCCATCATCGGTGAGCTGAAGTACGGTTCCGGTGGATTGATCACGGAGGTAGAGGTTGTAGTTCTTCACGTATGCGGCCCAGCGCTTGTCGGGTGAAAGGGACTCGCCGCGATGGGACTCGCCCTTCTCGCAGGTGTAGTCGGCGAGCGTGCAAGTAAACTCGACGTCCTCTATCTCGAAGCGGATGCTGTTTTCGTCCTTCGTGAATTCGAAGCGGTCGAAGGGAAGTTGTGTGGGCTCATACTGTTGTCCGGCGGCCTTTGAAAGAGCCGCCGCGAGCTTTGCGTGGTCGAAAGCTGGACCGCTTTGCGCGTGATCGGGATCGACCAGGACAAATTGAGCGCCGGCGGCGTCAATTTTGCGATACCAGAACCGGTTAGTCTTCTCGATCCAATTCGGGCGCGCGTCCGCGGCATATACCAGTCGGCGCAGATTGCCCGGGAGAAAGCGCTGCGCTCTCGCGTAATCTTCGCGCGTGCCCTGGGCTGCGACCGGCAAACTGGTGCAAAGTGCTAGAGCGAGCAGACTCCCGATCGTCGCCGCTTTCATCGCGCCTCCTCCTCCGACCGTAGAGAGCGATCCGGATATAATATGCAGCTTGGCGCGGTGCAGTAGCTTGCGCCCTGTACTCGCACTCGCTATCTAGTTCAACTTGGAGTATTCCCGCAACTCACCACGGATCGATCATTGGGCACAAACAGCAGTCTTCGCCTCGACAGCAAATAAAACGGCGCCATTGGGGCCGCCCCTGCCTGATGCGAAGATGGAAGTCCCCTTCAGCTTCACCAGTGTTCCGAAACCCAATCTTACTTGGCAAGCATGGCGGCAGGCAGGGGATCCAGGTGCGGACGGCTGCGCAGCGTGTCGCGAATCGTCTTCTCCACGGTCTCGAGATCCCTACCCGCAAGCTCCAGCCGCGGCGGACGGACCCTGGTATTTCCCATGCCGACCTCAACCTGCACCAGTTTGATCAGCTGCACGAAATTTGGGACGGTATCCATGCGTAAGAGCGGGAGGAACCAGCGGTACAACTCGAATGTCCTTTCGCGGTCTCCGTTTATGGCGCAGTTGAAGAGTTCGGCTGACTCGCGAGGCAGCGCGTTCGCTAAACCCGCGATCCACCCCTTAGCACCAACCGCCACGCCCTCCACGATCATGTCGTCCACGCCAACGAACACTTCCAGACGACTGCCGACGAGGGTGCGGATTGCGCTGACTCGACGCGCGTCGGTGCTGGATTCCTTTACCGCTTCAAAGTTTTCCAGTTCCGTCAGTTCCTGAATCTGCTCGGGAAGGAAGTCGGTGCCGTAGGCCACTGGGTTGTTGTAGAGCATGCAGGGCAGAGGAGTAGCGCGGATTACTGATGCGACGTGGGCCTTCATTTCGCGCCAGTCCCCCTGGTATACGTAGGGCGGCAAGACCATAAGTGCGTCGCAACCCACGTCGGCCGCGGCCTTGCCGAGATTGACCGCCTCCGAGGTTGAGAGCGCGGAGATCGAGGCCACAACCGGCGCCTGGCGGTTTGCCGCTTTGACTCCACTTCGCAGTACGGCGACTTTCTCATCGAATGACAGTGTGGCCCCTTCGCCCAGAGAGCCGAGCAAAACGATCCCGCTGCACCCGTTCTCAAGCAGCCAGCGACAGTGCCCGGTCATGAACCCGTGATCCACTTCATAATTGGCGTCGAAACAAGTGGTGACCGCGGGCATTACGCCGTTCCAGTTCATGCGTGTCCTCCTGTCGCTTCGATTGACTCTGCTGCCGGGCTGCCGTCAAGGCTGGCGAGACTCGAAAATCGTCCGGGGAGGATTCGGTGGCCACGCCGAGTCCAGACGCCAATGATATCGAGGCCGGGCGCGTGAGCACGCGCCGCGCTGACAATTCCGCCACCGACGATGATCACGCCGCACCTTTCGAAACTCATATCCTGATACCCATTTGGAATGGGTCGCGTTGGTCCAGAATCAGGTTCGCCTCGGCATTCACAAAGGCCGTTCCCGTGATGCTGGGATAGACCTGGCGGCCTTCCACTCGAATGCTGCCCTCGAAGACGCTGCCGACGATGCTTTCCTGTCTCCAGACCTCCCCTTCACGAAATTTTCCGTCGGCATAGAGGCACGCCATCTTGGCGCTGGTTCCTGTGCCGCAGGGAGAGCGGTCGTATGCCTTGCCGGGACACAAAACGAAGTTCCTGCTGTTGATGCCCGGCCGCCTCGATGGACCGAACAGTTCAACATGGTCGATCTCATGACCATCGTCGCCGGAAATCCCACGAGCGTTCAGCTCCTGCCGGATTGCCCAGGCGTAGTCGGTCAAAGCCTCGACATTCGCGAGTTCCAGCTGCATTCCATGCAGTTCGACGAGAAAGAACCAGTTGCCTCCCCATGCTACGTCTCCCCGGACCGCTCCATGGCGGGGAACATCGAGTTCGATCTGGGCGGCGGCACGATAGCTTGGCACGTTTTCGACGGTAACTCGTCCGTCGCTGTGGAGAGAAGCGCCAACCACGCCGACGGGCGTCTCTATCCTGTGCTGCCCTGCAGCGATCTTTCCCATGTGGGCCAGCGTGACCACTAAGCCGATCGTGCCATGTCCACACATGCCGAGATAGCCGACGTTGTTAAAAAAGATTACGCCGGTACAGCAGGAGGGATCTTGGGGCTGGCAGAGCAGGCCCCCGACCATGACGTCGGAACCGCGGGGTTCATTGACCACGGCGGAGCGGATGCAATCGAACTCGGAGCGAAAACGCAGTAGCCGCTCAGCGAGCAGGCCTGTGCCCAGGTCGGGCCCCCCCGAGACGATCAGCCGGGTGGGTTCTCCCCCGGTATGGGAGTCGATCACGTGGATTGAACCGTAGTGGTTTGATGACATCTTTCGCAGCTTACAACTCGCCGCCGGAAATGCGGAGTCGTTCCAGCAACTTCATTTCTCCACCAGCTTCATTTAAAAGAGCGCGGCGTTTTGGCGCAAGCCCATGTTATGGATACAATATCCGACAGTCAAGACCTGAGGCTCGGACAACCCTTCCGGCGTCTCCGCTATTGTCGTGAGGCATCGTGCCCAATCTCGATAAGACTGTGTCCCCGGAACAGCCGGCGGAAACCGCCCAAGGCTTCGCCCGAGGTCTTGGTCTGTTCGACTCCACCATGCTGGTGGTAGGCGTGATGATCGGCTCGGGCATCTTTATCGTCTCAGCCGAGATGTCGCGAGAGATCGGCAGTCCGGGATGGCTGCTGGTGGCGTGGGCCATCGGCGGGTTGCTGACGGTCGCGGGCGCGCTGTGTTATGGCGAATTGTCGGCCATGATGCCGGAGGCCGGCGGCATGTACGTCTATCTCCGCGAGGCATATTCCCCGGTGGTGGGATTTCTCTACGGCTGGACCCTGTTTACCGTCATCCAGACAGGTACGATTGCCGCCGTCTCAGTGGCATTCGCCAGGTTTTCCGGCGTGATCTGGCGGACGATTTCAGAGGAGCGCTATATCGTGCCTCCGCTGCGGGTCTCAGAGCACTATGCGATTTCTCTTTCGACGGCCCAGGTTCTGGCCATTGTCATAATCTTTTTGCTCACGCTGGCCAATACCCGTGGGCTGCGCTACGGAAAAATCATTCAAAACGTCTTCACCGTGGCAAAGACCGGAGCGCTGCTTGCCCTGATCATCGCCGGGATCTTTATAGGTAGAAACTGGGCCGCTATTCACGAGAACTTCGGGAACCTGTGGCATGCGCGCGGCATGGCACAGTTGAGCACGGGCTTGAACGCAGGCACGGCTTTCGGCTTGTTCATCGCCCTCTGCTTGAGCCAGACGGGGGCGCTGTTCTCCGCGGATTCGTGGCATAACATTGCTTTTGTCGCGGGAGAGGTTCGCCGGCCCGAGCGTAACGTGACTCTGGCCATGGTGATCGGCACGGCACTTGTGATCACTCTTTACCTCCTGGCCAACGTCGCTTATCTCAGCACACTGCCACTGGCCGCAATTCAGCATGCGCCCGCCGACCGGGTAGGCACGGCCACTCTACAGGCCATTTTCCCCGGTGCCGGAACGGCGCTCATGGCGGGCGCGATCATGATCTCGACCTTCGGCACCGTGAACGCGCTCACCCTGACCGGAGCAAGGGCGTACTATGCCATGGCATGCCAGGGATTGTTTTTTCGCTTTGGAGGCGCGCTCAATCGCGCGCGTGTGCCCGGTGCTTCTTTATGGCTCCAGGGCCTCTGGGGAATGGTTCTGGTTCTTCCCCGCACCTATAACCCGGCTGACGGCACGTGGGGAAATCTCTACAGCAATCTTCTCGACTATGTCATTTCGGCAGCGCTGGTCTTTTACATTCTGACCATTGCCGCAGTGTTCCGGTTGCGATCGACGCGTCCGGATGCTCCCCGTCCCTATCGGACGATTGGATATCCATATGTGCCCGCGGCCTACATCCTGATCGCCGGGACTATCCTCGCGGTACTCTGTATTTACCGGCCGGCAACCACGTGGCCGGGCATGGCGATTGTGATCCTTGGCATTCCAGTCTTTCTGATTGTACGAGGGGCCCGCGGGAAGGGCGGTGATTCGCCATCCATGCGATCGGTGCCGCCGCGCTAGCCCGTCATGGCAGCGGGCGGCGGGCCCGCGCTATAGGTTGATATTGCGGAAGCTATGACTTTTTCTGTACTATACCTATGCGACGCGCATACACACACTCGTGACTCCACAGCGGCGCAACCCCACGCGAATGGAATCTGCACTTCCGAGCGACCTGGCCATACCGCGCCAGTCGCTTACCTCGGCGGTCGCTGACAAGCTGCGCGACCAGATTATCCGGGGTGAGATTGTCGAAGGAGCGCACCTTCGGCAGGACGCAATCGCCAATCAATACCAGGTCAGCCGCATACCGGTGCGCGAGGCCCTGCGCCAGCTGGAAGCAGAGGGCCTGATCACCATCTTGCCGAACCGGTGCGCGATCGTCCCGGTGCTCTCGCCGGACGACATTGAGGAGTTGTTCGCCATCCGCGCCCTGCTGGAACCCGAAATACTCAAGGCCTCCATCCCGCAGCTGAACCAGGCCGATTTCGCGCAAGCCGATTCGATCCTGCGCAAGTATGAGGTCGAACTCCGCAAAGAACAGCATGTGGAAGCCTGGGGCCGGCTGAACTGGCAGTTCCACTCCACTCTCTATTCGCAGGCCAATCGCCCATATTTCCTGTCGATTATTCGCAATGTCAACAACACCGGGGAGCGCTACACGCGGCTGCAGCTATACCTCACCCACGGAATGAAGCGCGCCAATGAAGAGCACCACGAAATACTGGATTTATGCCGCAAGCGCGACGTGGGGGGAGCCTGCAAGCTGCTCCGGCAACATATTCAGTATGCGGGACAGTCGCTCAAGCAGGCGCTCCAGGAGCGCCGTACCAGTCTCGAGTCGTAGTGATCTCCCACCGTCGGACCTTGTCCGATCTCGTAGGTTGCTCAGACGTTCTCGCCGTTGACCTTCCAATAGACCGTGTAGCGCTCGTCATACAACTTGTAGAGCGGTATTAACTCAATGTTTGAAGATTGATCGACGGTGCGGAACTCGAGCACCGGACCGCGTTTCGCCACCCAGGCGGTTTCATTCTTCGTCGAACCTGAGATCTCGGGAACAGGGATGGTGCTTTTCTCGTCGGGACCGGATGGCCCGTAGATCATGTCGCGATTCAAGCCCTGAGTACCCAGGCGTCCCGCGAGCACGAGCGGACCGTACATCATGGCCTGCACCGTGTGATCGTCAGGAGTCGGGTCGATATGCAGACTCATGGGCAGGCGCAGTTCAACCCGGTCGCGATCGGCCCACCTGCGGTCCAGCACCACGTAACTGCCCGGCTGGGCTGAGATGTGCTCGGGACGGCCATTAATTTTAAGGCTCACGTCTCGAGTGGCCCAGTATGGCACGCGAATGCTCAGCGCCATACCTTGGGGTGAATTCGTTCTCACCGTCAGCGTAGTGCCTTCTTCTTCGGGGAAGTTGGTGTCCTGCACCAGCTTCAGTTTTCGTTCCGGCCATTCGACTTCCGATGCCACGAAGAGGTTGACGTAGATTCCCTGCCCATCGTGGGAGTAGATGGTATCTCCGAATTTTGAAAATTCTTCAGCACCGGTTCCCGTGCAGCACCAGAAGGCGTCGTAGCGGGTACCGAAAGTCTTCCACAAGCCCGGAGTCAGGGAAAGATAGTACATCTTCATGCCTTCGCCGTCCTGCGTGCCCAAACGGCTGTTGAACAGGGTGCGTTCGTAGTAATCCATGGCGCGGGCATCGGCGGTCCACTGATGAACGTGGCGCGTCAATTTGAGCATGTTGTAGCCGCAGCAGCATTCCTGCGCTGCAGGACCCAGCGCTTGCGAAAGCTTGCCGGGGTCGGTGTCCCAGCCTTCTCCGTTGCTGGTGCCGCCAGGAGCGTAAGTACGCTGCGAGACGACCTCGTGCCAGAAATAATCGGCAATGTCGTGGTAGCGCTTTTCGCCGGTGAGTTCGTACTCACGGGCGGCGCCGATCACCTTGGGGATATTGGTGTTGACGTGCAGCCCCTTCAGTTCGTCCCGCCCTTCAGCCAGGGGATCGAAGAATTTCTTGTGGTCGAAGCGATGTCCCAGGGCGAGATATTTTCCTTCGCCGGTGGCGGCGTAGAGGTTATAGAGCACTTCGTTCATACCACCGAACTCGACGTGCTGGATGCGCGCCATATGCTCGTCGGTGATGGGATCCATCCACTTTTGCACCCACCCCGCCATGTTTTCGACCGTCTCAAGCGCCTGTGTGTTCCCGCAATGCTCGTACATGTCGAGGTGGCCGGCCATGATCTTGTGGATGGTGTAAAACGGCGCCCAGACTTTCTTGCCGTCGCGCAAGCGATCGAAGAACTCGAGCGGAAAGGCGCTCAGATATCCGTCGGCGTTGAGCGCTTTCTGGCACTTCGCGAGTTCGGCCACCATGGCATCGCCCTTGTCCTTGATGTCCTCGTCGCTGGTGCTCGAATACATGAGTGCGCAGGCGGAGAGAAAATGCCCGCCGGCAAAGTGCCCGCGCAGTTCGCACTTGGGCTCTTCCCAGCCTCCAAGAGGCTCCGCGGAAGATGGCAGGCCGGCATTAAGGCGGAAGGTGTGCAGCATCCGGTCGTTCGGAATTGAGTGCAGGTACACCCGGTTGACTTCCTGCGCCTGCTGGCAGGCTCCGCCGCGTAGACGGACCTGTTTCAATGGAAACGGTTGCAGCCTGGCTGCGACCTTGTCACCAACCTTGGGGGAAAATGCGTTGGCAGATTGCCCGCCTTGTTCCATGGTTGCCACGGCAAACCGCGGAAGCGCGGCGACCCCGGCGGCTGCGGCGGCGCTGGTCAGCCACTCCCGGCGAGTAAGACGACGATGAATGTTGCTCATGAGGCCCGTCCTTTAAGAGTTAGGAGTATTGATTGCAATGGAAAAGATGCACGGCCGGATCGAGAGAAAGTCAGACCGGCAGACCATCGCGGTCAGAGATCGTGGATGCCCCTCGAGTAGAGGTGTGTGCCGATCAGCGAAGGTTTTATTCACTCCAATCCACGAACTTCGCCGCATTTTGTATACTTTATTCGGAACGATGTCAAGCCAAATTGCCGCCATCGCCTTGCTCCCTCCCCCATAGGATCCTCAAAGTGACACTCGCTACTACCATCGTGAAGGTTGCCGCTTCTTCTATTGAGAGCGTTTGGCAAGAACATTCCCGGGCATTATGCTGTGACCGATTGTGACTTCTTCTAGATACCACACAGGGCGACTGCGGCTCCTGGCAAATTTGTTGTTGGCTGGCCTCGCTCTCTCAAACCTGGGTTCAGGCGGGGACACTCGGGCCGAAACCGCCATGCCAGTCACTTTTGTGGATGTGGCCTCGCAGGCCGGCATCCACTTTCAGCACGACAACGCGGCATCGCCGGAAAAATATCTGATCGAAACCATGGGCGCGGGCTGCGGCTGGATCGACTACGATCAAGACGGTTGGCTCGATTTGTATCTGGTGAACGGTGCTGCCACCAAGGTTTACCGGCCCGGAACCAAATTGCATAGTGCACTCTACAGAAACAACGGAGACGGCACGTTTACCGATGTTACGGAAAAGGCCGGCGTAGGAGCAGAGGGACTTTTTGGCATGGGCGTTGCGGTCGGGGACTATGACAACGATGGTTTTCCTGATCTGCTGGTCCTGGGTTACGGCCGGTCAATTCTCTATCACAATAATGGCAACGGGACCTTCACTGACGTAACCCAACACGCCGGGGTCGAAAATGCCGGACGCTGGGCCTCGAGCGCCGCCTGGTTTGATTACGACAACGACGGCCTGCTTGACCTGGTGATCGCGAACTACGTGGATTGGTCTCCGGAGCGGAATTTCTATTGCGGGGAACGCGGGTCCGGAATGCGCAGCTACTGCCATCCCGATGACTATCACGGCGAGCCTGCCACGCTTTACCACAATAACGGCGACGGCACATTTACCGACGTCAGTAAGCTTTCAGGAGTTGGCGCGAAAGGCGGAAACGGCCTGGGCGTGGTCACCTTCGATTACGACAACGACGGCTGGCAGGACATCTTCATCGCCAATGACCACATGCCCAATTTTCTATTTCACAACAATCATGACGGCACCTTTACGGAGGCCGGTTACCAACAAGGCGTCGCGGTCAGCGGAGACGGACTTTTTGAGGCCGGCATGGGCACCGATGCCGCCGACACCACCGGGTCAGGCCGGATGGACCTCGCTGTTACTCATCTGGATAACCAGCTGGCGCGGCTCTACCGCAATCTTCCCGACCACACCTTCGAAGACGCGACGTTTCAATCGAAAATCGGCTACGCCACTTTTCATCTGAGCGGGTTCGGCACGCGGTTTTTCGATTACGACAATGACGGCCGCCCTGATCTCTTCATCGCCGATGGCCATGTGCTCGATAATGTGCACCTCTATCACTCGCAAGTGACCTACGCCGAGCCTAAGCTGATGTTCCGCAACATCGGTGACGGAAGATTTGAAAACGTAAGCGATTCCCTGGGCCAGGATTTTCAAATCCCACGTGTGAGCCGGGGCGCCGCTGTCGCTGATTTCGACAACGACGGCGATCTGGATATCCTGGTCAGCAACAATGGCCAGAAACCGCAGCTGTTCCGCAATGACGGCGGCAACTCCGGCCATTGGCTGGAAGTTTTCCTGATCGGCACGAAATCGAACCGCGACGGCGTAGGTGCGCGGCTCAGGCTCTCAGCAGGAGAGTTGCTCCTCTACGAGCAGAAAAAAGGCGGCATGAGCTACCAGTCGGCGCAGGATCCCCGCTTGCATTTTGGACTCGGAACCCACTCCCGAATCGATTCGCTCGAAATCACCTGGCCGAGCGGGACGATCACAAAACTGGCGGACATCTCCGCCAATCAGATCATTGCGGTGGAAGAAGGCAAGGGACTTGTGCCGTTCCCGGCGCCATCCCCCCGCGTATCGATGAAAGTTCACTAGGGTTGCGATGTAGAGCCGGCGTCGGTCTGGCGGGCGCGGGACATCCCATAGGCTGACCGGTGATCTCCGCCGGCGCCTGCGATTCTCGCCGCTTGTTCCCTGTTCAGCCGGGCAAGGATGGTCAGCATTTCCTGTGCCCGCTGCGCCTCGCCCTTCCGCCGGTAAGCGGTGGCGAGAGTTGCATAGACGGCCGCGTCATCCGGCTTGAGCGTTCGCCCGATTTCAAGGTGTGAGATCGCATTATCCAGCCGGCCTTCCATCAGATAGATCTTGCCCAAGGAAATCTGCGAACTCGAATAGGTTGGCTTCTGCGCCACCGACTTCTCCAGCGCCGCCTTCGCTTCCAGGAAGCCTGATTCTCCCGGTTCAATTCCCGAACGAATCAGAGCCTCTCCGAGGATGGCCAGCAGCATGTAGTCCTCACTTGCTTTCTGCACTCCTTCGCGCGCCACCCGGATGGCATCGTCGATGTTGCCTTCGTACAGGCTGGCTTGAGCGGCGGCCAGGTAGGCAATCGTCGAGGCGGGAGCGAACTGGCGGGCGGCGTCGAGGTCTTTTCTGCCGCTGTCGAAGTCATCGAGCATGGAGAGCAGAACCCCACGCTCGTAGTGAAGGCGCGCCGAGTTGGGCATTTTCTGCAGACTCAGATCCAGTATTTTCAGTGCAAGTTCATAGTTCTGGTGGCCGGTGGCGGCGTCCTCCACATAGAGATAGAGCTTTTCGTTGTTCGGTTCCAGGGCGAGCGCCTGCTCAAGTGACGTGAGCGCTTCAACTTCCTGCCCAGTGCCGGCATAAGCCTGAGCCAGGAGGTCGTGCAGATTGGCCGTGTTGTGTCCTGACTCGCGTAATTCGGTCAGGATCCGGATGGCGGGTTTGTCCTGGCCGGTGGCGACATAGCACAGGGCGAGATTGAAGGCGGCGGCGTACTCTTCGCGGACCCGGCCCTGCGCCGCTCTCAAGTGCGGGATTGCTTCAGCAAATCGTCCCTGGCTGGTAAGTGAAATTCCCTTCTGTAGCTCTACTTCGGACGAGGCCGATTGGGTACCGAATACATCCTGCCCGAAAGGCTCGGCTGCGGCAGCCCCCGCCTGTGCCGCCGTGCCCGGCAACGTGCCAGCCCAGACAACTAAGACAACGATGGCCCGAAGGAAAAAAGACATAAGACCAAGGCGCGGCATATTATATCCCGTCTCGCCTTCGTCGCTTGGGAAACGTTCCCCGGGCTGGGATCTGAAAATCAGTTGGAGGGATCGCGTTTTGCGCCAATGGCAAGGAATTAGATCGACAGGAAGTTCCTCACGTCACATCTGGTCCACCGCTGTATTCCTTGTGTGTGTCTTGAGCGTAATTCTATGTCCCGGGGTGCAGACCCCAGCGCTCACGTCGCCATCAGCAGCACCCCAGGGTGCGGCAAGCCAATCCGCACCCACTCACGCTGATATTCTTCGGGGGGCGTATGGGCCCTTCCGGGCCAACAACGATCTGCTCTTTTACCATCTCGACGTCCGCGTCGATCCTGAGAAGAACTTCCTCAGCGGCAGGAACACCGTCCGCTTCAGAATGCTCCAGGATGGAAACCGCATCCAGTTGGACCTGAACGACGCCCTGCAAATCGACAAGATTTTATTGGGCGCAACTCCGCTGAAATATGAACGCGACTCGGGCGCCGTATTTGTCGATTTTCCCGAAACTCTTCGCGCCGGCCGCACTTACTCGATCGACTTCTATTATTCCGGCAATCCTCCTCACACCGGCCGCTTCGGCAGCATCACCTTCGGCAAAGATCCCTCAGGCCATCCCTGGATCAATACCGCTTGCGAAGAAGAAGGGGCCAGCATGTGGTGGCCCAATAAAGACCAGTGGCGCGATGAAGTCGAGAGCATGCAGATCAGCGTATCCATTCCTAACGGCCTGGTGGACGTTTCGAATGGAGAGTTCATGGGCAAAACCGATCTGGGCGACGGCTACACCCGCTGGGACTGGATGGTGCATTATCCGATCAACAACTACGACGTCTCCCTTAATATCGGGAATTACGTGCATTTTTCCGACCGGTTGGGCAGCCTGCCACTCGATTTCTATGTGCTGCCCAAAGACCTTGAAAAGGCCAAAGCACAATTCGTGCAGGCCAAAGGAATGATCGAGGCCTACCAGCATTACTTCGGCGAGTATCCGTTCAAAAAGGACGGTTACAAGCTGATCGAAGTTCCTTATTCCGGCATGGAGCACCAGAGTGCCGTCACCTACGGCAATCACTTTGCAAATGGCTATCTGGAGCGTGACTGGACCGGAGTTGGCATATCCCTGCGCTTCGACTTCATCATCATCCACGAGAGCGGACACGAATGGTTCGGCAACAGCGTTAGCGCCGCCGACCGCTCAGACATGTGGATCCACGAAGGCTGGACGACTTATCTCGAAAGCCTCTACGTGGAATACCGCTGGGGAAAAGCAGACGCCATCCGGTACATCAACGGTTACAAACCGAAGGTGCAGAACAAAGAATCCATTATTGGCCCGCGTGGCGTCAACGCCACGCCGCCACAAGACCAATACTTCAAGGGCACTCTCTTCCTCAACACGCTGCGCAGTGTGATCGACGACGACCGCCGCTGGTTCAAGCTGATCCACGACCTCTACCAGCACTTCAAATACAAGAACATCCTGACCGAAGACATGATCGACTACTTCAATCAGAAGACGGGAATGAATCTGACGCCGATCTTCAACCAGTATCTGCGCCACGGCGCAATACCCGCTTTGGAGTTGAAGTTCGGCCCGGGTACGGTATCTTACCGTTGGCAGGCAGAGGAGCCCGGCTTTGCCATGCCGGTACGTGTGGGAGAGAGCGACCACTGGCAGGTCATACGGCCAACCAAAGAGTGGCAGACGATGAAAACGTCACTGCCCGAGAACAAGTTCGAGGTGGCGACGGACCTCTATTATGTGAACGTCCGTAAAATCCAATAGTCCTAAAGCGCCAGGTGCGGCCCGATTTGAATGTTCCGCGGACCACCAGGCTCAGCCTCCGCGTTGATCACAGCAATTCAGCTTCGAAAGCGCTCGGTCATCTAGGGCCTACCCTTCTCTCAACTTGAGAATCCCCGCAGTCTCGCCGACCTGATCTAAGCGATCCCAATCATCAACCGATCCATGCGCCGGCTCACGTCGCGTAGATAGGCTTCGTCGCCGCCCTTGAGTTCGGCGATGACGCTTCCGGAATATCCGATTTCAGCCAGCGCTTTGCGAACCTCGAGCCAGTCTGCGTCGCCGTCGCCCAGGTTGACCCACGCGTAGCCGTCGTCCTGGCGTTTGAAATCTTTGGCATGAAGCTTGACGATGCTCCTGCCGAGCGTCCGAATCCAATCTTGTGGATATCCATACAACAGCACATTCCCGATGTCGAACCAGGCTTTGATCCACTGGCTGTCAAGCTCTGCAATGTATTTATCCATCTCGATAGGACTCAGCAGGAACTTGTTCCACACCTCTTCGATTGCAATCACGATTTTCAGTTCGGCGGCAAGCGGAATCAGCTTGCGAATCTGGTTTTGCGATCTCATCCAGGCGTCACGATAGGAAGTCTGAGGATTCACTACGGCCGGAACTAAAAGTACCGCGTCCGAACCCCAGAGCACGGCGTTGTGGAGCGAGGTTCTCATCCCTGCCAGGCTCTTCTCGACGACGGCTGGATCGCTCGAAGACAGGGGATACTGCCAGTGGTCCATGTTCATCACCGAGTCGATCCGTATGCTCGATTTCTCGGCGGCGTTCCTCATCTCCTCGGCCACGTGCTCGTTGGGAGTCGTAGGCGCCTGCACCACTTCGAAGCCCGTGTCCCGGGCCATCTTGAATCGATCAGCATGACTCAGTTCATTGGGGAGCATGGAATAGACCAGTCCCTTCTTGAGGGGAAGGCCCGACGGGACCGGAGTGGGAGCTGCATCGCGTGCCGCGACAGGACTTGCAGCCCGCAAAAATCCGGCGCTACTAACACCAGCTGCACATGCACCCGCGGTAATCGTCGATTTTAGAAACTGACGACGCGAAGTTTCTCCCATGGACGCAGACCTCGAAATGTAAGTAACGTTTTCTACACCGGACAAACACAGCTGACAGATGTCAGATGTCATTTCAGCTTATTGAGATCGATCTTGGGATCGTAAACTTCCTTCGACTTCATAACATCATCCCAGCTGATCTCACGTCTCTTGTAGGCCGCCTCACGGGCCATCATGCACGAGATCGCGGACTCGGCGCCCTTATCGGCCTGATTGTGAAAGTTGCCGCTGGTAATACTCTCGACAAACGCCTGTTTCTTTTTCGGATCCGCCAACTCAAGGTTCGAAGTGAACTTTCCCGTTCCCGAGAAAGCCTGGGGTTCAGTCGGGTTGGAGCCGGCGCTCGCCCATTGCCAGGGTTCGTCACCCCAAATGCCGAGGGGGCCGACGTAGGGCGACTGCGATGTGCCCTTAGTGCCGAAGAAACGCTCCGTAACGTCCCACCATCCCTTTGCGAATTGAGTCGAGGTGAACGTAACGTCAACATCGTCCGGATAATGGAACAGCACATGATAGTTCCCGTAAACATCCCCGTCGCCTTCGGGTCGGCCCTTTCGCCCGCCGCTGGCCGAGGCCTTCACCGGATGCGCCTGCAGAACCCAATTGCAGATATCGATCACGTGGATATTCTGTTCCAGAATGATGTCGCCGGAGAGCGCGCGATCATAGACCCAATTGCGGAGGCGACGCTCGGCCGGTGAGGCATCGGGGCGGGGTGGGCGGTCCAGATATCCGGTCAGGTAGTGGGCTTCTCCACAGACGATCGTGCCCAGAGCACCACCATGGATGCGATTCACCAGTTCGACAAAGGGTGGGCAATCGCGGATCTGGAACCCCACATCAAGGCTTAGCTTGCCCTGAGCGCGCTTGCCGATCTCCACCACTTTCAAGGCGCCGGGCACATCCACCGCCACCGGTTTCTCAACGTAAACGTGCTTCCCCGCAGCGACCACCGCCTCCAGGTGGTGCGGGTGAAAATACGGCGGCGTGGCAATCACAATCGCATCCACTTCTTTGGAGGCAGCGATGCGTTGATAGGCATCCGGACCGAGAAAGAGTTGCGAAGGATCCAGCGCCGCGTAGCCCTTCTCCTGCTGAATCTTGTCGAAGTGCGCGTGAGCGGCGTCGAGTTGGTCTTGAAACAGGTCTGCCAGAGCGACCACGCGGGCGCCGCCGGTATCGATGAGGTTCGATGCGTCCTCGGTGCCGCGCCCTCCGCATCCCAGCAGGCCAACGCGCACCGCCGAGTTGGCGGCCGTGCCGAATGCCAGCTCAGGCTTCATGAACATCACGCCGGCGCCCGTAGCAGCCAGCCCCAGAAACTTCCGCCGATCAAGCTTGGCGGACGCATCCATCGTCTCTTTCTCTTCCCCGGCCATATTGCCTCCTGGAACTATGACGATCCTATGAGAGTTTCCAAGTATTTCTTTGCCGCCAAAACGTCCTCAACCTGTTGTGGCCCGGAGATTTCTCGTTCAATGGTCACCGCGCCGCGATAGTTCATTTCTTTCAAACGCGAGATGATACGCGGAAAGTCAACTTTTCCCTTGCCTATGGGAACCTCCGCGCCCAGGTCTCTGGGATTGGTCGGCCACAATCCGTCCTTGGCGTGAATGCCTTGCACGTAGGAACCAAAGATTTCGATTGCGTCCACTGGATTCGCTTTGCCGTACAAAATCAAATTCGCCAGATCGAAATTCAGGCCTTGATTGTCCGTCCCGACGTCCAGGAGGGTGCGCACCAGCGTAATCGGAGTCTCTTGCCCGGTCTCATAGCGAAAACTCTGGCCGTTGCCTCTGCAATAGTTCGCCACCTCGCGGATCGCGGCCACGGTCTCTTTGTAAACTGGATCGTTGGGATTTTCCGGGATAAACCCGCAGTGCGTCTGGACCGCGTCGATGCCGCACTGCCTGGCGAAATCGGAAGCTTCCTTGATGTGGGCGATTCGCGCGGCGCGCGTCTCCCGCGGGACCAGGCCGATCGTCAGCGGCCCCTGATAGAAATCCCATACCTCTTTGCCGGGTCCCCCGACGACCAGCGCAGTTGGCTCAACCGCGTGTTTGTCCAGAGCTTGCCGAAGGCGGCCGGCGAGACCCGGCTCGAACTCATCCACAAATACCTGGGCCGTGGTCAGGCCTAACCCCTGGACCTTCGCCATCGCAGCATCAGGATCGTTGCCGATCCCGATGATCAGCCCGAGCCGAAGCGGTTTCTTCCCCGGCTCAACCGAACTGGGCTGATCTTGTTGCGGCAATGCGGACTCGGACGAGATTCCGGGACTGGTGGCAGAACTTGAGGTGGTTAAGGTCGAGGCCAGGCCGAGCGCCCCAGCGGACATCTGCATAAACCTCCGGCGGTTTTGCTTGCTCATATAGCACCTTCGCGCACTTCAGACTGGGCCAAGCGCCAGGAGTGGCTTGTTACTCCTACTCCTCGTTGTTCCCTTCCTCCTCCTGCTCCGGCGGCAAGTCGGGGCGAACCTCGGTCAGGCTCGCAGCCTGCAGTTGTTGATTGAGGCGCGGCAATTCCACTTTCTTTATTTCATTCCATTGCCTGGTCAGCGAGGCCAATTCCGTCTCCACTTGCGATGCCGCCTGGGTTTGCGCCACGGTCGGCGCAGCGTCGGCCTGATCCACCGCTTTGTACAGACTAATCGCATCGCCGTTCACCGTGCTCAGAGCCCGCTTTTCGGACTCCGATGAGGCGGAACCCTTATCGCCCTCCAGAACCACCTCGACCTTCTTGTCCAACGCCTTCACCGAGTCGAGCACCGCCCCGCTCGCCTGGGCGGAGAGCTTCTTCAACTGCTCCCGCACCGAACGCGCCTCGATCACCGGCTGCGAACTGCCATCAACCAGCGACACCAGGCGCGACTCCAGCGCCAACTGCTGTTGGAGCTGAGCGGCCGAGATTTTCACTCGCGGGTCCATCTTCACTGTCAGCGGCGCAGAGTAGTCGTGGCCGTTCGCCTGCAGCCGCACCGTGTATTGTCCGGGCACGGCCAGCGGGCCGAGGGGATAGCGCGGCGTCTCGTGAGGAACCGCCGCAATGGGATATTCATGCTGGCTCGAAACCGGCGCGGGATACCGCAGGTCCCACACCCAGCGGTGCATGCCGGCCTGGGTGGAGAGAGCCTGATGCTTGCGCAGCCAATAGAGCGGAATCAACTCTTTCCGCAACTGCTCCGGCGTACGCTCCGGGTGATCAGTGCTCGAATAGCGGCGCACCAGCTTGCCTTGCGCGTCCAGAATCTCCAGCGTCACCGGGCCGGAGGCTGGTTTCGCCAGGAAGTAGTCGAGCAGCGCGCCGGCCGGAGGGTTTTCTCCCGCCGGCTCATCTGGCGGCAGCGGGGTATCGGTATTGGTGTCGCGCCGTACCCGGATCGCCGGCGCCGGCCGGAACAGAAACCCGTCCGCGCTTGCCATCTGCGAATTGATCTGCCGCAGCGGCGTGATGTCATCCAGAATCCAGAATGAGCGCCCGTGGGTGGCAACAATCAGGTCGTCTTCCTGGATCCACAGGTCCCGCATCGAGGTATGCGGCAGGTTCAATTGCAGAGCCTGCCAATGATCGCCGTCGTCAAACGAAACCCACACCGCAGTTTCAGTTCCCGCAAACAGCAGTCCCCTGCGCACCGGGTCTTCGCGCACGGTGTTCACAGGAGAGTTGTCCGGCAGCCCGCTGGTGATTGGCTGCCACGTCTTGCCGGCATCGTGAGTGCGAAAAATATAGGGATGCAGATCATCGATGCGGAAGCGGCTCACCGAAACATAGGCAGACTGCTCATCGAAGTGCGAAGCGCTGATCTGCGTCACCTTGCTCCACGCGCTCAACTCCGGTGGAGTGATGTTCTGCCACTTCTTTCCTCCATCGGCCGTGCGCCAGACCTGGCCGTCATCGGTCCCGGCCCACAGCGTGTTAACGTCGCGGAATGAAGGCGCAAGCGCGTAGATCGCGCCCCTCAATTTGTCGGCCTTGGCGTTGTTGTCCGCCTGGTGGCCCACGCTCGGCGGAATTCCCGGATGCTCGCGCGTCAGGTCCGGGCTGATCGTCTGCCACGATTTGCCGCTGTCGGTAGTCTTGAACAGCAGGTTCGCCGCGTAATACAAAATGTGCGGATCGACCGGCGAGAACTCGATCGGCTCCGTGCGATCCACCCGGTAACCGTCGCGGATGGGAATCGGCGTAACATCCTCCACCTGCCCCGTGCTCCAGTGAAAGCGGGAGACCTGATTTCTTCCCGCGCCGAACACGATGTCAGGATCGAGCGGGTCCGGCGCCACGTAGCCGTACTCGATTACGCCCACCGGATGCCAATCGCGAAAGGTAATCTCGCCGTCATTGCCGCGGCTGGCGGTGCACACCGAACCGCTCTCCTGCTGCCCGCCGCAGACTTTGTAGGGAAACGTGTTGGTGGTGATGGCGTGATAGAGCTGCGCCGTCGGCTGGTTGTACCACGAACTCCAGCTCCCGCCGCCGTTCACCGTGATGATGGCGCCCTGGTCTGACACCAGCAGAATGATCTGCGGATTTTCCGGATTGATCCACAGGTTCTGATAATCATCCCCGCCAGGCGCGCCGCGAATGCTAGTCCAGGTTTTGCCGCCGTCGGTCGAGCGCACGGTAACGATGCCGGTGCTGTAAACCACGTCGGCATTCCTGGGATCAACTCGGGTAATCGGCAAATCGCCCCCGCCAATTTTCATGGAAGGACGTGGATCGGTGGTCACGCGGTACCAGCTCTCGCCCGCGTCGTCGGAGCGGAAGTAGCCCAAGCCCGCGCCCGAGGCGTAGCCGCTCGGCTCGGTGGTGGAAAGCGTGGCATAGAGCCGCTCCGGCTGGCTGAGCGCAATTGCCAGGTTGATCTGCACCAGATTCTCAGGCAGCCCCTTAGTCAGCTTCTTCCAGGTGCTGCCGCCGTCGCTCGATTTGAACAGGCCGCCGCCGGTTCCTTCATATTCGTTGTCGTCTTCTGAAGGGCCGAGCCGCGCCTGCCACATTGACGCATACACCACATTCGGATTCGCCGGGTCGATCTCCACATCCGAGCCCCCGGTGTTCTCGTCCTTGTAGAGAACTTTCTCCCAGGTCGCGCCGCCGTCGGTGGAGCGGAAGATGCCGCGCTCCGTGCTCGGCCCGTAGGGATGCCCAAACACCGCGGCAAATAAGCGATTGGGATCGTGCGGATCAACCGCCAGCGCCGGAATCTGCCGGCCTCCCCGCAGCCCAAGGTGAGTCCAGGTCTTGCCGGCGTCGGTGGATTTGTAGATTCCGTCGCCCACCGAAAGATCGGGCCGCAACAACCCCTCGCCGCTGGCCACATAAATGATTCGCGGATCGGAGGGCGCCACCGCAATCGCTCCGATCGACTGCGTCGGCTGTTCATCGAAGATTGGGTCCCAGGTACGGCCGTAGTCACTGGACTTCCACACTCCGCCATCCACGGCGCCGATGTAAAAGACGTTGGGCTGATCGGGCACGCCGGCGACCGCGCGCGTGCGGCCGCCCCGGAACGGCCCGATCATCCGCCAGCGCATTTCCTGATACAGGCTCTCGGGGTATTGCTGGGCCTGCACGAAACTGCAGGAAAGAAAAGTTAAGACGCAGGTGAACACCACCAGGACGACAAGCCGAATTTTAGCCAAGCGAATCTCCGCGGAAGGTCAGTCTCGCTGAACCGCCACAATCATATGCGAACTTCAGCCGTCCGGTTACCCAGCATACCCGATCTGACGTAAAGGAGGCCGAAGACTGGCCGCCTCAAGACCTGACAGCTCCCAGGTGCCAAGGAGCACAAGCTTGGTGCGAGTTGCATCTGGAAATTCCGCATCGATTCCTCTAGTGTCTTAGAAATGGGCGGAATAGAAGAGCCTAGTACCCAGACTCAACCGGAGCGGCCCCCTTCCTCCGCCATCGCGGTCGCACGGCCGCTGCCAGAAGAGAGGCAGCCGGTGATTAGCTCATCGAAGCGCATCCCTGCGCTGGATGGCCTTCGCGGCATTGCGATCCTGCTGGTGCTGATCGCACATTCCTTCCTGGGCATCAGCTTTGTCAATCCCACTCTGAACTGGTGTGTCCATATGACCCGCCTGTCCTGGAGTGGCGTCGATCTTTTCTTCGTACTTTCAGGCTTCCTGATCGGGGGCATTCTACTGGATGCCCGCGACTCTCAGAATTATTTCAAGACTTTCTACATTCGACGGGCTTACCGGATTTTGCCGGTGTACGGACTGGTGCTGGCTTTAGCCTGGCTGACATTTCAGGCAGGTCAAACAGGCTGGCTACAAGGCGCCTGGGCGGAAATATTCAGCGGGAAGATCAAATGGTGGACATTTTTCACGTTCACTCAAAACATCTTTATGGCGATGGCCGGACCGTACGTAGGAAGGGCTTCCCTCTCCCAAACCTGGTCCCTGGCGGTTGAAGAACAGTTCTACCTCACGCTGCCGCTGCTAATCCGCTATGCATCGCGTCGCACCATCAAGTTAGTCGTTGTAGGTTTCATCGTTGGTGCGGCACTCTTGCGCGTTTTCCTGATGTTCCACTTCTCCAACGGGGCGTATGCCAGCTACGTCCTCATGCCATGCCGCGCGGACGCCCTGGGCTTTGGTGTCCTCTCAGCCATCTTGGTGAGGGACGAACAAGCCTGGTGCTGGTTGGGGAGCCATCGCATCTGGCTCTACGGCGCGGCGGGGCTCTTGGGCTTTGGCTTACTTTTGATCTGCCTGTCATCCTTCGAAGTGTTCTCCACCATGCTGTATGGAACGGAATATTCGATCCTGGCGCTTTTTTACACCAGCTGGTTGCTCATTGCGGTCACCGGCGAGGACGGTTTCGTGAAAGCGGTCCTGTGCAACGCCCCATTGATGAAGCTTGGTTTGATCGCCTATGGCACATATCTGATGCATCGCTTTTTTCTACACGCTTTTCACTTGGGTCTGGCCTCGGTCTTTACCTCCGCCTCCGTCGCCTACTCTCTATTTTCCTGCCTGCTGGGGATAGGAGTGACGCTACTGATCGCGCAAGTCTCCTGGACTTGGTTCGAGAAACCGCTGGTCCGGCGCGGCCATCACTACCACTATTGATCCGCCAGCAACGCAAGATGGCGAGCATCCCCTGCGAGTGAGTTGTGTCTGGAAATTGGCCGGGGTTTGATTTAGTGTCTTACCAAATGGGCGGGATTGAACAGGTAAGCACCCCGGCGCAATCCGCACTGCCCCAGTCCTCGGCCCTCCCAATATCGTCCGGTACCGATTCGCACAATGGGTCCGCACCGGTAATTAATTCCTCCATGCGGATCCTCGCCCTTGACGGCTTGAGGGGAATCGCGATCCTGCTGGTCTTGATCCGACATTCGGTATCGAGGGTCAATCTCGCCAATCATCCCACGCTCAACTGGATAATCGGAACCACCACCCTGGCTTGGAGCGGAGTGGATCTTTTCTTCGTGCTCTCTGGCTTCCTGATTGGCGGAATCCTCCTGGACGCTCGAAATTCTCCAAACTACTTCAAGACCTTCTACATTCGCCGCGCGTATCGGATCCTCCCGATTTATAGTCTGGTACCGCTCCTCTGTTGGCTGGCATACGCAGGCGGCCGGCTAGGCTGGATTTCGAGTACGTGGGTGGGCTCGTTCGCCGGGGCTCTCCCCTGGTGGGCATTCCTTACCTTCACGCAAAACATCTGCATGGCCTTCGCTCCGAAAGCGGTCGAGGGCTCGTTCGGAATCACTTGGTCCCTGGCAGTCGAGGAGCAGTTTTACCTCACCCTGCCTCTGCTGATTCGCTATACCTCGCCGCAACGGCTGTTGCGCGCCCTGGTTCCGAGCATTGTTATAGGCGCGGCGGTCCTGCGCGCTGTGCTCATCATGACCCTTCCCAATGGTGAGTCCTCCGTTTACTTCCTCATGCCCACCCGCGCCGACGCGCTAGGCATGGGCGTGTTGGCGGCGCTTCTGGTACGGGATGCGAGGACATGGTCCTGGCTACGGGAACATCGCGCATGGCTCTACGGAGCGGCAGGCGTTTTCCTCTTTCCCCTGGCGGTGATTAGCTTGCTCCACCTTTCCGTAGTTGGGCTGTATGGAACGGAATACTCAATGCTAGCCCTCTTCTACGCTTCCCTGCTCCTCATCGCGGTGACCGGTCAGGACCGCTTCGTGAAACTTGTGTTTTGCAATCGCGCACTCATGAGCCTGGGGCTGATCGCCTACGGCACATATTTGATGCATCGTCTGTTGATCCAAACCGTGCACCTGGGCCTGGCCCCGCTCTTTCCCTCAGCTTCGGCCGCGTATTCTTTCCTGACGTTGTTTCTTGGCATCGGCCTGACGCTTCTGATCGCCCAGATTTCCTGGACCTGGTTCGAGAAACCGCTGGTCCGGCGCGGCCACCACTATCACTACTGAGGCCGGCAGTTTGGC
>DATJXG010000262.1:0-18937 GCA_035500455.1 Terriglobales bacterium | reverse complement strand
TTGTAGTCTTCGCTTTCGGCGGGGCGGAGTTGGCCGGCGGATTGGGCGTCTTTTAGCTCCAGCTTTACGTCGCCGGAGCCTGCGGCCTTGAGGAAGTCGATGATGTACTGGGCATTGAAGCCGATGGTGAGCGGATCGCCGCTGTAGTCGATTTCCAGCGAGTCTTCCGATTCGCCGGTTTCGCTGGATGAGGCGGAGAGCTTCAGTTCGTCCTTTTCCAGGCGGATGCGGACGGCGCGGGAGCGTTCGTCGGCGAACTGGGCTACGCGAGAGATGGCGCCACTGAGTTCGTCGCCGTGCAGGTTGATGCTCTTGTTATTGTCCTTGGGCAGGACGGCCTCGAAGTTGGGGAATTGGCCGGTAAGCTGGCGCGAGGTCAGCAGGCGCGGGCCGATGCGGAAGTAGAGAGTGGATTCGTCTTTGGCGAATTCGATTTCGTCCACTTCGGTGGAGTCGAGGAGGGATTTCAGCTCGTCCATCGCCTTTTTGGGCACCAGTGTTTTCAGCTCGCCGGAGATGCCTTCGAACTTCTCGCCGCCCCGTTCAACGTGCGCCAGGCGGTGGCCATCGGTGGCGACCATGGTGATGGATTCAGGCTTCAGCACCATCAGGGCGCCGTTCAGCGTGTAGCGCGACTCTTCATTGGCGATGGCAAAGCCGGTGCGGGCGATCATGCCGCGCAGCACCTGGGCGGGAATCTTCACCACGCTGGCGGTGGGAAATACCGGCAGGCTGGGGAAGTTGGAGCGGGCCATGCCGACCATCTTGGTATTGGAGCGTCCGCAGCGGATGCTGACCCAGTGGTTTTCCAGCAGCTTGATGGTGATATCGGCATCGGGCAGCAGCTTGACGTAGTCGTGCAGCTTGCGGGCGGGGATGGTGCAGGCGCCCTCTTTCTTGACCTTTACGTCGCAGGAGGTGCGCAGGCTGAGGTCGAGATCGGTGGCGGTGAGTAACAGCTTGTCGCCGGCGGCTTCGAGCAGATAATTCGAGAGGATGGGGATCGTGGTCTTGCGCTCGACCACGCCCTGGGTCGCCGACAGTTCGCGCAAAAGTTCGGACTTGCTGACCGTGATCTCCATGACGCTGGTCCCTACCGCGGTGGCCAAAGCTTCAACCGGCATAACGCCATTCCCCTGATTACCTTCTTATATCAAACGCAAAGCCCGCAAGACCAGCAGCCGGCTTTCGGCTTCCATCCTCCATGTTTGCCTTGTACACCTTGGTGTCCGTTGGCTGCCTTCGATTTTGCGCCTGCACAAAACCAAAGCAAACCACGAAGGACACGAAGGGATCACGAAGGTTCACGAAGTATGATTTCAGCCCTGCTAGCCGCCTAGTTGCTCGGTCAGCTTGTTGAGCAGGCGGTTCAAATCCTTGTCGTTCTTGCGGACGCCGTCAATCTTTTCCACGGAGTGCAGCACGGTGGTGTGGTGCTTGCCGCCGAATTGCCGGCCGATCTCGGGCAGCGAGGCTTCGGTCAGGTGTTTGGCCAGGTACATGGCGATCTGCCGGGGATAGACGATGGCGCGCGAATTGTTTTTGGCCTTGATCTCCACCAGGCGCAGGCCGAACTGCTCGGCCACGGCTTTTTGAATCGACTCGATGGTGACCTTGCGGGCCTGGGAATCGATAAAGTTCTTCAGCACCTGCTGCGCGTAGGGAAGCGTGATTTCCGCGCCGATCAGCGAAGAGTGCGCTACCAGGCGGATGAGCGCGCCTTCGAGTTCGCGGACGTTGGAGCGGATATTCGACGCGATGTACAGGGCAACGTCGGTGGGCAGCGTGACCTTTTCGTTCTCCGCTTTCTTCTGCAGAATCGCCACCTTGGTTTCGAGGTCGGGCGGCTGGATGTCGGCGATCAGGCCCCACTCGAAGCGGCTGCGCAGCCGGTCTTCGATCTCGGCCAGTTCTTTCGGGGGGCGGTCGCTGGCGATGACGATCTGCTTCATCGACTCATGCAGCGCGTTGAAAGTGTGGAAGAACTCTTCCTGGGTGCGTTCTTTCTGGGTGATGAACTGGATGTCGTCGATGAGCAGCACGTCCATGTTGCGGAATTTGTCGCGGAAGCTGGTCATCTTGTCATAGCGCAGCGAGTTGATCATGTCGTTGGTGAACTTGTCGCTGGATATGTAGCAGATGGCAGCTTGCGGCTGCTGGCGCTTGATTTCGTGGCCGATGGCCTGCATGAGGTGGGTCTTGCCCATGCCCACGCTGCCATAGAGGAAGAGCGGGTTGTAGGCCTTGGAGGGCCGCTCGGCGACCGCCTGGCAGGCGGCATGGGCGAACTGGTTGCCGCTGCCGATGACGAAGGCCTCGAAGGTGTAGCGCGGATTGAGCTGCGCGGCGCCGTCCCAATCGAAGCGCGACTGCGAAACCGCCGCCGCCGGGGCGGCGACGGCATGAATGGAGAGGCCGCCGTCGTGGCGAATGGGAGTAGAGGCGGGATCGTCATCGGTGACAAACTGCACGTCCTGGTACTCCAGGCCGAGATTGTCGATTGCTTCCTGGATGAGATCGGCGTACTTGTCGCTTTCGCGGCGGTGGGCCAGGGTAGGCACGCGCACGAACAGAACGCCGCCGCTGGAATGGCTGTAGCGGGTGGGCTTCAGCCAGGTGTCATAGGAGTGGCGGTTGATCTTCTTTTCCAGCGCATCGAGGATGCGCATCCACGGATTGGGAGCAAGCGTCGAGCCAGAAACGGACATAGAGATCATTGGTGCGGCCGCAGCTTTTGACTCAGGCCGGCTAGCTAAAACATCCAGGTGAAGAGAAAGTCGCCACTACAATCGAAACCCACAGCGGACAGATTTCCGAAATTCGGAGAAATATAAAAATGCTGAATCAGATTGGCATCGTAGCACAAACATTTTTTTCTGCGGAAAATTGCGCTGAAGTTTTTCAGTGAACCTATACGATTCAGAACTCGAAACGCGATTCTGTCAAGTGTTCAAATGATAACTGCCGCGCGAACGGTGCAACGCTGAGGCCGCGCCGGGAAAGGGTTTCGCGGGGCGGCGAAAAAAGCGGGCGTGCGCGGCGCAAGATGCCAGAGCCGGAGCAGCAGCTGGAGTTTGCCCGTCTCCATCCGCTCATTTATACTTTGTTCTTCACCTTACACGGGATTGAATAAATCGATGGGGAGCAGCTATTTTTCATGCCCAAACGCACGTTCCAGCCCAACCGGCGCCACCGCTCGAAAACCCACGGCTTCCGCACGCGGATGAAGACCAAGAGCGGCCGCGCGGTGCTCTCGCGCCGCCGCGCCAAGGGCCGCAAACGGGTTTCAGTGAAACCCGGCTTTCGTGAGTAGTTTTCCTTTCGCCGGAGTTGACCGGAGTGAGCCGAAGTTTTTGCACGGCACAGGGGTGAGCGCTATCGCTCCAGGCAGCGGCATGAGTGTTGCGGGCGTATCCGGCGGATTGCCGCGCAGCGCGCGCCTGCTACGCCGCGCTGATTTCGAGCGCGTGTACAAGCAAGGGCAGCGGCACTTCGCCGCCCACATGACGGTGTTCTACCTGAGGCGCGCGCAAGGCGAAGGACCACGAATCGGCTTTACCGTGAGCCGCGCCCTGGGAATCGCGGTGCGGCGCAACCGCATGAGACGCCGCCTGCGGGAAGCGGTGCGGCTGCAGCGGTTCGTGGCTGGCGTGGCGGTGGACGTAGTGATTAATCCCAAGAAGACGCTTCTGACCGCCGACTTCGAGGTGCTGAAGAGTGAAATCGCACGCGCCGGGGAAGCGATCCGGCGGAAGCTGGAGAGGGAGAAAGACGCTACGGCAGGCAAGGAAAGTTCCATATGAATCTTAGGCTGCAGCCGCTGCTGACAACGTTTCGCTGGGCTGATCTCCCGCGCAAGGGAGCGATCGCCGTGCTTCGTGGTTATAAGTGGGCGCTCTCGCCGCTGTTTCTTCCGGGCTGCCGTTACCGTCCTACTTGTTCCGAGTATGCGATGGAGGCCCTCGATCGCTACGGCCTGGTGCGCGGCGGTTTTCTGGCGGCGTGGCGGGTGTTGCGCTGTAATCCATTCGTGAAGGGCGGATACGATCCGGTGTGGAAGCCGGAATCCACCGGCGAAGCCGCCGGCCCGGTCCGGCTCTGCAAACACTGAGTAGAAAACTTTTGCCTGATCTCCCCAATCCCCAGCAAGACCCCGGCATGGAGCGCCGTCTGCTCCTGGTGTTCGCGCTCACCTTTCTGGTGATCATCGTTTTTCAGCCGCTGTTGAAGAAGTACCTTCCGCAGGCGCCTGCAGAACCTAAACCAACGGCAGTGCAGCGGCCGGCGACGAACCCGCCGGCAGCGGCCACCCAGAGCCCTCCGCCGGCGCCCGCTCCGGCGGTTGGGGGCAAACAGGCTTCGGCAGAAACTGAAATCGTGGTTCAGAACGATTTCTATCGCATCACGTTCACCAACCGCGGGGCACAGGTCAAATCGTGGGTGTTGAAGAAATACGATGACGACAACCGGAAGCCGCTCGACCTGGTGAACCATTCGGCAGCTGAACAATACGGGGGTCCGCTCTCGCTGTGGGTTTACGACGCGGCGCTGCGCGACAAGATCAACTCGGCATTGTTTGTGCCTTCCAATTCAGAGCCGGTGACGGCGCCGGGAGAACTCAGCTTCGAATATGCGGATCAGGACATTGTCGTCCGCAAGACTTTCCGCTTTGACAGCAGCTATGTCATTCACGTTGCGACGTCGGTTTCCTCCAAAGGCAGCTTCGTCACGGCACTGCCGATGTGGCCGGCGGGGTTTGGGGACCAGGCGACGATCGCCGGGTATCGTGGCAGCCAGATTGAATATCAGAATGACGGAACCACCGAACACATCGATCCCAAGAAGATCAGCGGCGGAAATACTCTGCGCGGGCCGTTTGACTGGGCGGGAACCAGCGACGCCTATTTCGCAGCGGTCTTCCTGCCTGAGAATCCAGCGGCGGCGGCGGCCGTAACGCTGCGCAGCGCGCTCAATGTTCCCAAAGACCCGCAGAAGCCCACCGAAACTCAGGCGGTGGATGTGCTGGGCACCGCGGTGGGCAATCTCGAAGGCCCCACCAGTGAACGCATGTATGTGGGGCCGAAATCGCTGCAGGTGCTGGAAGGAATTCATGTGCCTACCATCGTGGGCACGCACCAGGACTTGCGGGCGCTGGTGAACTTCGGCTTCTTTGGGGCGATCGCGCGGCCGCTTTTTATCTGGCTACGCTGGACCTACGAGCACTGGGTGCCCAATTGGGGATGGGCGATTGTTATCCAGACTTTCATCATCACGGTGGCTCTGCTGCCGCTGCGCATTTCCAGCATGAAGTCGATGCTGAAGATGCAGCGCATTCAGCCGCAGATGAAAGCCATCCAGGAAAAATACAAGAAGTACAGCATGCGCGACCCGCGCAAGCAGGAAATGAATAAGGAGTTGATGGATCTGCAGAAGAAGGCGGGCGTCAATCCTTTGGGCGGCTGCCTGCCCATGCTGATCCAGCTTCCCTTCATCTGGGCTTACTACAAGATGCTGGGCGGCGCCATCGATCTTCGGCACGCACCCTGGCTGTGGATCCACGACCTATCCGCGCGTGATCCTTACTTCATTCTGCCGATCGCGATGGTGTTGACCATGGTGCTGACGCAAAGGATGACGCCACAGGCGGGCATGGACCCGGCGCAGCAGAGAATGATGAACTGGATGATGCCGCTGATGATGGGCTTTATATTCTTTAACCTGGCGGCGGGTCTGAATCTGTATTATGCGGAGAGCAATCTGATTTCGATCGCGCAACAGGCGGTCATGAACCGCACCGAACTGGGGCGGGAGATGCGAGAACTGGCCGCCAAGAGGGCCAGGAAGAAGGACAAATAGCTGTTAGCCTTTAGCTCTTAGCCAACCCGATCCACTCGTGGCTTTGAGCTAAAGGGCTAAGAGCTAACAGCTAAGAGCTGCTCTTATGGCAATTCCCGATAAAATCGCCGCCGCCAATAAGATTCACGGATTGCTCAACGGCATCGTGGCCAATTCCGGCCTGCGTTTGAAGTATCGAATTACTGTGGATCCTCCGCTGGCTGAGGAGCGCGACTGGGAGCGGCCGGAGATCGTGGTGGAGTTCCTCGGCCCGGACACGCCGCTGCTTCTGGCCCGCGGCGGGGATCTGCTGCGCGCGCTGGAGTTACTCGCGATTGAGATGCTGCGTCTGCCGGGCAATGAACACGAGAAAATATGCTTCGACAGCCAGAACCATCGCTCCATGCGGCTGGAAGAGTTGCGTGCCGCGGCCGAAGTTGCGGCGCAGAAAGTTCGATCTTCAGGTGCGCCTTATCAGTTTGCGCCTATGTCCTCGCGGGAGCGGAGGATTGTTCACCTGGCTTTGCGCGACCAGGCCGATCTGCGCACGGAGAGTGAAGGCGAGGGGTTGCGGCGCTGCCTGGTGGTGTATCCCAAAGACTACAAGCCTGCTTCCAAACCGGCGAACAGGTCCCTGCCGTAGCTGCCCTGCCACACTCCCGCCTTCTCTGGGCGATCCGGCGGCACCCGTGCGCGGCTGGGTGACTTGCCAAGTTTGTGCTAATCTCTACCCGCCAAAATGCTGTATCTGCCGATTAGCCGCAGATGGATTGTCTCCCCGCGTGCGCAGCAGGTTTACTTTGTTTGCGCCTTGTCAACCTTGGCAATACTGGCCGTTATAGTCGGCACCGTCATGGCCATCGCTGTGTCTGGCGGGAACCCATACGCGGTTTCACCGTTAGCGGCCCTGGTACTCCGGGTTGTGCTTTGGCCGTGCGTCCTGGGAACGGCCACACTGAGCATCGCTATGTGGTACTTCTGGTTTAGCTTTGACGACTCCGGCTGGGTCAGAAAGAGCGTGTGGTTCGTTCTGCTTTACCTTGTAATCGTGATTGGCCCAGCTCTTTACTATTTCTTCGTATACCGCGCCAGCCAGGCGCTTGAAAGATCCCGCGCCGCCACCTAGGTTTGACTCTGACGAGCGCACACTTCTCTGGAAGAGCTCCGGACCTCTTGCTGAAAAGAAACCCTTTCGCCATTCCTGAGGGTTGCCGGTGGGACGCCGGCGCTACAATCTTGCTCGTGAATCTCGACGATACTATCGTTGCTATTGCCACGCCGCCCGGCCGTGGAGGCATTGGTGTGGTGCGTCTGGCGGGTCCGGAGGCGCGGGTGATCGCGCTGCCAATGCTGCGGCTGAAGCATGAACTGAAGCCGGGGCAGGCAGTGTTCGGCGAGCTAATCGATCCATGTGGCACAGATCGTTCGGCGGAGCTGCGCCCCGCCGGGAGGGGGCGAAGCCCCGTCCCCACACGACCCGTCCCCACACAAGCAACCCAAACCCAGCGGATCGACGAGGTAGTTGTCACCTACTTCGCCAAGCCGCACTCTTACACCACCGACGACGTCATCGAAATCTCCGCCCATGGATCACCCGTGGTCCTCCGCCACATCGTGGAACTGGCGCTGGCTGCGGGGGCGCGCCTGGCCGAGCCGGGCGAATTCACCATGCGCTCTTTCCTCAACGGGCGCATCGACCTGACCCAGGCCGAGGCGGTGCGCGACCTCATCGATTCGCAAACGCTCTACCAGGCCAAGGTTGCAGCGCAGCAACTGGAGGGAGCGCTCTCGCGGAGGCTGCGGCCGATAAAGCAGAAGTTGGTCGAACTGGTTGCGCTGCTGGAAGCCGGAATTGATTTCGCCGAAGACGACGTTTCGGTGATGCCGGCCGACCAGATTCTGCGGCACATCGCCGCCATTCAAGTCCCCCTGGAGGAACTGGCCGGGTCGTTCGCCTACGGCCGGATGGTGCACGAAGGCTTTACCCTCGCCATTGTGGGCCGTCCTAATGTTGGCAAGTCGAGCCTGTTCAACTGCCTGGTGGAGCGCGAGCGCGCAATCGTCACAGCCGCGCCCGGCACCACGCGCGATCTGGTCAGCGAGACAGTCGCCATTGGCGGAATTCCCGTGAAGCTGGTGGATACTGCCGGCATTCGCCGAGCGCTGGATGAGGCGGAAAGTATCGGCATCCGCAAGTCGATGGAGGCGCTGGCGGACGCCGATTTGGTTCTGCTGGTGATCGACGCCTCGCAGCCGGCCACTTCCGAGGATCGCGAGTTGGCTTCGCAGGTGGCGGAGCGCACGGCGATTCTGGTGGAAAACAAGTCGGATATCAGTTCTCAGTTGCCAGTTCCCAGTTCTCAGTTGCCGAGTCCTCGGTCGCTCGATTCTGAGTTGCCCCGGGTTCGGACTTCAGCGCTGACGGGGGCGGGTATTGCCGAATTGCGCGAGGCGATTCTGCGCGAGGTTGGCGGAGAAGCGAGCGCGATGCCGGAATCGGGATTTCTAACTAACGTGCGGCATCAAGGCCTGGTAGGCAATGCAGTCGTTGCCCTGGATGCTGCCCAAACGGCAGTAAGAAATCATGTGCCCCACGAAATGCTGCTGCTCGACCTCTACAGCGCTCTGAAGTTCCTCGACGAAATCACCGGAGCCACCACCACGGAGGATATCCTCGGCGTAATTTTCAGTACCTTCTGCATCGGAAAGTAGATGTACCCGGCAAACACCGCTTCAATCGTGACGCAACGCGGCCATGGGATCGATTCTGGCGGCGCGCCGCGCGGGGAGCCAGCAGGCAATCGCGGAAGTGCATGCGACCAGCCCTGCGGCGATCAATATCTCATCGACTCTTCCGGCTTCAAGCCCTGCCAGGATTCCGCGCAGCACCCGCATAAGCACGAGCGTTAGACACAAACCGGTCATCAGGCCGATGGCGGCAGCGAAAAAGCCCTGGCGAAATACCAGAAGTTGAACGCTCCCCCGGTTCGCTCCCAGAGCCATACGAACGCCGATTTCCCGCGTGCGGCGCGACGTGACATACGACGTGACTCCATAGACCCCGGCAACGGACATGGCGAGGGCGAGGCATGCGGTGATCGCAAGCAAGGTCATGAGGAAGCGCTGATCCGCGAGGGAGTCGGCAATCAGGGTTCGCATAGATGCGCTGAGGAAAACCGGCTGGTTGGGATCAACCGAAGCGATGGCCCTGCGGATAGCTGATTCCAGGTCTTTGGTTGGGCGAT
This sequence comes from Terriglobales bacterium, assembly GCA_035500455.1. Lineage (GTDB taxonomy): Bacteria > Acidobacteriota > Terriglobia > Terriglobales > Acidobacteriaceae > DATJXG01. The sequence goes on along the minus strand of DATJXG010000262.1, from coordinate 9,857 downwards.
CCGTCCTCGCCACCAAAAAGTCAGATTTCTCGAGCGCGCCCGCAGAAGTGTAGACGCTGGGCTGCTCGGTCTCATCCATTGTGGCGTGGCGGACGCCGGAGACAACTCCGATCACGCGCTTCCAATTGCTGGGCTTCTCCGGCGTGCAGTAGAGGCAGATTTGTTTATCGAGCGGGCTGGTTTGGGGCCACATGAGGGAAGCGACGATGTCGTTCACGATGGCCGTATCGCTCGATGCGTTCATGTCTTCCTGGCGAAACCAGCGTCCCCTCAGCAGCCGCACTCCCATGGTCTGCAGGTAGTCCGCGCTGACCACATCCACTTCGGCAACGGTTTGCGAGCCGGGGTCCATCACAGCGGCCGGGTTGTTGGTTATGTATCCTCCGTGGTTCTCTCCGCTGAAAGGCAGGGCGTCCACCGTGCCGGCGTTCTGCACTCCGGGAAGTGCTCGAACCGCGCTGAGGAATTTCGCGTAGAGCAGCCCGCGTTCTTCGTCGCTTTTGTGGCGCTCGGGGGATGGGATGACTACGGATGCCAGCAGGTGGTCGGCGTCAAAACCAGGATCGGTGCGAATCAGTTCGACGAATTTGCCCAGGAATTGTCCGCCAACTATCACCAATGTGACGGTGACGGCAATCTCCGCCATCACCAGCGCGCTGCGAAGCCGGTCGCGGCCGCCGATTGCGCCGCCTGGGGAAGTGAAGTCCTGCGTCGTGATCCTATTCCGGGTGGCACGCAAGGCGTGCGCCATACCGAACAGAATTCCGTTGGCGAGGGCGATCGCCAGGGCAAAGATCAGGACTGACCAATCAACTCTCGCCGCGGCCAGCCGTGGAATACTCAGCGGGGCGATCGCAGGCAGAATCCTCCACGCCGCGACAGTCAGCAGATAGCCGGCCGCGCCGCCGAGCACAGCTAAGACGCAACTTTCCGTCAAGAGTTGCCGGACGATGCGGGACCGCCCTGCCCCGATTGCCGCACGGATGGCGATCTCACGCTGTCGGGCTACTCCGCGGGCCATCAGCAGGTTCGCGACGTTGGCGCAGCCGATGAGCAGGAACATGATCGTGGCCGCCATCAGGAACCAGAGGGATTCTTGCGCGCCTCGCATCGTGCGATCACGCAGATAGCCAAGCCGGAGGATGCGCTCGCGGTTGGTAGCCGGGTATTCCTTGCGGAGAGCGTCGCTGATGGAAGCCAGGTCCTGGCCCGCCCTGGCCAGCGATATTCCACGCCGGAGCCTCCCCACCATGCCGATGGCGCCCGGGTCGCCGGCGGCGGTCGCGGGGTCGGCCCGCATCGGGGCCCAAAATTCCACGTATGGCGAGGGCGTATGAGCCGCCTCTCGGCGCATGGGAAAGTTGAACTGCGGCGGCATGACTCCGATTACCAGGCAGTCGTGCCCATCGATCTGGAGGTCCCGGCCAACTATATTTGGATCCCGGTTGAATCGCCGGACCCACAAGCCGTAACTCAGGATGATTTCGTTGGAATGGCCGAACTGGTCTTCGGCGGGGAGGATGTTGCGGCCCAGCATCGGCGTGACTCTGAGAGTTGGGAACAGACTTGCAGAAACAAGCAGCCCGTAGAGGGCCTCCGGCGGAGATGATGCGTCACCAGCGAGATTGAACAGTGCGTTGCGATAGGTTCCTGCCGATTCCAGGGTGGTTGTGCGCTCGGTGATTTCCTGAGCATCCCGCCGCCAGACCCAGTCGCCGTGCGATGGCTCAGCATTGGTGAAATCCGTCCTGATCTGGACAAGGTCGCCCGGACGCCCATAGGGCAAGGGATCGATGAGCACCGTTTTTACAGCCGTGAAGACTACGGCAGTGGCGCCCACGCTCAGCGCGATCGAAACGAGGGCGAGAGCCGTGGGGAAAGGCGCGCGACGAAAAAGGCGCAGGGCGAGCCGGATGTCTTGCAGGGCAGACATGGGTCCATTCTAGCTGGCTCGGCTGAAGGGATCTGCCGTCCGGGGAATGCACACAAACACACCGGGGCCGTCCCCCGGCAGGCTGGAGGCTTGCATTGCTGCAACGGAGTTCAGCCTGCGCGGGAGAGCGGCCCTGTCTTCCCCATGGAGTAGAACGAGAGTCTTCCAAGGTTCCCTTTGTGAATTTCGCATTTATGAATTTCACGAGAGAAAAGCGGGCCGGCTCCTGGGAGCGCGGCCCGCTTTGTTTCCAGCCTTTCCGGCGGTGTGGTTTGGGCGGGGAGATTATTCCACGGGGAGAGTGACTGTCTGTCCCGCATTTACCGTCACGTGCGAGATATTCTGGCCGCCATATACTTCGGCTCCGGCGCTGTACAGACCGGTAACCGGAATTGCAGCGGAGGTTACGGCGGCACCGGCGGGGACCGTGACCTTGATACTCGAGCCCGCAACCAGGCTGGCGGTCGCTCCGGATTTGTTGTATTGATCGCGGGCCTGCATGCTCAGGGCCAGCTGGTCGAGAGTTGGACTTAGAACCGGCAGGTTGAAGAGGCTCTGGTAGGCGGTGAATGTCTCGTCGTAGAGGTCGCCGATAAGGGAATGGGTGCCGTCATAGGCGCGCAGGTTGGGCTGGTGGAACATCTCGGGATCCATGTCGCCCTTGAGCATGTCGGCGACGAAGGTCTGGCTGATGTTATCCAGAATCTGCTGATAGCTGTAGGTGCTGTAGGGAGCCTGGCCCGAGTAGATGCACTGGTACTCCGCTGTCCATCCGTCGGGTTGGCTCACGTTGAAAAACAGATTGTTGGCATGCCGGGGCACCATATACAGGCCGGCGTTGATGGTGTTGACCAGGCCGACGTTGGGCGAGGGGTTGGGCCCGTTGTTGGGCGTGTTCAACACTGAGGTGTCGGTCACGACGTACTTGATGCCATCGGTTACGGCTTGGTTGACGAAGGTGGCGTCGTTCAGGCCGGTGACTCCGGGAGTCACCATGTTGGCCGGGTTGTAGTAGGTAAGGCCCAGGCTGATGGCTTGCTGGTTGTTGGGTTGGATCTCGCTGTCGATGAAGGATGCGGTCTGGCCGTCCAGGGTGTCGGGATGGTCCCAGGTGTGGCTGATCCACTTGAAGCTGGCCTGGTATTTTTCGAGTTCAGGAGTCAGCGTGTCATTCCGGTAACCGCCGGTGCTGGTGCGGCCGGTGGTGCCGGCTCCGTTGAAGGCCAGATGCAGCACGAAGTTGCTGAACAGGGGGTTCTGCTGCTTCAGGTTCATCCAGGCCAACAGCGCGTCGATGTCGCCGGCGGCGAGGCGGAAGGTTCCGAGGCTCGATGAGTCGGGATCGGTGCGGTCGCCGGTGGGGCTGGCGGGATCGATGCACGGCGTATCGGCTTCCCAATTGGTGTCGTTGATGAAGACGTCATCGACCTGCGGGCTGACGTACACGTGATACTCGCCCAGGAAAACACCTTTGGTCACCCAGTTGAGCAGACCGTAGGCGAGAACCAGGTCGTGGGTGAGGTACTGGTTGCTGTCGAAGGTTTGGGTGAGGTATTCACGTCCGTCGCTGAGGGTGTAGATAGCAGAAACGACGTTGCCCGAGCCGTCGGTGAGAAGCGGCGTTACGGAACCGCTGGCTGGAGCGGCCAGGTACACGGTGGCGTTGGCGATGGTCAGCGGAGTGGCGGTGTTGGCGTAGGCGAACACCGGTGCGGCCGCGGTGGTGAAATCGGCGGTGTAGTTCGTTCCGGGGTTGATGCTGGTTCCTGTGTAGGTCAGTCCGAAGTCGGGCCCGGGGAAAGTGAACCAATTGACCTGGCGAGCTTTGAACGTGACCTCGTAGGAGTTGAGCGTGGCCATGCCGGGCAGCGAATAAATATAGCCGCCGTTGGCAAAGATTACTCCCTGGTAGTAGCCGTGGCAGGCGCCATCCGAGAGCATGGATGCGGTAATCCCGCCAGCTTGCGTGGCCATATCAAAGACGGTGTAGGGCGTTCCCACGTAGTCGAGGATTTGGGTGATGGCTGGGAAGTCGGCCTCGGTCTGGCCGTTGGTGATAACCAGCAACTTCATGTCGATGGTGGGCGAGGGACAGACGCGCGGCATGCTGGCGAGGGCGCTGAGGAAGGCGGTGTTCGAAGTGATGCCGCCCAGCTTGGCTGTGATGGCAACAGCCGTGGAACTGGTGGCAACCACGTTCGCCATGCCGGCGTTGCTGATGTTCGCCACGGAAGTATTTTCTGAATGCCAGGCGACCGAAGTGGTGACGTCGCTTTGAACCAGGTCGGCGTAAGTAGCGATTGCGGTGTACTGCTGGGATGCGCCGAGTCCGACCGAAATGCTAGCTGGCGAGATGGTGATGGAAGTCACCGCCGGCAGAGTCACTTTGAGTGAGGCATCTGAGCTGAACGAGCCGGCGGTGGCGGTGACTGTCACCGCGCCGAGGGCCGTAGCGGTAGCGAGGCCCTTCACAACCGTTGCACCGGAGGACGCGCTCCAGGTGGCAGAAGCCGTGAGGTCCTGCGTGGTTCCGTCGGTATATTTGCCGGTCGCGGTGAACTGTTGGGTTGTGCTGCGAGCAATGGAGGCCGTGGTGGGCGATACAGCGAGCGAAACCAGAGCCGCAGGTTGCACTGTCAGCAAAGCTGTGCCGCTGATTGAGCCTGACTTGGCGGTAATAGTGGATGTGCTGACCGCCGAGCCGGTGGCGAAGCCAAAAGTACTGATTGACGCGCCCGCGGTTGCGGTCCACGTGACCGAGTTCGTGACGTTCGCTGTCGTTCCGTCGGTATAAGTCCCCTGCGCAGTGAACTGTAGCGTGCTTCCTTTGGGCACGGAAGCGCTGGGCGGAGCCACGGAGATGGATAGCAACGCCGGCGGAGCCACGGTGAGGGCCGCGGCTCCGGAAACGGAACCCAACACAGCTTTGATGGAGGCGGAGCCGGGTTTCAGACTTGTGGCCTGGCCACCGGCAACCGTGGCTACTGTTGCATCCGACGATGTCCAGGTTGCACTCGCGGTGATGTCCCGTGTGGTGGAATCGCTGTAGGTACCGGTCGCAGTGAATTGTTGTTTCAGGCCGAGGGCCACCGACGAAGTTCCGGGAGCCACGGCGATGGATTCGACTGTTGCTGCGGAGACCGAAAGCGCTGCGCTGCCGGTTACCGTTGTTCCGGCGTCAGTGCCGGGCAAGGATGCGGAGATGGTGCTGCTTCCCACGGCAAGGGCCTTGACCATGCCCCTAGCTCCGGAGCTGTTGCCGACGGTGGCCACCGCCGCGCTCGAGGAAGACCAGGTGGCGGAAGTGGTGACATCTTTGGTCGAGCCGTCGGAGAAGGCGGCTTGCGCAGTGACCTGCTGGCTCTTTCCCTTTGCCAGCGACAGGCTTGCCGGAGTAATGGAGAGCGAGACTAGTCGCACTGATCCCGAATTGGAATTTCCCAGGGCCCCGCCGCCGCACGCGGTGAGGAATGCCAGGGCCAGAGATGGAAGAAGCAGGCGGAGCCACAACTGAAGACGCAACATTGGATTGCAAACCTCGCGAATAAATTTGGCGGGGAGGGCGGGGGAGTAAAAGGAACTTTTGCGCACGCCCAGCGTGCAATCAACCAAGGGGAGAGATCATCCTTCCGAGTTGAGACGCGTCTCGGAAGATCCTGGGAGGAGTAATTGTCAGCTTTCGTTTCGAATCATAGTGAGTGAAAAATGTTTTGACTATCACAGGAGGAACTACAACCTCTCGGGTATACCTACGGGCTACGCTGGGGAACCGAAGTGCTACGTTGGGGCTACAATTCCCGATTCGGATTGGAAAATTTGTCCCGGATTGATACATTCAGCTTGAGAAAGCGGCGGAGGGAGCAATGTCTCTCGTAGTGAAGTTGGAAGATGATCTCGGCGAGCGTGGCGACTGGGTGATGTTGTACGGTGTGCTCCCCGCGCGCGAGGAGCGTGATTTCCCTTTGCTGCGCTACGTTGATCCCTACGGAAAGACCGTCTTCAATCACTTGCAGATGGAAGCGCTGCTGGAAGAATGGGAGCGCATTCACGACCGCGCCAAGGATGAGTCCCAGAAGGAAGCCTGGAACAAAGTGAAAGAGATGGCGCAAACCTGCCGAGACGACCGGGATCTGTATCTTCGCTTTGTGGGGAATTAGGGCGAGGGGGGCTCGAATACGTCCCGGCGAAGTTTATTTCGAAAGCCCCGCCAGCGCATCGCGGAACATCGTGTCAAAACTGGATTCGCCGCCGTTCTTGCGGGCTGTGCTCAACGCTTTCTCCGCCAGCGCCCGCTGGTATCCCAGGTTCACCAGCGCGGAAAGAACGTCTTCCTCCACGGGATTCATCGCGGTGACGGCGGGCCGCGCTTGCTCTCCGGGGACGGGGAGCTTGTCGCGCAGTTCGAGCACCATGCGTTCGGCGGTTTTCTTGCCGATGCCGGGAATGCGGGTGAGGCGAGCCACGTCGTTGCCGCGGATGGCTCCCACCATGTCGTCGGCCACCATTCCGCTGAGAATCGTGATGGCGAGCTTCGGCCCGATGCCGCTCACGGTGATGAGCTTTTCGAACAGGCCCTTTTCCGCCGAGCGCAGGAATCCATAGAGTGCGATGGCATCTTCGCGAACGTGAGTGTGGATATGCAGCGCAACCTCGCTGCCAACGCCGGGCAGATCTGAAAACGTGGGGACGGTGATGGTGACGTCGTAGCCCACACCGGCGGCCTCGACCACGGCCTGGTTGGGATGTTTGGCTAAGAGCTTTCCGCGCAGATGGGCAATCATGCTGCCGCCATTGTAGCCCGGAGGCCCGCCCGAAATGCGGCGGATGAGCGCTAACCGCGGACATCAAAGTGCGCTAATCGGCCTGTTCATCTTCCCCTTCGGCGGCCTGGCAAAAGGCTTCGACAATCGCAGCAAAGAGGTAGTCTTTCATGCGCTCCTCAAAGCGTAGCTTGGCATAGGGGAGCAGAGCTGGGTGTTCTTTGTTTTCAGGATTTTTCACCGGCCCGTATCTCCAGCCTTCGAGCTGTTTCTGTTCCAACCATTTCTCGTGAGTGACTGAGGCAGAGGCCTGGGGGCCGCCGCATATTGAGCCAGATGGAAGTTGACGCCGTCGCGGGCCGCTTGCTTCTGCCATTCCCGGGGCCTCGTCCCACGGGACCTGAGTGTGATCGCCGAGGGCCGCGCAATAGGCGCGGATAGATTCGTGGCAGACTCTGGCGATCTGTTCGGATTGGTTCGGGGTTTCGAGATTCTTTGTGGGCATGGGCTTTTTGACAGCAGTGCGACTGGCCTCCGAGCGAGGACACGCAGACTTTAAAACAACGAACTCTGCCGGCGGTTGGGGGTGATGCCGAAGTGTTCGTAGGCAAGTTGCGTGGCCACGCGGCCGCGGGGCGTGCGGTCGAGGAAGCCGATCTGGATGAGGAAGGGCTCGTAGATTTCTTCGATGGCATCGGGCTCTTCGGCCAGCGCCGCTGCCAGCGTGTTCAGGCCGACCGGGCCGCCCTGGTATTTCTCGATGATGGTGAGCAGCAGCTTGCGGTCGATCTCGTCGAAGCCGTGGCGGTCCACTTCGAGCATCTGCAAGGCGGCCTGCGCTGTGGGTAGATCGATTTTGCCGGCACTGCGCACCTGGGCGTAGTCGCGTACCCGGCGCAGGAGGCGATTGGCAATGCGCGGAGTGCCCCGGGAGCGGCTGGCGAGTTCCTGGGCGCCAGCCTTGTCGATCGCTACACCCAGGATCTCAGCCGACCGTTCAATAATGACCTGCAAGTCGGCGTGGCTGTAGAACTCCAGGCGCAGAACGATGCCGAAGCGTGAGCGCAGGGGCGCTGAAATCAGTCCCGCGCGAGTGGTTGCACCGATGAAGGTGAACGGCTTGATGTCGAGGGTGTGAGTGCGCGCCGCCGGGCCCTGGCCGATGATGATGTCAAGTTTGTAGTCCTCAAGGGCAGGATAGAGAATCTCCTCGAGCGCCGGCTGCATACGGTGCACTTCATCGATGAACAGCACCTGCTTGTCACGGACGTTGGTGAGGATGGCAGTGAGGTCGCCTTTGATTTGCAAAAGCGGAGCGGCGGTGGGCTGGAAGTAGACACCGAGTTCGTTGGCGATGATGTTGGCCAGTGTGGTCTTGCCCAGGCCGGGGGGGCCGTAGAGCATTACGTGGTCCATGGCTTCGCCGCGCGAGCGGGCGGCTTCGATGGCGATGGCCAGATTTTCTTTGACTTTGGATTGTCCGATGAACTCCGAGAGTTTCTGCGGGCGGAGCTTGAGTTCGAAGGAAGAGTCGTCCTCGACCGGGGCGGCGGAGACCAACCGATCGCGGAGCCCGAGCGCCTTAGGATCAATCTCCAGAGTATCCATCGATGGTTCTCGTAATCCCCCCCACCTTGGGGTCCCTTTTGTGGGGGCTTCGCCTCTATTCATCAATCCCCTCGGGCGGGCTTACCCACGGCGCAACATCCTCCTCGTCGATTTGCCACTTGCTCAGGTTACCATCGTACGTAAACAGCCATCGAGACAAGACGTCTCGACCGAGAAGACACTGAATTGGCTGCTGTGGGAGCTCGCAGCAAACCACATTGATAACCTCGATCGTGGCCAGCCTGTACCTCGGAAATTGAATAGCCGCCACATACACCCCAGCATTCTCGCTGATGCCGCCAGCGCGCGCAATCTTGGTAACGTCAATCTTTGGAAGGCCTAGGCGACTGATTACGTCGGGTGTCACGACTGTTCTTCCAGCACCTGTGTCAATCAGGGCAGGCATCCTCGAGAATCTATCCTGTCCGTGCGGAAAAAAGGATTCGGGTGATACGGGGCCTTTCGGCGTCCGCACGATGGGCGGCCCAACTTCAATCTCCAAGCGTGGGCCGTACTTTTGAAGATCGGGAATACGTGGTGTGCGGTAAGTGACCACGGTCTAGAACACGAAGAAAACCGGCTCGTGCTCAAGAATCTGCTTGACCAAAAAATCGGTATTCAGACCCCAGGCGGTTGCCCCTGCACGATATGCAGCTTCGAAATTGGGATAGAAGTCGAGCACTGTTCCGTCTTTAATGACCACGTACTGGCCCGGATGCTCTCGAAACCAGTCAGCTCTGTGAAGCGTATACAGTTCGATCTCTCGGGCGAGGCGTGATTCTTCTGCGGATGACATTACCAAGCCTCACATTACCAGAGTTTAGATGACAAGTAGCTCCTGATCGGGTATCGTATGATTCTTAAGAATCTCGATTCTTAAGAAGCATAATGCGCGCTGCCTGAACGTGCCGTCAAGTATCTTCTTCATGAAACGCACCCCTGAGGATGAGCAATTCGGTCAAGACTTTGCTCAGCGTCTACGACCCTTTTACGAGCGCGCCATTGCGAGCGGAGAAACCGAACAGGCGTTTGCCCGCCGCCTCGGGGTCAATCGGGGAGGGCTGCAGAAGTATCTAAGTAAGCATGCCACCCCGAGTTTGCGTACGCTCGTGTATGCGTACCGAGAATTTCAGATTACGATTCCCTACGCTGGCATGGAAACTAGCCCTTTGGTAGCACGGACGGGTAAGAAGCGGCGTCAAGCCTCACAGTTGCAAATGAATCTGCCGCTGACCATCGAGGCTCCCCATGGGGAAATAGATGTCACTGTAAAGAAGAAAAGTGCCCACCGGTATAAGTTGCAACTCCGGATCAGGCGGATCGGCTAGATCGTCTACCTGGGGAGGGTCGACGCCTGCTCCTAGGCGCTAGACATCTGCACCACTGCAAGTTCATTGGCCACCGCCATCTGATTTTTTCCTCCGCTCTCCACAAGCAAGTTCACATCTCCACAAAATCTACACAGCACAGCATCGATTTTCTCCTTGCGCGAACTTGGCTGTGTCGTGCAGAGTATCGGTCGGCCTCTCCCCATGAATTCTGTGACCGGAAGTTCC
>DATJXG010000261.1:0-2869 GCA_035500455.1 Terriglobales bacterium | reverse complement strand
CCCTGAACTGTGGCACGCAACCGGTACCAGTGAAACGGAATCACGCCGCCGGGAACGGGAGTGCCGGCAATCTGGAGCCAGCCGTATTGGGCGAGGCCGATGATGAGGCTGCCATCGTTGCTCCGCAGACCGACGTAGTAGCCGTCATACGAATCAACGCCCTGCTCTTCGTTACCGCCTCGCAGGATAACTCCCGCATCTCCCTGCTGGCCTAGCAATTCGACATCAGTCGTGATGGTATAGTCGCGCCACCACAGCGAGCCGGTCATCAGCTTGGCTCCGCGCTCATCCGACTCGTTCCGCATGGCCCCCTGGGCCGCGCGCCAGGTACCACCGTAGGCCGCCCACTCTTCGGAGCTTCCGGTCTGGAAAGAATCTCTATAAGGCAGGCCGCGGTGAGGAGAGCGTTGATACATAAGCAACGCGCTGGCAACGATCGCGACGACCACGATCGCGGCAAGCAGCCACTTCCATCTCGCTCTCACTGTCCGCTCCTGCCGTCACCTCTCCAGTCCATGCTCAACATTCTGGCTACCTGGGGGGAATTGATATTGTCGCGCGTAACCAGGGTCGGACTCAGCTTCACCAGCGCCGGTCCGCTCTTTCCACGCATTTGCATGGCGACTCTTTCCACGGCGAGCCTGCCCATTTCGTATGTGTTCTCCACTACGATCGAGTCTATTTCTCCGGTCATGAGCGGCGGGACCAGTTCCTGCTCGCAGGCAACCAGTTTCACCTTCTTAAGTAATCCCCGATGTTGCAAAGCGAGATAGGCACCACGGGTCGTCGCCGAGTTCAGCGCGAGAAACGCGTCGAGGCTCGGATTCCGGGCCAGTACGTTCTCAGCGATGTCCTGGGCTTCGGCGATGTTGAAACCCGCCGCCCGCTCCTCGACAATGCGAATGCCCGGATACTTCGATGCCAAACTGGACTCAAAGGCTTGAGTCCGCTCGATAATCCCGCTCACATCGGCATCAACCCCCAGAACCGCAACCGTTCCCTTGCCCGAAAGGATGTAGCCGATCCTGTCGGCAGCCATGCGCCCCGTCGCCTGCTCATCATTCAGGATGTAGGAGAGCTTGCCCCCCGGAGGAATGGATAGCGGTGAACTGATGATTACAGTCGGGATGCCAAGCGCGACGACGTTCCGCACAGGAACCATCAGGGCGAGGGCCTGATCTGGCGCAAGCACCAATCCTTTCGCACCATCCGAAACCGCGCGCTGGATGAGGCTGATCTGACGATCCACATCATCCTCCCGGGTCGGAGCGTTCCAGTAAATCGTGAGCCCCTCCCGGCGTGCGGCGGTCACAGCGCCTGCATGTTCGGCTTCCCAGAGAATCAAGGCGGTGGTCCGCGGAATCACCGCAACCATAGGCTTATCGGCACTGCGGCATCCAAGCGGAACGATCAACGCAAGAAGGCAGATTCCGGTGACCCTTGATTCCAGCTTCTTTGTAAACACATTAATTCCAGCCGCACTACGCCCTGAAACTCAAGAGCATAGCACGATGGTAAAGTCGCTGGCGTGCGCCCTAATGCGCGCCGCTTCGATGAAATTGCAGGACTACCACGCTGGCATGAGGAACCACATAGCTCGTAGTGCGCCCTGCAGGCACCTCGCTCGTAGTTACACCCACCGCTTCAGGATTGTCGTCGTCGTTCCGATCGTAAATGCTTGGAGCAGAGATGACCTTTGCCGTGGCGCTCTGTGTCGGCTCAAACCCCTGAACCGAGATCGCAGCATGATAGTCGCGCTCCAGGCTGCGGTTGACGCAGAAAACCGCCAGATCTCCATTGGCCAGTAATGCGGCGCGGATATCGAGCCACGGAACATCCTGGATATCGGGTACCCGATTCACCCCGTGCTCAACCGAATAAGTCGGGACGTCGTTATCTACGACTAGAAGGCGTGTAGGAGCGGCCTCGGCGTAGGTTCTCAGCACCCAATACGCCGGCGCACCGTAAACCTGTTCGCGCCGCTTCCAGATACCGGCGAACTCAATAATGCCGGTCATATCGGAGATAGGCACTATATCGGAATGGTCGAGGAGCATATTCATAAAGCCCCCGGTGATGACAGCTCCACCCATGTTCGTAAAGTCAGGCGCAGCACGGCTGCCGGACTGATGGCCAATGAATAGCCATTCCGTGAATGCGATCTTAGTGTCGTGATGACCGGACTGTTGAATCTGCTCAGTCATCTCCTGGAGACGTTTTGCCAGGCCAACCGGCATGGCAAACGCCGCATGCGCGATGAAAGCATTCGACGCATCGTGAAGCTGTACATTATCTACGCCGACAACGAAGTGTGTAGACAGATAGTTGAAGGTGCCGGGAGGATTTTTGAGCTGAACGGCATTCCATTCGCGGAAATTATCTGGATCAGCGCCAGTAGCGATCAAACGCGCAGTAGGATCAACTTTTCGCACTTCCTCGCTGAATGCGCGGGTACGGTCGCCGATCTGGTCTCGAGTCGGATAGCCCGTGTTCCAGTTTCCCCAAAGCTCATTACCCAACTCCCATAGAAGACCGCCCTTCTTGTTGCCCCAGTGTTCATCCACATATCGGACCCAGTCGGCTGCCTCTTCGGGCGTACCAGTTCCAAGGTTCAATGCAATCTGCGGCTGCGCATGCACGAGCTCGCAGAAGCGCAGAAACTCGTCTGTACCGAACGTGTTGTACTCCGGGATTCCCCAGGCCAGGTTCACCATGTTGACGCGTTTCTCTCGCGGCCCAATGCCGTCGCGCCAGTGATATCCGGAGGTAAAGTTTCCCCCGAAGCGAACGACCGAAGGCTTAAGGTCGCGGGCCATCTGGACCACGTCAGGGTCCATGCCATCGACGTTGTCAGCGGGCATCAACGAGA
>DATJXG010000260.1:0-5536 GCA_035500455.1 Terriglobales bacterium | reverse complement strand
AAAAGCGGATGGTCCGTCAAAGTGAAGCGCGGCGTGCTCGGTCATCTTCGGTCGTGCCGAAAAACCGGCGAGCTGTGCTTTCGGCCGGCTCGGCCAGGTCAGCGAGTGAGCGCCGCGGAGCGAGGCAGCATCGCACTATTTGTGAAGGTAAGAGGGCGCTCTATCTGACCGGCTTGCAGGGGTCCTCGATTGGCCCAAGAACCATTGCGGGATGGTTATATGCAGCGTTTCCGATCATGGTCCGGTTCAGGCGGTTAAGCGGAATGCCCGCTTGCGACAGAAGCAACGCCGCGTGTCGCTCGTCGTGTGCAACGACTGTAATTTCCTGCTTAGCGCCAATTTGGTCATACCATAGCTGAATCATTGGGACTCTCCCCCGCCATTGTGACATCACGCACACCTGCTGCGTCAAGGTGCGTGAGCACTTTTGCTTTTTTGGAGTGTACACGCCTATACTGCCAGCCTTGAAGGGACCCGCTCGTATCTCGTAGAGCAGCCGAGGCAGGCGAACCCACGTTACCCTTTCGAGTAAACACGCTTTCCAAGCGTGCGCCTTCAGCCACTCGGCCATCTCTCCCGCGGCTGTTTGTGATGGGAAGCGCACTGCGACTGGCGCCGCAACTCCCGCTTTGAGTATAGGGCCGCAGCCGGCGGCGGGCAAATCAGTGTGGCGCGGGCCCTCGTCCGTCCCGCCAGTGGGTTGTCATCATTTCAAAAGATAAGCAGCCACTACCCCTTCGACTGCCCTGGCCCGATATGTTCTTAAGTTCAGTTAAGATCGAAATATTTCGCGGGACGGAGCGCCCGCGCCGTACCTCTACTTATCGTTGGCGTCGCCTTCGATCTGCTGCGCCAGGTAATTCTCGATGCCGATTTCTTTGATTACGTTGAGCTGGCCCTCAAGCCAGTCGATGTGGTGTTCCTCATCGCTCAGGATCTTGCTGAGCAACTCGCGCGAGCCATTGTCGCCCACTTTGACGCAGGTTTCGATACCGGAATTCAGGCGCTTTACCGCGTCATACTCCAGGTTCAGGTCGTTGGTGAGTTGCGCCTTCACGTTCTGCCCGATATTGATCTTGAAATAGTCGGACATGTTGGGCGTGCCGTCGAGATACAAGATGCGCTCCATCAGGATCTCGGCGTGCTGCATTTCCTCGATCGACTCTTTGCGGGCCAGTTTTCCCAGCTTGTAATAGCCCCAGTTGTTGCACATCTCGGCGTGCAGGAAGTACTGGTTGATGGCGGTCAGCTCCGCTTTCAAAACCTCGCTGAGCACGGCAATGACTTTAGCGTCGCCCTTCACGGTTTGCCTCGCAATTGTGGATTAGCCAGCTAAGAAATATATCACCGAGCGAAGCCAAGGAACGTGGCCCCGGCGCAGAAACTAGATTTTCTCGGTTGAGTTGGGTGGATTCACGATCACCACTGAGCTGCTGCCTGCTCCAGCACCAGCTGCTGCGGCGGCGGCTACGGCAGGCGTGCCGTTTCCGGAGGCCGGGGCTGGGGGCGCGGCGGCGGCCAGTGTGGCCCGGCCGACGCCTTCCACGCGGTTATTGAGGCAATAGAGCGCCAGTTCCAGGCGGTCGGCAACGCCAAGCTTGTCGTAGACCTTACGCAGATAGTTTTTCACCACCTGCTCGGTGGTCCCCACGCGCGAGGCGATTTCCTTGTTCTTCATCCCCTGGGTTACGCAGGAGACGATGAGCGACTCCTTGGGCGTCAACTGCACCTTGGAGCGCGAACCCGCGGGCCGCGTGCCCTGGGTGCGATACGCTTCCATCACCCAGTGGATGCCTCGGGCGTCCAGCCACGGCTCGCCCGTGGCCACCTTGCGAATGCAGTCCAGCAGTAGCTCAGGCTCGATCTCGCGCGATACGATGCCGTGCGCTCCGCGCCGGAACAATTCCAGCGTCAGCTCCTCATTCGCTTCGGCGGTTAGCACAACCAGCCGCAGCGACGGGCTCTGACGCAAAAGTTCAGAAACCGCTTCGACGGGATTTTCCGCCAGCGCAGCTTCAAAAATTAGGATGTCGCCGGAGAACTTCTTGGCGGCGGCCATGGTCTGGGAGATGGTTTCGGCCTGGCCGATGACGCGGATATCGTCTTCGACGGCGAAGATCTTGCGCAGCCCGGCGCGGAAGATCGCCTGCGTATCCGCGACGATCACGCGGATGAACTGCTCCTCATCGCCGCCTTCCCGCGGCCGTCCGATATCTCCCACACTCACCGGAGCACTCACGATCAGTCTCCTGCGGTTTTACCCGCGTTCAAATCGATACTCGTCGATCACTACACCCACGCCGCGCCGGCCTTCTTCTTCAAAGCTGCGGGCCACCCGGCCGCGGCAGTCGATCTGCACGTCGGCCTGCGATCCCAGAATGCTGCCCGGCAGCGAGATGGTGAAGTTCACCGGCGAGCCTACAGGCATTTCTGAGTCCAGTTGGAAGAGCACCCCGTTGGAGGAAATGTTGGTCGTTTCGGTATGACTTTCCCCTCCCAGTGACTTCACTGCCACCGGAAGTTTGATAGGAAAGCGAGCCGCGCTTTGCAAGTCTGTGTAATGCCTCGAGCCAGTGCTGGCCATTGCTTCCGACACGGGTGCACCTCCTTCCTGGGGCTTGGGTGGCGCACTCGTATGCTCGTGGCCGCCAGGTGGTTGAATTTGCGCCATCAAGCCCGAAGCTTACACCCCGGAATCAGCAGTGCAAAGTTACCGAAGTCATGGAGGAAATAGGAACTAAAGTCTTTCGGATCATGGGATTGCAGACGAAAGACGTGCGACTTTCAGATGCCCGGCAGGGAGCCTCCAGGCAGGCAGAAGACGCAGTTCTCGGCGCCCCTCGGCGGATGTTCTCCGTTCCCTCGGCGATTTAGGGTTTTGGTTCAGCCGATGGAGGCAGAAACCTTAGACGCCGAAAACGCAAAGAAAGGCCGCCGAGACCACGGAGAAAGGCGGCGGCTCGGATGCGGGCCTCTTTCCCTCTAAAACTTCGTCACTTCTGTAAAGTTGAACTCCCGCACCTTCATGGCCGGCACCACCATGTCGAATGACTCTTCGCCGCTGGCGCGGACCGGGGTCCCCATCTCCTCGACATTGGAGAACATGTGGACCAGGCTTTCGTTGAAGCGGAAGTTGCGCACTCCGTAACGGACCTCACCATTCTCGACGTAGAAAGTTCCGTCGCGGGTCATGCCGGTGAGGATTTTTTCGTAAGGATCGACTTCGCGGATATACCACAGCCGGGTCACTAGAATCCCACGCTCGGTGCCGGCAATCATCTGTTGCAGCGACTTCGGCTCGGCTGGGGGCTCGAACACGATGTGGAGAGGCGCTTCCCCCATCTCATTGGGCAGCGCAAAGCCATGGCCGGTCGGCTGGATGGGACCGACCTTGTCTTTATACTCCGACTTTTTCATCTTCTCCGCGGTCGCTCGCGCATAAACCAGTTGCCTGACCACGCCATTCTCCACCAACTGCACGCGCTGCCTCCGCACGCCTTCCCCGTCAAAGATCGATCCCGACTGCAAGGGATGATTGGCGTCGTCCCAGATGTTGATGTTCTCGCCGAAGACTTGCGTGCCGACGCGGTTATTGAGAAACGATCGCTGATCGAGAATGGCCATGCCGCCGAAGTCCCAGAACATAAAGCCGGCCATGTCCAGCACCGCGGCAGGTTCCAGGATTACGGTGTACTTCCCCGCAGGGATTTCCCGAGGTTGGGCGGAATCCGCCGCTTTCTTGGCGGCAAGTTCCGCCAGCGCGACGGCATCGAGATTCGCGACGTTGGGCGAGTTGGCTTTCTGCCAGCCCGAGGAATCGCCGGCCAGCATCGTCACAGAGATTTCAGACGAGGTGAGCGTATGCCAGTCCGAGAGCCCGCGGGAGTTGAAAATGCCCTCCGACGCTTCGGCACTGGAGTAAATGCCAGCGACTGTGAGCTTATGCCGCTCGGCGATACCCACAATCTTCTTGACCGATTCAGCCCGAAGCTCGGGAGTGATCGCGGCCGTCTGCTCGAAATAACGGGACGGCACAACCTGTGTGGCGCCCTCGCCCCCGTCTTTCGGCATCGGCAGCAAGTCAGGATCAACCTGCTGTACCTTAGCCAGGCCCTCCGAGGCCTGCACCACGCGCCGCAGACTCTCATCATCGAACTTATTGGTAGTCGCCCGCGCCGTCCTCCCGCCAAACACCGTCCGCACCGAGACGCTGGAGTTTTCCTCCTCGACGTTCTGGTGAATAGTGTTGTTGGCAAAGCGAGTAAGGGCGGAATGCCCGCTGTAGATCAGCGCCTCGACCTCGTCAGCCGACGAGAGCTTGCAGATCTTGCTGAAGACGCTTGCGGCTTGGGCTTGGTCTAGCATTTAGCACTTGGCATTTAGCACTTAGCCATATGGCGCTCGGAGTCGACCTTTAAGATCAGCGCGGTGAGCATCCTGCGCACTTCTGCCAGGCATTTTGCCAATTCTTGATAGTTCCCGTTTGTTAGAAACTCGAGGTCACGAGCCAGCAGCAAGTGATAATCGAGTTCGCTTGCAGATCCTGAAGCGATTTGCAGAAAACGATGAAACTCTCCGTTACCTCGTCTTCCGCATCCTTCCGCAATGTTGGCGGCAACAGAAGCACTGCAGCGGCGAATCTGACTCGTCAACCCGTACATTTCTTGTCGTGGAAATCCAGCCGTTGCTCTGTATATGTCCAGAGTCACCCGATGTGCCTTCTCCCACACTTGCAGATCCCTAAAATCTTTCATGTCGGCACTCCTTCAAATGGCTAAATGCCAAGTGCTAAGTGCCAAATGCTACCGCCCACAACCCATTCCTGTCTGTGACAACATCACATGCTTCGATACGCGCTTCCCACTTTGACACCTCTAAACCTCGCCGGGCTGGCCCCATGTCCTGTTCCCATTACCTGCTGCGGCTGGCCTTTGCCGCAATTCGGGGTGCCCCACAGCGTCCACTCGTCGCGCGAACAGATGGCGTCCATCGAATTCCAGAACTCCGTCGTGATTCCCGAGTACGACGGATTCTTCAGCATGCGCGTTTTCTTGCCGTGCTTGATCTCCCAGCCTATTTCGCAGCCGAACTGGAAGTTGTAGCGCTTGTCGTCGATCGACCAGGAGCGGTTGGTGTCCATCAGAATGCCGTCGTCGGTATCGGAGATCAGCTGCTCCAGCGTCAGGGGTTTTTCTCCCGGCAAAATACTGACGTTGGTCATGCGGATCATCGGCAACCGGTTCCAGCCTTCGGCGCGCACCGTCCCTCCCGAGCGCTCCAGGCCTACCAGATGGGCCGTCTCGCGCGAGCTGAGATATCCGGTAAACAGTCCGTTGCTGATGATTGGAGTACACTGCGCAGGCACGCCTTCGTCGTCGAACGCGAAGGTGCCGAGGCCGGGGCCGTGCTCCTGGCGCGCGTCGGCAACGATGTTGACCAAGTCGCTGCCGTAGCGCAGAGTGCGAAGCTTGTCCAATGTCAGAAAGGAAGTGCCGGCAAAATTCGCTTCCATGCCGAGCACGCGATCCAGTTCAAT
>DATJXG010000259.1:0-31695 GCA_035500455.1 Terriglobales bacterium | reverse complement strand
TCAGAACCCTACAAACACCGGCTCCGGCTCGAGATGAATGCCCCAGGCTTCCTGCACCCGGTGCTGGACTTCTTCTTTCAGCGAAACAATCTCCGCGGCCAGCGCCTCGCCGCGGTTCACGATCGCCAGCGCATGTTTCTTGGAGAGCCCGGTGCGGCCCTTGCGGTAACCCTTGCTGAAGCCCGAGTGCTCCACCAGCCACGCCGCGGAAACTTTGTGCTGCGCCTCCAGCGCCGGATAGCTGGGCACCTGCACGCCTTTTGCGGCTGCGCGCTCGGTCAGCTGCGCGAACTCTTCTCGCGAAAGCACAGGGTTCTTGAAGAACGAGCCCGCGCTGCGGCAGTCTTCATCCCCCGGCGTGATCAGCATGCCCTTGCTGGCGCGAATCTTTCTGACGGTCTCGCGTGTTTCCGCCAGGGTAGGCGGCGTGGCCCGGCCGGCGAACTCCCGCTTCAGATCGGCGTAGCGGACGCGCGGCTCGCCGCCAGGCATGAGCCTGTAAGTCGCACGCAGAATGATGTGCCGCCCGCGCTCGCTGGTGTTGAAGATGCTGGTGCGGTAGCTGAATCCGCAGGCTTGGTTGCAGAGTTCGTGCAGTTGGCCGTCGTGCAGATCGAGCGCGAGCACGGATTCAATCGTCTCCGACACTTCCTGCCCGTACGCGCCGACATTTTGCACCGGGGTTCCACCCACGCTGCCGGGAATGCCGCTCAGGCACTCGACTCCGGCACAATCGCGTGCCACTGCATGCGCCACGAATTTGTCCCATTCCTCACCCGTCCCAACTTCGAAGAGAACGGAGCCGCCATCGTTGTGCTGGTCAATGCCGGTGATGCCAATCTTGAGAACCAGTCCCGGCCAGCCAGCGTCGGAGATCACCAGGTTGCTGCCGCCTCCCAGGACGAAGAGCGGCAGGCTGCGCGACGACGCGAACCGCACCGCCTCCTGCACTTCAGCGACGTTGCCGGCCGCGACGAAGTATCGCGCCGCGCCACCCACGCCCAAAGTGGTCAATGGCGCCAGCGCTACGTTCTCCTGAATGAGCATGAGTTTCGTTCACTATACGACAATGTGGCGCGGGCACTCCCCCGGCTTCGAGTGAAATAAATTGCAGTCTTCGCGGATAGAGCTTGCCCCGAGCGAAGCCGAGGGGAATGGCCGCGCCGTATTCAGGTGCCCTCCTGAGTGACGCAAACCCCGCTCGCTGTATTACAATATCCAGCCGTTGCACTTACCTATCCCAGGAGCAGATGCTGCAATGTATCCAGAAATGATGGTGGTTCCCATACGCGAGGAATTGAAGAGCGTGGGAGTCGATGAACTGCGGACAGCCGAAGAAGTGGACCGCGCCCTCGCCGGACAGTCCGGCACAGCCATGGTTGTGGTGAACTCCATTTGCGGATGTGCTGCCGGACGGATGCGTCCCGCGGTGCGCGCCGCCCTGCGCCATTCCAGCCGCCCGCAGAAGATCTTTTCCGTGTTCGCCGGGCAGGACCGCGAGGCCACCGAACGCGCCCGCAGCTACTTCACCGGGCACATGCCTTCGTCGCCCTCCATCGCTTTATTGCGTGACGGCAAGCTGGTGCACATGCTCGACCGCAGTGACATCGAGCACCGCGATTCGTCGGACATCGCTATGGAACTCACGCGGGCGTTTGACGAGTACTGTTCCACCTCGAGCCTCGAGCCTTCCGCGGCAAACGACTAGCAGGCAACAACTTCCCTGGTCGGGCGTCTTGCCCGCCCCTCGCCTATCTCCGACGGCAGGCTCGCCGCGGAACCTCGGTCGCGGCGCAGAATTCTGGGTCTGGAGATTACGTAGGCGCGGGGAGCTCGCCCGCGCTTAGACGCCCACTGCGCCAATGTGACCCGGGACCATAGTCCTGTTCTGGATTTGTAACAATCGGGAACGCGGCGTGCCCGGAGGGCAGACCAGTGCTACAAGCCTTGCCACAGCGGAGCCTTCCTCCGGAGAAACCTGTGGATCTCGACAAAATTGTGGCCGACCTCAAGCGGGAGAGGCGGCATCTCGACCAGGCCATTGCGGCATTGGAAAGTCTCCGAAAGAACAGTTCGCAGCGGGGGCGCCAGTTTGGGCGTGAGCAAAGGGCGCCAACCAGGGCAAGATCGGAAAGCGAAAGCCGCGGGCGTGGAGACGTGGTCTTGTTTCCGTCTCCGGTTGCGCGATCGGGCGCCTCGCCAGGCGAACAACGCGCGTGCGCGAGCCCGAAGGTTGAGCATTAGGTCTGGGGTCGCTCTTTCACCCCGATTGAGGCATTCCCTGGGTTACCGTGGGGCCAAACCAGGCCGCTGGGAGCCGAAGGGAGGACTGGGTTTCCGGCGGGACGCCGGCGCTGCGCTCGGGTGTCGTCCTCACAAGCGGTAGATGCGCATTGCGTTGTCGTGGAAGAGCTTTCTCTGGTTCTCGGGGCTTGCGGTTGCGGTGACCCTGCGGAGCGCGTCCACCCACTGGGCGTAGCTTGCGGATAGAGTACAAACGGGCCAATCGCTGCCGAACATGATTCTGTCCCATCCGAATGACTCGATCACATGCTCGATGTAAGGCCGCAGATCGTCGGCGGTCCACTTCGCCGGGTCGGCGTACGCCACCACTCCGGAAATCTTGCAGGCAATATTGGGAAACTTTGCGATCTCGCTGATGCCGGCGCGCCAGGGATCGAGAACTCTCTCCTTTACTTGCGGGACGCCGCAGTGATCGAGGATGAAACTCACGTCGGGGCATTGGGAGACAAGGTTGATGGCGACCGGCAGCTGCCGGGCCAGCACGCAGACGTCAAACGACAGGCCATAGCCGGCGAGGCGGCCTACGTTGGTGATGAAGGCTTCGCCTCGGCCGAGATCGTCGGGCTGGGTGTGGAGGATGCGGCGGATTCCTTTGAGGGCGGGGTGGCCCAGAATTTTCTCGAGGTGAGCCTCAAATCCGTCTTTTTCCGGGCGGGCGGTGGCTACGATGCCGGAAAGGGGATTGTCTTGCTCATCGGCTAAGCGGAAGAGGGCCTTTGTCTCTTCGATCATGTAGGGCTCGTCTACGTCGGTTTCTACGTGGACGGATTTGACGACGTCGAGGCCTTTGGCGGCTTCGAGGTAGTCGTTCATGCGGAAGGCGCGGTTGAGGGTGGGGAGGCCTTGCAGCCAGGAACAGGGGAGAACTTGTGGGTCCCAGAGGTGCTGGTGGGTGTCGATGATTGGCATGGTTGGTGTTTCCTGCCCTTGCTTCGGGTTTTCCATCCGGGGTTTTGGCGAACTCTGCGGTTTGGGAGAACTGACAGTGTGATTGAAAACCGCAAAGAACGCAAAGAGCGCAAAGAAACCAAAGAAAGACAAACTACGGGATCGTTGGGTTGGCGAGCAACTTTTGTTAGGACGAGTTGCCGGCGGGACGCCGGCGCTACCGTTGACGCCGGCGCTACCGATATGGGCCGGGCTCTTTGCGCGCTCTAAACCCCTGCACTACTCCTCTTGCAGCACAACCACCAGGCGTCTGGGCCCGTGGGCGCCGAGAACGAGAATTTTTTCGATGTCTCCGGTGCGGCTGGAACCGGTCGTCAAACAGAGCATGGAATTCTTGAGCATGTTGTCGTCGTGGCTCACCTGGGCGAACAGGGTTTGCAAGTCGGGGACGAGTTGCGCGCGGTTCGCCACCACTACGTGAACCGGCGCGGCGACGGTGGCGGCGCGGCCGCCGCAGGCGGAGGAGACGAAGATGGAGCCGGTTTGGGCTACCAGGGCTTCGGCTAGCGTAACCGTGGCCTGGACCTCTTCCGAGGGGCGGCCGTTGCTTGACCAGTGGATCGTTCGATCGGCGAGATTCGCCGCTAAACGGCGCAGCGACGGCGCATCCTGCATGAAAACCTCGCCCGCCGGGGTGGAGCGCAGCACTTCGGCGACCGCCTGGGCCGTGGCCCAGGAATCCGTGGTGAGGACACACTCGGTGTGGTTCCCGGCGCACTCGGCCTCAAAGCGTTCCAGTATTTCCGAGACAGGCGCGAATAGCCTCTCGTCAGTGGGCGTAGAGGGATGCTCCGCGGGCGCGCTCAGGGCCTTTCGAATCCGCTGCAGAATGTGCTCTCGGGCCGGATTTTCAGTCTGCTCCACGGCGCTCCTTCCACAACGAACGAAATGAGCGGGCTGGGATCGGCGGAGGGTTGCGATCCTTGGTCCAGGCGCGAAGCGGGTCGAGCGCGGATCCGCCCAGGCCGAGAGCGTGGGTGACGCGGATGGCGTGGCGGCCCAGGCGTCCGGCGAGGGCGAGCCAGCTTGGATGCAACATGGTCCAGCGATAGAGGCGGAAGCCAATGCGCTCTTTCCACGAACGCTGGTGAGCCTTCACGGCATTGCGGCGGTTGTGCAGTAAATGGTGGTGGAGATCGATTTTGACCGGGCAGACTTCGGTGCAGCCCCCACAGAGGGAAGATGCGTAGGAGAGATGCTGGAACTCATGCAAGCCTCGCAGGTGGGGCGTGAGCACGCTGCCGATGGGGCCCTGATAGGTTGTGCCGTAAGTGTGGCCGCCGACGGAACGATACACGGGGCAGGCGTTGAGGCAGGCGCCACAGCGGATGCAGTGCAGGACGTCGCGCTGCTCGGCGTCGGCGAGGAGTTCGCTGCGGCCGTTGTCGAGCAGGACCACGTGGAATTCTTCGGGGCCGTCAGGCTCGTCCTTGGTTCGCGGCCCGCCGACCAGCGTGTTGTAACAGGTGACCGCTTGTCCGGTTCCTGCCGTGGAGAGCACTGGCCAGAGCACGGCCAAATCCTCCAGCCGGGGAATTACCTTCTCAATTCCAGTGAGGGCGACGTGAATGCGGGGCAGGCTGGTGCCGAGGCGTCCGTTGCCTTCGTTGGTGGTGAGAGCGATCATGCCGGCGTCAGCCACCAGGAAGTTCACTCCGCTGATGCCCATTTCCGCGCTGAAGAAGGCGCGGCGCAGGGCCACGCGCGCGGCGGCGACGAGTTTTTCGGGATCGTCGGTATCGATGCCGCCCAGCTTCTCCTTGAACAGGGCCGCAATTTCTTTGCGGCTCAGGTGAATGGCAGGGGTGACGATGTGGTATGGGGGTTCGTCGCGGAGTTGCACGATGAACTCCCCGAGATCGGTCTCCCAGACTTTTATTCCTTTATGCTCCAGAGCGGGAGTGAGGTCGATTTCCTCCGCGACCATGGATTTTGATTTCACCACCGTGCGCACGTTGCGGGCGGCGGCGAGATCGACGATATACTTTTGCGCCTGCTCGCCGTTCTCGGCCCAGAAGACGTGGCCGCCGCGTTCTTTTACCCGGACTTCGAACTGCAGGAGATATTTGTCGAGGTGGTTGACGGCCTCCCACTTGATGGCCTGGGCGCGGCGGCGGGCCGCTTGCCAGTCGAGGAAGCGGGCCTGGCCTTGGGCGGCAGATGTGTTGTAGGTGTCGATGCTGTGACGGAGAATCTGGCGGTGGCGCAGGTCGGCGGATTTGGTGGCGGCGCTGCGGAGGAATTCCTGGGCGGGGGTGGTCATTGTTGGCCGCCGGGGGCGTTGGTTAATTCCTGGCTCTCGATTGCTTCACGGTCGGATTCTTGCCGCTTGGCTCCTTCGCTTTCGCTCAGTCGGGACGGGGCAACCCCCGTCCCTACACGGGTTGCGAGGATGGCAGAGATGTGGATGGCCCTTACCGGGGAATTGCGGCGGCGCAGGATACCTTCGATATGCATCAGGCAACTGGGGTCGGTGGAGGTGATGTATTCGGCGCTGACTTTCTCGGCGTTGCTCGCCTTGGAGTTGCCCATGGCGGCGGAGATCATGTGGAACTTGGTGGCGAAGGTTCCGCCAAAGCCGCAGCAGTCTTCGCTGTAGGGCATTTCCACCAGGTGCAAGCCCTGCACATGGCGCAGAAGTTCGCGGGGTTCCTGCTTCAGGCCAAGTTCGCGGAGAGCGTGGCAGGCATCGTGGTAGGCGACGCGGTGCGGAAACTCCGCGCTCAGGCCGGTGCGGTGGGCCACCTTGATTAAGAACTCGGAGAGTTCGAAGACGCGCTTGCCCAGATCGACGGCGTCGCCGTGAGACGAAGTTCCCGCCAGGAGTTCGGGATAGAAGTTGCGCACCATGGTTGTGCATGATCCGGAGGGAGAGACGACGGCTTCGTAAGAGCGGAAGACGCGCACAAAGCGGGCGGCCAGGGGCCTCGCGTCATTCCAATAGCCGGTGTTGAAGGCGGGCTGGCCGCAGCAGGTTTGGGCCTTGGGGAAGTCAACTTCATATCCCGCGCGGCGCAGCACTTCGGCGGTGTCCAGGCCGATCTGCGGGCTCAACTGGTCCACAAAGCACGGGATGAAGAGCGCAACTCTGGCCATGATCCCTGAAATGCGTCCAGCCTGCCGCTATCTTGCCGAGAACTTGTACACGGTTGTGGAGTGATAGTGCTGTCCCGGCTTGAGTTCGGTGGTCGGAAAGCTGGGATGGTTCGGAGAATCGGGAAAGTGCTGGGTCTCCAGGCAAAGCGCGTAACGGTGCTTGTAGACTTTGCCGTCTTTGCCGGTGACCGTGCCATCGAGGAAGTTGCCGGTGTAAAACTGAACGCCGGGCTCGGTGGTGGTGACGTCCATTACGCGTCCGCTTTTCGGATCGTAAACCTCCGCGGCTAAGTGCATGGTGCCCATTTTGCCGTCGAGCACGAAATTGTGGTCGTAGCCCTTGGCCAGCTTGAGTTGCTCGTTGTCGTCATTGATGCGGGCGCCGATGGCGGTTGACTTAGTGAAATCGAAGGGCGTGCCTTTTACAGGGGCGAGTTCGCCGGTGGGAATGAGGCCGGAATCGACTGGGGTGTAGCGGGTGGCGCGGAGCATGAGTTCGTGGCCGAGAATGTCGCCGCTGCCCTGGCCGGAAAGATTGAAGTAGGAATGATTGGTCAGGTTGAGGACGGTATCTTTATCGGTGGTAGCGCTGTAGTCGATTTTGAGTTCATTCTCATTGGTCAGCGTGTACACGACCTTCACCGAGAGATTTCCGGGGAAGCCTTCTTCGCCGTCGGGGCTTAGATAGGTGAGTTCGAGCGCCGGGCCGGCGGCGGTGGAAACATCCTTTGCGGTCCAGACTTTCTTGTTGAAGCCTTTCTGGCCGCCGTGGAGAGTGTTGTCGCCGTCGTTCTTGAAGAGGGTGTAAGTTTTGCCGTCGAGAACGAACTGGCCGTGGGCGATGCGGTTGCCGTAACGGCCGATGAGGGCGCCGAAGTAGCCTTTGTCGGTGACGTAGCCTTCGAGATTGGGGTAGCCCTGCACGATGTCAGCAAACTCGCCTTTGCGGTCGGGCACCTTGAGGGAAACCACCGCGCCGCCGTAGGTGGTGATTTCGGCCACCATGCCTTTCTTGTTGCTAAGAGTGTAGAGATAAACCTGTTGGCCGTCTGCGGTCTTGCCCCATTCTTGCTTTTGCATGGTCGATTTCGCCTTTTGCGCCCAGCCGTCCGCGGCAGTCAGTGTGAATAGGATCAGAATAGCAGCGACAAGATGATTCAATCTCATGTTCTGTCTCCCGAGGGCTGGCAGGCCAGCTTGGAATTGTGAGCGGCGAAAGAAAGAATACATCAAATGCGGGGAGTACCACATCTTCTGCGTCGCCGGGGGGGACCGGTTCCCCTTTGCGTACTTTGCGACCTTTGCGGTTTTCACTAAACCGCAAAGATCGCAAAGGGCGCAAAGGAGGCCACAGAGGCCGCGTGGCATCTTCCTTCTTTAGCCGTCATGTGCGACAATTTCCCGCCGTAATTAGGAGGAAATCTCAATGCAGACGCGCCTTTTGACCCTGTTGGCCGGCCTGGTTCTGATGGCCGGTTTCGCGCAAGCCGCTCTGGGGCAGGTCAGTTTGACGGCTGGCCCGTCGCCCGCGGAAGCCTCAAGCAAAACTCCCGATAAAGCCTACATGCAGAAAATCTGGGATGGGTGGGCAACGCTCGATCCGGCGAATGTCGCCGGATACTATGCGGACGGCCCGCACGTGTTTTTCGACATCGCGCCGTTGAAGTATGGCAGTTGGGATGAATACGACGCCGGAGTAAAGAAGGTGCTGGCGGGTTACAAAAGCGCCAAGTGCACGGTGAACGATGATGCCGTGGTGCATCCGCACGGCGATCTGGCGTGGGGAACGGCCACGATCAATTATGAAATGACCGCCAAGACCGGCAAGATCGAAATGGGCGCGTTCCGCTGGACCGTGATCTGGGAAAAACAGGACGGCAAGTGGCTGATCGTGCATGAGCACGTTTCGGAGCCGCTGCAATAAGACGCTTTTAATGTGGGCGTGCGTGTCCGGCGGAAATTTTCGGCTTTGGAGAATTTCGTGGTGCGGACGCACGCGCGAGGACGCGCGCGCCTACATGAGCACGGCTACATTGTTTATACTCAGGGTTCGCGGAGGTTTCGTGCGCCGAGGACTACTGGCTTCATTTCTCTCCCCCTTTCTAATTGTGTCAGCATGTCTGGGGCAGGCAGCTTCCACCTCTCAGCAAACTTCTTCAGACACCATCGGATACAAATCCGCCGCCAATGCGGAGCAGAAGAAAACTCTGCTGCTGCGGGATTTCCACCCGCAATCGATGC
The DNA here is from genome assembly GCA_035500455.1 of Terriglobales bacterium. GTDB lineage: Bacteria > Acidobacteriota > Terriglobia > Terriglobales > Acidobacteriaceae > DATJXG01. The sequence goes on along the minus strand of DATJXG010000259.1, from coordinate 23,106 downwards.
TGCACGTTCCTGAGCATCAGGTTCCGAAGGCAAAGTTCTACGTCATCGACGTGCACAACCATACCAACGATGCGATGGGAATCGGCGACCAGATGCCGCCGGCGGACGTAGTGAAGATCATGGACGACACCAATGTGAAGACGGTGGTGATTCTCACGGGAATGTGGGGAGGAAAGCTGCAGCACATCATTGACACGATGGTGAAGCCCTACCCGGGACGCTTCATCGTGTTCACGCAGATCGACTGGAGCAAGATCGACGATCCCAATTTCAGCCACGAGATGGTGGCGCAGCTGGACGACGGCGTAAAGCGCGGCGCTCGCGGGCTGAAGGTGTTGAAGGTTCTCGGCCTGGGAGTGAAAGATAAGACCGGCAAGCTGATTACCGTTGACGATCCGCGCCTTGATCCCATTTGGGAAGAGTGCGGGCGGCTGGGCATTCCGGTTTCTATTCACACCGGCGATCCGGAGGCGTTCTTCCATCCCATTGACGCCAATAACGAACGCTATGAAGAACTGATCGAGCATCCTGACTGGAGTTTCTACGGGCCGCAGTTTCCCGGCCTGGAGGAATTGCTGGAGGCGCGCAACCGGGTGTTCGCCAGGCATCCGCGGACCACGTTTGTTTCGCTGCACATGGGCTGGCCGGAGAATCTGGGCTTTGTCTCGCAGATGCTCGACAAGTATCCCAACGTGATGGTGGAGTTTGGGGCGCGCGAGGCGGAACTCGGCCGCCAACCGCACCAGGCGCGGGAGTTCTTCCTGAAATATCAGGACCGCATCATGTTCGGCACCGACAACGGCATGGAAGAAGAGATGTACCGCAACCACTTCCGCTGGCTGGAAACCTCCGACGACTACTTCGAGCCCTGGGGCTATCCGGATCAGGGGCGGTGGAAGATTTACGGGCTGGAGCTGCCGGACGGCGTGCTGGAAAAGATTTATCACCTCAATGCGGAGCGCATGTTCCGGCAATACCAAGGCGCGCCGGGGAACGGGAGCAACTAATGGGCAAGCGAGCCGTGAAGTTCGCAAGGCCGCTGGGAATTGTCTGCATTCTGCTGGGGCTGGGTTGCAACCATGCGTCCAATACGGCGGTCCCGGCCGGGTCCAAACCATCAGAGATCAAAGTTGACGTGCAATCGGGCGGGCCGGTAGTGCTGACGACCCGCACCTCTGAGTTTCGCATTCTGCCTTCGGGCTATATTGAGGCCTTCCTGCTGAAGAGCGGGAAGAAGCTGACGCTCGACGAGCCGGCGGAGGGGAAGCCTACGGACAGCGACTTCCTGGTGCGCGACGGCGGCGACATCCACTTCACCCTGGATTTTTCCCGAGCCAAGGTGAACGAAGCCGTGGGGAGGCTGGGTGTTGGGAAACGGGTGGAGATTCCCGCGCGGCCCCTGGGACCGGCGGCTCCGGAGATCGAGCAGACCTTAGAGATCGAGGCCTACGACGATTTCCCCGGGATTCTTCTCGCCAGCGCACAGTACAAGAACACGGGTCAGCAGGACTTCGAAATCGGCGAGGTCGTGGCGCAGGAACATCGCCTGAATGCCGGGGAGATGAAAGACCCGGCTTATGACATGTGGTCCTTTCAAGGATCGAGCTACGACTGGGGAGAAAACGACGTCATGCAGCTGACGCCCAAGTTCTCTCAGCCCAACCTCATGGGCGAGCAGGTGAAGGGCGGTTACGGCGGCGGCATCCCGGTGGTTGCATTCTGGAATGCATCAGTCGGCGAAGCAATCGGCCACGTGGAAACGTTGCCTCTTACGCTCTCTTTGCCGGTCGACGTTGAAAAGGACGGCCGGGTGAGTGCGCGCATGAGCATTCCGGCCGATACGACGCTTAAGCCGGGCGAGACGTTCTCCACGCCGCGCAGCTTTGTGGCGGTTTACTCGGGCGACTTTTATGAACCCCTGCGCATGTGGTCGAGCGTGCTGCAGAAAGAAGGCTGGGAGCTGCGCAAGCCCTCGAGCGAGGCCTACAACGTGAGCTGGTGCGGCTGGGGATATGAATCCGATGTCACCCCAGCCCAAATGCTGGGCACCATACCCAAGCTCAAGGAGTTCAACATCAAGTGGGCAACGCTCGATGACCGCTGGTTCAACGACTACGGCGACTGGCAGCCTCGCTCCGACACTTTTCCGGGAGATTCCATCCACAGGATGGTGGATAACTTTCACAAACAGGGAATCCTGGTGCAGCTGTGGTGGCTGCCGCTCGCGGTGGAGGACGGCCAGGGGCGCTGGGGCGATCACAAGTATGGAATTGCCAAGATCGTGCAGGAACATCCTGAATGGCTGATTCTCGATAAGGACGGCAAGCATGCCCGCACCACGCGAAACCTGGCGGCGCTGTGTCCCGCGGTGCCCGAAGTGCAAGCCTATTACCGCGAGCTGACGAAAAAGTTCATCGGCGAGTGGGGTTTTGACGGATCGAAGCTGGACAACATTTACAGCGTGCCTGCCTGCTACAACCCGGCGCACCATCACAAGTCGCCGCAGGATTCGGTGGATGCCATGGGCGAGGTGTACAAGGGAATTTATGAAATGAGCCGGTCGCTCAAGCCGGAGAGCGTTACGCAAAGTTGCCCGTGCGGCACGCCGCCGTCGATGGCGTGGCTGCCGTTTCTTGACCAGGCGGTGACTGCCGATCCGGTCGGCGCGGTGCAGGTGCGGCGGCGGATCAAAATGTACAAGGCGCTGCTGGGTCCGGAATCCGCGGTGTATGGCGACCACGTTGAGCTTTCCGCCATGTACCGAAAGAACGGCGATTGGGTTGAGCACGGCGAGGATTTCGCTTCCACGATCGGGACGGGCGGCGTGGTGGGCACGAAATTCGTGTGGCCTGACCCCGGCCCGAAGTTTCAGCGGGTGGCGCTGACCCCGGAGAAAGAAGAACTCTGGAAAAAGTGGATCGGGATCTACAACCAGAAGATGCTCTCGAAGGGAGTGTTCCGCGATCTATATGTGTACGGCTACGACGTCCCGGAAGGCTATGCGATCGCGAAGGACGGCAAAATGTACTATGCGTTCTTTGCGCCCTCGGATGCGCCGTGGAAAGGCGAGATCGAGCTGCGCGGACTGGCGCCGGGAACCTACCACGTAAGAGACTACGCCGACGGCAAGGACTTCGGGACGGTGCAGGCTACGGGCGACAGCGTGCCGAAGATCGCCACCGAGTTTAAGGACCATTTGCTGCTGGAAGTGGGGCCGTAGGAGTGGTTATGTGGGGACGGGTCTGGTCCATCAAAACCAGACCCGCCGCCACCGAGCCTACTGCCACACAAGCTGCTGCTCGCAACGCTACTTTACCGGGGCCGCCATCGGCGCACTGTTCTTGCGCAGGAACTCTTCGCGGTGATGGCGGTCGCGAAAGGCTTCAATGCCGCCGGGCCGCGTAGTGGAGAGAGCTCCGGCAACATTTCCGCTGGCCAGGCACGCGGGCAGATCGGCTCCGCGGAGATACTGGTGGAGGAATCCGGCGTCGAAACTGTCGCCGGCGCCTACCGCATCCACAAAGTCCACCTTGATGGCCGGGCAGCTGAAGCGTTCTTTGCCGCGTTGCGCCAAGGCTCCCTCCGCTCCCATTTTCACCACCACGAGCGGCACAATCTGCGCCAGTCGATTGATCGCGCGTTCGATGTCTTCCTCGCCCGTGATGCGGCGCGCTTCCCGGGAGTTGGGGAAGAACACATCCACGTGGCGAAGCGCTTCCATCAGGCCGTTGTCCCAGCGATCTTCGGGATCGTCATTGGTATCGAGCGAAATGCTGAGGCCGGCTGCCTTGAGTTTCTGGAATAAACCGGGAACGTGCAGCTGCAATCCCGTCTGCAGGAAGTACGACGAAAAATGAAAGTGACGCGAATCGGCGAGATACTGGAGATCGAGATCAGCCAGGGAAAGCTCGGCAATGGTGCCGGAATAGGTCACCATATTGCGCCAGCTTTCGCGCTGCAGGATGACAGTGAGTCCGGTGCCGGCGGGTGCCCCATGATTGGATCCGGCGGTGGAAGGGGCGAGTGGATTCCGGCGCACCTGGGAGACGTCTGCGCCGCTGCGGGCCATGTGGTCGAGCACGATCTGGCCGAAGGCGTCACTGCCGATGCGTGACTGAAAACCCACGCGGCTGCCCAGAACCGCCAGGTTGTGGGCGACGATGGCGGAAGAGCCGCCGAGCGTGAGCATCATGCCGCTGACCAGCAGTTCGCGTTCCGGGGGCAGTTCCTCAGGCACGCCATAGAGGATGAGGTCCGCATTCAACTCGCCAGCGATGGTAACGTCAAAGCGCGGCATGTTCGGGTTTTGATTTCTCACTTTCCAGCACGACAACGCGGCTGAGGTTGCGCGGCCGGTCGGGATCCTCACCTTTCTGGAGCCCGGTGTAGAGGCCGAGAAGCTGCGCCGGAACCAGATAACAAACCAGCCGCGCCAGTTCCGGCCCATCGAGAGAGAGTTCTACCAGCAAGTCGGCTGAAGCGCGAACTCGGGCATCGGCGCGGTTGGTAATCGCCAGGGTCGTGCCGCCCAGAGCTTTCATCTCCTGCAGCAGTTCGCATTCGGCCTCATAGCCCGTGTCGGAAATCAGGAAGACGAGTAGTGTTTCCGGGCTGACGATGGATTTCGGGCCGTGCCGGAATTCCAGAGTATGAAACGACTGCGCGTAGGAAACCGACATCTCCGTGGCCTTGAGCGCGGCCTCGCAGGCGATCCCGTAAAACGGGCCCTGGCCGAGGCAGACGTAATCGTCGAAGCCGTGGCTACCGACGAACTCGCCCACGCGGTCCGGGAGCGACTCAAGGGCCGCTTCCGCGTCGTCGGCCATTTGCGCCAGAGCGTCGATAAAGGCGCTATTACCGGAAACTCGCGCCGCCAGGACCTGCAGGCTCAGAAGCATGGACGTGAATGAGCGAGTCATCACCGTGCTCTGCTCTTCGACGGCTGGCATCACGATGGCGGCGGATGTGAGCTTCTCCAACGGCTGGCCTGCGGCACAGCTCACCGCGATGGTGGGAACTCCACGCTTCTTTAGAAGTTCCGCGGCTCGCAGAACTTCAGAAGTCAGCCCCGAGCGTGAAATCAGCACGGCGACGACATTCTTTGCCGGGCCCAGCACCAGTTCCGGATAGAGAAGCACTTCGGAGGCCGCGACCGCCCACGCCGGCTGGCGCGCGAGCATTCGCATGGAGGCTGCTGCAGAGAGGGCCACGTAGTAGCTCGATCCACAGCCGACGAAGAGCCACTGCGGCGCTGCAGGCTGGGAACCGCTGAACTGTTGCTGAATCTCCTCGAGCTTCCGCCCCTCACGCAGGAACTTCAGCGAAGCACTCCAGGTTTGCGGTTGAGAGAGGATTTCGGCCAGGGTGTAGGCACCCGCCGCCTTGCCGCCTGAGTCGGATTTTGGATCGCTCGTATTGCCCGGCAAAACTTCACCTCAAAGTCCAGCCATTGACTGGAGCGAGATTCTCCCGTTTTTCCGCGCGGGAGGCCTTTACCATCAATGAAGCCACAGGTTGGGGAGGGCAGAAAGCATGCCGCAGGAATGCTCCTTTGCGGTTCCCATCGATTCTAACAGTTGACGGTGAAACGCGGGGCGCCAAGGCGCAAGAACCTCATCGGCGCGGCCGCCGCAACCCATGGAACTCCAGCCCAGAGCCGAGGTCTGGCCGGGGAGTCCCTGGACTATTGATTGCCGGACTTCGCCGCAATTTCAAACGTTCCCTGCGCGCCAGTTTCGGCGGCATTGGGCGCGGCCCAAACGTCGTAAGCGCCCGGCGGCACGATCCACGTCATTTGCGGAGTGTAGGATCCCAGATCGTTTGCTTTCACGGAAAACTCCACCGTCTTGGTTTCTCCCGGCGCCAGGGTGACGCGCGAAAAGCCCTTCAACTCGCGCACCGGGCGGGTGGTGGGCGCGATGCGGTCATGCACGTAGAGTTGCACCACCTCGGTTCCGGCGCGTGAGCCGGTGTTCTGGATGTCCGCGGTCACTCGAACCATGCCACTCGCGGCAACTGACGGCGTCAGCACGCGCAGATTGCTGTACTTGAAGCTGGTGTAGGTGAGGCCGTAGCCGAAGGGATAGAGCGGTTCTTTACTTTCGTCGAGATAGCCGGTATGCCAGCGGTCGGGCGAGGTGGGGCGGCCGGTGCTGCGGTGATCGTAGTAGACAGGAATCTGGCCAACGGAACGTGGCCAGCTGATGGCCATGCGGCCGCTGGGAGAGGCGTCGCCGAAGAGGATGTCCGCGATGGCGTTGCCTGCCTGCGACCCCAGGTACCAGGCCTGCACGATTGCGGGCACGTGATCGTTGGCCCAGAGGATATCCAGCGGACGGCCGCTCTCGAGAACGAGCACGACGGGCTTGCCGGTGTTCACTACAGCCCGTAGAAGCTCGTTCTGCTTGCCGGGAAGATCAAGGCTCGCGCGGGAACTGGCTTCGCCGCTCATGTTGGCAAGTTCGCCGAGGAACATGATAACGATATCGGCTTTCTGGGCGGCGCTCACCGCGCTTTCAATGCTCGCTGGACCTTCGGTTTCAGTAGCTCCTGCCGCGCCGGTCGCGCCCGTGGGCGCCGGACTCAGCCCACCCCACTCGAATTTCTGGTAAGGCTCGATGTCCACGCCCTTGGCATAGATGACCTGCGCGTTGGGAGCGGCGGCCTTGATGCCGGCGAGCGGAGCCACCGTTCCTTCGGTGCGGCCGTCGCCTACCCAGGAGCCAAGCTGGTTCGGCTGGTCGTTGGCCAGCGGCCCGATGACGGCAATGGTTTTGGTGTTCTTCTCCAGAGGAAGAAGATTGCCCTGGTTCTTGATCAGCACCATGGACTCCTGCGCCAGCTTGCGGGAGAGCTGCAGGTTCTCCGGAGTGTAAAGCTCTGTGTGCTCGCGCTTGGTATCGAAGTAAGGATGGTCGAACAGGCCAGCCTCAAACTTCACTCGTAGCACGCGGCGCACAGCTTCATCGAGCACACTCATGGGCAGCTTGCCGGATTTCACCAAACCGGGGATGGAGTTGTTGTAGTCGCCGTCGGCCATGTCCATGTCCACACCGGCGGTGAGAGCCAGCAGCGCGGCTTGCGAACCATCTGCCGCTAGGCCGTGCGGAATCAGTTCCATGACGGAGCCGTAGTCGCTCACGACGAACCCCGGGAAGTGCCATTCCTTGCGAAGAATGTCGGTCAGGGTATGGTGGTTGGCAGTGGCGGAAACTCCGTTCAGCGAAACGAAGGCGGACATCAGTGTGGCGGAACCGGCTTCCACGGCGGCATGAAACGGCGGCAGGTACACTTCGCGCAGAGTCTGCTCGGAGATGTCCACGGTGTTGTAGTCGCGCCCGCCCTCCACCGCGCCGTAAGCCGCGAAGTGCTTGGTGCAGGCGAGGACGCTCTCGGGATCGGCGATGTTCTTGCCCTGGAATCCGCGCACGCGAGCCGTCGCAATTACCGAGCCGAGGTAGGGATCTTCGCCGCCGCCTTCCACTTCGCGCCCCCAGCGCGGATCGTGCGTAACATCCACCATGGGAGCGAAGGTCCACTTCACTCCCGAAGCGGTGGCCTCCTTCGCGGCGACGCGCTCCGCTTGCTCTACCAGGTCGGGATCGAAGCTGCCGGCGCTTGCGATGGGCACCGGGAAGATGGTGCGAAAGCCGTGGATGACGTCAAATCCGAAGAGAAGTGGAATTTTGAGCCGCGACTGATCTACCGCGATATGCTGCGCGGCGTTGGCTTGTTCCGCTCCCACGTCGTTGAGCAGCGATCCCACTTCGCCTTTCTTTACCAACTCCAGGTTCTCCGGCGTCGGCCCGCTGTATTGCGAGAGCTGGCCGGCTTTTTCTTCGACGGTCATCTGTTTTAGCAGGGCGTCAACGCGGCGTTCGATATCGGCACTCGATTTCTGTTGGGAAAAGCTGACGGTGGAAAGACAGAGGATGAAAACGGTAAGAAAACGAAAGCGCATGGACTGTCTCCGCGTTATTATTCGCCGTTTGGCATGATGGCGGGAAAAGCAACTTCCGTCAAGGACGCCGCCCCATGCAAGGCACTGGAAGCGGGCGAAGTAATCGATTACCGACGGCCCTGAGCCGCTGGCTTAGGCGCTGTTTTCGCGCGAAAGACGGCCCGAATTCGCTGCGTCAGAACCCGTACCTGGCGACGATGGCTTTCTGCTGTTTGCCTATGACGGCCATGGCAGCGTGCTGGCTGGGGAGTTGCAGCGTCAGGCGGACGCCGGTGAGTTTGTCGCGCAAGTCGATTCTGGCGTCCTCGGCGCTGTCGGAAACCAGCACGTAGAGCACGGAATCGTTGAGCACAGTGGGGTAGATCAGCACGCCCGGCTGGCTCGCGGACTGGAGGTCGAACATCGGCGTAAGGCCCACCCGACCCGCGACCCACGCATAGAGAGCGGCGGCGGCTTCGGTGCCTTCAGCCAACTCGACGGGATAGGCGGCCCAGAAGATGCGTCCCTTGCCGTAGGCGCTTTCCTTCAGGGTTGAGCCGTCATTGAAATGCAGTGCTTCCAATACATTCTGCGCCTGCTGATCGAAGGCGAGTGGGATAGTGCGGCCAGCGATGGTGATCGTTGCATTGTGATAGGTGAGCGGCTCCGGCTCTGCGCCCAGCTTCACGCCGGCCGCGCGGGGGACGACCTGCCAGTGTTCATCGCGATCTACGGGGCCGGTGATCAGCAGATTGCCGCCATCACTCACGTAGTTCAGCAGGTCCCGCCAGGCGCCGTCGGTCAACGACTGCGGGGACGGCAGGATGGCGAGCTTCGGCGTACCCAGTTTCTCGATCTGATTTTCTGCGATGGCGTAGGCGGTCAGGTGGTCGTTGTATGCCAGGGCGCGAATGGCGTTGCGCTGCGCTTCCAGTTGCAAATCTCCCAGCACGGAAAATTGCGCGGCTTGCGAAGTCACAATCGCAATCGACGGCAGCTGAGGATCTACCAGGTGCTCACTGAGCGGGTTGGCGAATGCAGCGAAGTCGCGCATGACTGTAGCTTCGGGCTTCTCGGTCCCGTCGGTGCGGACCGCCCCGATGGGCGTCTCGTTGCTCTCGGTCATGTAAGAGTTCGTGTTCCATAGCCACTCGATCGCGCCCGAACCTTCAATGAAGGCGGTCGCGACTTTGCGTTCCAGCAGCGCGGCTTCGTTCTCGGGCGTGCGGCGGGCGGTCTCGTCCATGTTGAGTTCGCGCTGCAGGCCGGTTTCCTGGATCAGCATCGCCTCGCCCGGCTGCTTGGCCAGCAATGAGTCCCACAGCAGGTAGTCGTTCTGCCACCAGGAGTGATTGGTGGTGAAATCCACCAGCGGCCCCCAGAATGCGGGCGACAGGCGGTCCTGAATGCCGCCTTCGTCCTGGCCCACAGTCACCAGTTGTTGCGAGCCGGTGGCGCGAACCGCTTCGTGCATGGTCTGCACCCAGTCCATGAAAATCTGCTGGGCGAAGAGAAAATAGTCGTAAACCTTGAGCGAATTATGGCCCACATACATGCCGCGCGGAGTGAACTCGATATCTTCCGGCAGCGGCACTGTGCCTTGCACCGCGGCGGCGGGAAGGTTCCAGGCCGCGGCGAGCACGGCGCGGTCGGGATATCGCTTGGCGAGCCACTCATTCCATTTCGCCAGTTCGATGGGATCGCCGTTCGGCCTCATCGTCCACAAATGCTCCGAGATGCTGGGCTCGTTGATGAAATCCCACGCCAGCCAGGGAACATCATGAAAGCGCACCGCCACGGCGGAAATCAGCGTGCTCTGGCGGCGAACCGCCTCGGGATCCAGATATGGATTTTTCCCTCCGAGCACGTCGGGCAGAAATGCAAAGAAGTTGAACTGTACCGGAAGCCCATTCTTGCGGGCGGTCATGAGGAAGGCTTCCACGGTCCGCAAAGTTCGCTCGTAAGGTTCGCCGTTCTCGTTGAAGAATTTGTCCCAGCCCGTCCACCAGCCACTTCGGATCATGTTGAGGCCGGCGTCGTGGATCTGGCCGAGGTCGTGGTCCCACACATAAACGTTGGGATACTCGAAATACAGCCGCTGTACCTCGCTCGACATATAGGTCGTGCCCACAACGGCCAGCGGCTTACCGTTAAGTTCGAAGTAGTCGTGATTCACCGTGAGGCGGGGGCCGGAGCGCAGATAGGCCTCATCGCGAATCCAGAAGCCGGAGTGGTAGATGGCGCGGACATTCTCGCCCGCCATCAATTTGGCCTCGATGACGTAAAGGCCCTTGCCCTGCGGCGCGGGCAGGACAACCGGATTTTCTGATGGAACAGGAACAGACATCTCTGAACCATGCCGCGGGTCTGCCTCTGAAAAGACCGCAATTTTCACGCTCAATTCCGCCGACGGCTCCTCAGGGGCTTGCCAGGCCACATTCACCTGTACGGGTTCGCCGGGAAGATACAGCGGATAAACTGGCCGCACGCTGAAGTCTTCGCTGCCAAGTAGAGCCCGCTCGGCCAGAGAGCGGACGATCTCTCCCTTGGTGAAGAAATCAGGCGTGAGTTCAGCGTTCACAAAGATCCAGCGCCCACCGTCGAAGCCATTGCGCAGGTGGTCAACCTCGATCGCAGGAGCGGCCAGCTTGCGTCCGTTCTTAACCCCCCAGCCAAAAGTATCGAGGCGCGCGTCGATCGAGCCTGCCGACCCGCCTCGGTGGTAGAGGTCAACGGCGCTCAGTCGAATTACGGGACTGAACGCGCTCTTCCAGGCCAAGCGCGGGAGTTGCAGCGTCATCTCGGGGTTGGTTTGAAAATCCAAGCCGTCCGAGCCGGGAGTGGCCTGATACTGGTCGATCATGAGCGGGCGTGTGAAGCGAACGCTGTATTCGCGCAAGTGCCAGCCGCCGGCATCGTGGTACGCCGCGCGGGTGAAAGGCCTGCCGCCCAGCACCAGAAGATTTCCGCCACGCTGCAGAAAGGAAAAAATGTCGGGCCAGGATTCTTCCGGAAAAGCGGAGCCATAGGGCAACACCAGCAAGCGCGTGCCTGGGGCTGAAAGCTGTGCGTGAAGCTGGTCCGCCGGCGCGAACTGTGCCCCCGGCAATGCTGATTGGAGCCGCTCACTGGAAGGGGCGGCAGAGTCGGCGCTGGGAAACCCCGCCTCGCTGAACACCACAATGGATGACCTTGCCTGTGCGGGGGCGGGCAAAGCCGATACCAGAATTGTGAGACAGATCAGGGAGAGTGAAATCTTGTACATGGCGAGCGCCGAACGCAAGGGAGTCTGGCGGCTTTGAGTGCAATTGTCAAGCCGGCGCCGGCGGAATTCACCAACGGGATAATCGATAACTTAAGCCCAAAAACCGGCGCTCCCCAAAGCACGATGGTATGATGCTGCTGGCTTAGGGAGGGCCTTCGCTGCCGCGGATCGGGCTTCCGCGTGCCCGGCACGGACGGCAGATCGCAAATCTATGGCTATTCCAATCAAGGCCCCTGGCACAACCTCCGCATCGGCGCCGGCCTCGACTTACACAGCTGCGCTGGCCGTGGTGACGACCCTGTTCTTCATGTGGGGGTCGCTAACCTCGCTGAACGACGTGCTTATCCCCTATGCCCAGCACGTTTTTAATCTTAAGCTCGCCGCCAGCATGCTGATCCAGACGGCGTTCTTCTCGGCCTATTTTGTGTTCTCGATTCCGGCCGCTAGAATCATTGATTGGATCGGCTATAAGCGAGCGATCATCGTGGGATTGCTCACCATGGTTGCGGCGTGCCTGGGGTTTTACCCAGCGGCCCGCATCCCCTCATTTCCGTTCTTCCTGGGCGCCCTGATCGTCCTGGCGACCGGAATTACGATTCTGCAGGTGGCGGCGAATCCGTACGTTGCGGTACTCGGTCCGGCGCGTACCGCTTCCAGCCGTTTGAACCTTACGCAGGCCTTTAATTCTCTGGGAACCGCGGTTTTTCCCTGGATCGGAGCGCATCTGATTCTGCGCACCACGGCCACTGCGCTTGAGCAGAGCACCTCCCAGGAAGCTAACGCCGTCGTGAAGCTCTACGTGTATTTCTTTGCCACCGCGCTGGTTCTTCTGGCTCTCGGCATCGCGGCTTTCAAGCTGCCGAAGATCGAGTCGGCGGAACACCGAATCGGCGAGAAAGTGAACGACTCAGTCTGGAAACATCCCAACCTCGTGTTCGGTGCCATAGGGATTTTCGTCTACGTCGGGGGCGAAGTTGCAATCGGCAGTTCCATCGCCAACTACCTCGCCCTGGATAACGTTGGCCACTTCGTTTCCGTCTCCGCGATCGCTGATCCAGCTGCCCGCTACCATGCCGCTCTGGCTACCGCGGCCCGCTACATTTCGGTTTACTGGCTGGGAGCGATGATCGGCAGATTCATCGGGTCCGCGCTGCTGCAGAAGATCAAGCCGGGGAAGTTGCTGGCCCTGTGCGCTGTCATGGCCGGACTACTGGTCACAGTTTCAGTGTTCAGCAACGGATCGGCCGCCATGTGGTCCATCCTGGCGGTGGGGTTGTTCAACTCCATCATGTTTCCCTGCATCTTCACCATGGGGATTGCCGAACTGGGGCCTCTCACCGGAGATGCATCGGGCATTCTGAATATGGCGATTGTGGGCGGAGCCGTGATTCCCTGGATCGTCGGCAAGGCCGCGGACCTCATCAATCATTCCTACTACCCTGCCATGTCACAGGGAGAAACCAGTTGGGGACAAGGTATTCATTACGCATTGCTGATCGCAGCGCTGTGCTATCTATACATCCTCTTCTTTGCGGTGAGCGGTTCGAAGACCAACAGTGAGAGGAATGCCCGCGCGTAGGGGGTCCGAGACCCGGCGATCGCAGCGTGGGGCGGCTGTTGTTATGTTCTGAGGATATTTGGATCTAAGCGTATTGCTCTTCTGTATAGCTGGAAACACCGGATCTTCACAGGGATGTTATCCATGAGCGAGGGGGAGAGCCGCGATGTCATAGGCGTGGACATCGGTGGCACAAAGGTAGCCGCCGGTGTGGTGGATGGCGACGGCCGGATCAGTTCCCAGGTCCGCACTCCCATGGCTGCCAACGGCAGTGCAGAAGCTGGGTTGGCAGCGGTTACCGCAGCCGTGGATGCCTTGCTTCGTGATCATGGAGGCCTGGCCACAATCGGCGGCATTGGCATCTGTGCCCCCGGGCCTCTCGATCCCAACGCCGGACTGGTGATTAATCCTCCCAATCTTCCGTGCTGGCGGAACTATCCCCTGGTTGCCGAGTTGGGCAGAATTTATTCCGCGCCGGCGCGCCTGGATAACGACGGGAACGCCGCCGCGCTGGCGGAATACCTCTGGGGCGCCGGGCGGGGCTATCGCAATGTTTTCTATGCAACCATCGGTACCGGCATCGGCACCGGCATCGTGCTGGATGGCCGCATCTATCATGGCCGCACCGGGGCTGCGGGCGAAGGCGGCCACGTCAGCATCGATTACCGTGGTCCGCGCTGTGGGTGCGGCAAGCCCGGCTGCATCGAGGTCCTGGCCTCGGGACCGGCCATTGCTCGAAGGGCTCGTGCCAAGCTGAGGGAAAACGGAGCCGCGTCCTCCCTTCTCGATCTCGCGGGCGGAAACGCGGAGGCGGTCACCAGCGAGATGGTGGGGCAAGCCTTTGCCGGCGGCGACCCTTTGGCCCGCCAGGTGCTCGAGGAGACCGTCGATTTGCTCGCCCTGTGGCTGGGCAACATCATCGACTTGCTGGAGCCGGACGTAATCATCATGGGCGGCGGAGTTTCCTCCATGCTGCAGCCGTTATTTGAGAGCATTCGCGATCATTTTCCGGCCTGCTGTGTCAACACCCGCTGCCGCGAGATTCCTCTGCTTCCTGCCTATTACGGCCCTGATGCGGGAGTCGCCGGCGGTGCAGCTCTGTGTTCCGCCGAAGTGTGCAAGCGCGGCGAACCGGCGCCGAGAACTCCTGTTCCCCTGTCCATGTAAGCATCGTTACAGGTTTCCGCTGTGGTATTCTTCGAGGCCATGGCGGTCACCATGCGGGACATCGCCAGAGGCCTCAACGTCTCTGTCGTCACTGTCTCCAAGGTTCTACGCAATAAAGGAGACATCAGCGCAGCCACGCGGCGGCGGGTGTTGCAGCGCGCCAAGGCGCTCAATTACCAGACCAATTGGGTTGCCCGCAGCCTGGTAACCCGTCGCACCTACACCATCGGACTGCTTCTCCCCGACTTCACCCACCCCTTTTTCGCCGAAATTGCCAAGGCCGTCGCTGAAACCGTGCGTCCCCACGGCTATCACGTCATCATTTCTTACTTCGAAGAAGATCCGGAGATGGAGAAGCGGGAAGCCGATTCCCTGGTCGCCCGCCAGGTGGATGGAATGATTGTGGCCTCGGCGCAATCTCGCGGCGAAATGTTTGACGCGGTTCGCGACCGGAAAGTGCCCTTCGTGCTTATCGATCGCCCACTGCCGCGGGTGCGCGCCAGCTTCGTGGGCGTGGATAACGAAGCCATTGGCCGCCTGGCTACCGCTCACCTCGCAGCCCAGGGTTGCCGGCGTATTGCCCACCTGCGTGGGCCGGAGATCGGTATCGCCGCCGAGAGGCTGGCCGGCTATCGAAACGCCCTGAAGGAATGCGGTCTCAAACCGCCGGCCGGTTTCGTGGTTGCGGCCGGCTACGAAGACAGCAGCGGGTATGCCGCCATGCGGCAGTTGCTGCGCGGCCCGTCCAGGCCGGACGGGGTTTTCTGCTACAACGACCCGGTTGCTATCGGCGCCATGAAGGCGATCATGGAAGCGAACCTTACGATACCCGGCGACATTGCGGTGGTGGGGGCCGGCAACGTGCACTACTCCGACATGCTCTCGGTGCCCCTCACCACCGTGGATCAGGGTACGTGTCAGATCGGGAAGCGGGCGGCGGAACTGCTCCTGGAGCAAATTGAATCCAAACGTACCTTAGCGCCGCGGAAGACCCTGATCGCGCCCAGGCTGGTGATCCGGCAATCGACGGCGCGAGCCTGACGGCGCTGCGCAGCGGCTCCCGGGGCTCGTCGCAACCGTAGCGCCGGCGTCTCGCCGGCACCTAGCGCTGGAATCAAAACTCAGGGTCGGCAAAACCTACGGCGGAGCCACAAGCACCGCCGCCAACGGCATACCCGCTTCGCATGGGCGCGGACGCCCGCGCCTACATCGCGCGTTTCGCATCTCATCTCATTTTGGAATTCATCGCCCCGGTAGCGTACCGAAATGAAAATCTCAGTGGCGCCTATTTGCTTGATTTTGAGGCGCAACCGATTGGCCCCTGAACTGCAAGTGACTATCGGACGATAGCGCACGTGCACTGCTGTGCCATCGGCGAAAGGACCGCCCGCCCTAGAATGGTCTGGCAATTCCAAACAAGTTTGAGCACGTTTGATTGGATGGACCTCAGTGGAGTGCACCGGGGAAGTGGGGGGTTAGACCACGGAGGGCGAATGAATCCAACAGAAACCAAACTGCCGGAGGGCGGAGCGCGCGCCCATCGCTCAGCTCTGCAAACAGGCCAGGGCATGCAGCGTCCGCCACGAGCCAGTATCGAAGGCGGGGCTGCTGCAGCCCCCGCGCCCGCTCCTTCGCCCCGGCGAAGCTATTACGGTTTGCCGTGCGCGAAGTGCAAAACCTACTACGCGGCCGATCTTCGGGCCTGCCCGGTTTGCCACGCCAGCGAGCGGGTAGCACCGCGAGACTCGGGCGACAGCAGCCCCGTCCCCCCGCCACCGCCGGTCGAGTCCGCGCCTGACGCTGCTACGCTTGACGAAGAGCGCGAGCGCTTCCTGCGCAGCTTCAAAGCCCAGTTGCAAGTCTCCAAGCTGGAGATCAATCCGGCGGAGAACCACCGCTGCAACCAGTCACAGAATCACGTGCCGGGAAGCCAGGAGGCGGCCGCAGTGTGCGAAGCCTGTTACACCCAGCTTCTGGAGCGTGTGGATGTAATGGAAGCCGCCCTGCACATGGATCTGAAAGAAGCTACGTCGGTGATCTATGAGGCGGTGTGGGCTGATCCTTCTGATCCCAACAAGACGTACCAGAATGCCGCCCAGGCGCTGCTCAACGAACTGCGCCGCCGGGCAGGCCTGAGCCTGGTGCTGGGCGCCCTGCAACCGCTGCCGCATTAGCCGGTTGGAGGCCGCTTACATGATTTTGATAGAAACGTACTTCCGCCCCGCATAGATGCGGTATCCGCCATTATCTTCCGCCATCTTCAGCGGAACTGGCCGCCGCAGGTTCTCGTCGATCGCCGAGGGAATCGACAGCACGTCGTTTGCCCCCACGTCCATAACGATGAATTTTCCATCCTGGGTGAAGCCGAAGCCATACTGTCCTGGAGGCAGGGTAGCGTCCCCGATGCCGAGCTTAACCTCGGTAATGAACAGGCCCTGGTACTTCTCCGCCACGTCCTGGGCGTAACCCGAAGTATCCACCAGCGCCGCCATCACCAGTTTTCCGCCGGCGGCGCGGAAACCCGCGGCGTTGCGGATCTGTACCGTGGCTGATTGTCCGCGAAAGAAGTAAACCGCCGGCACGTATTCCCGGAGTTCCGGGATGCTAAGTAATCCGGGCTTTGCATCCTGGGCTAACAACCCTGAAGACGCACACAACAAAGATATGCACAGCGTGGACCAAACAACCACCGCCAACCTGCGGCTACCTTGCTTCATCGCCTGCCTCCCTGGACCCAAGAAAAACTTGCTCGATACTCTAACCCGGAAATGAGAAAGCGGCAAACGCTATCCGTGATAGACCTTTCGCACAGTACAGCCACTGCGTCGCTGCCCGGGGTGTTATATTCGCGGCTGGAAGGAGGAATGCGCGAGATGGACAGATCAAAATCCATAAGCTGGGGCGGGGTTGCGGTGGTGGGCACTGCGATCGGGGCGGTCGCCGTGGGCGCATTTGCGATCGGCGCCCTCGCCGTAGGAAGACTGGCAATCCGCCGCCTCGTGGCCGAGAACGTCAGATTCAGATCGCTTGAGATTCAGGATCTGAAGGTGACCCGGCTCCGTGTCGCTGAAGCGACTGTGCTTGAATCGATCAAACTGCCGCCCGGCACCGTACTGCGTGCCGGGACGTATTAATTCCTGACGTTCGCCCCTGTAAGGTCAGGGCTGGGAATTTTCAGCCACCGATGGCTGCAGCAAACGAAGTCCCGCGGCGGGACATACATCTGGATACTCGGCGTATTGGAACGGTTTTCCATCCTTGGGCTGAAAGTGCTGCAGCCAGTCCACTACTTTTCCAACCGACGGCGGGAATGGATTCTCGCCGTCTCCGTTCAGCCACTGCAGATGCCAGGCTTCAGGTTCCAGCGATACCCCGGTTCCATCGAGCGCCCGGCCAGCGGAGGGAACCTCCGCCACAAAGCTTTCGGACTGCTGGCGAATCAGGCCCCCGTGATCGCCAGACAGATTCCGGAACTCAGCCGTCCCAAGCAGGGTAGAAAGCTGCTGAAGTTCTTCCTTTGACATCTTTCCGTGCAACCGCTGAGTCTGACCGTCATCCAGGCGACGCACTATTCGGTAAGCACCATCCCGATCAACAGCTACACAAACGTGACGCAAATCTCCGCGCTGCGCCATCCCCGAACTGCCATAGGAAAGCCGAGCCATGACGTGGGGATCGGGGGGACGATACGCCTGCTGAGCGATAACGCTGGAAGCAGCAAGAAACATCGACAATGTAAGCGCTAATCTAGGCCGGGGCATGGTGGACCTCCGAATCGGGTTGGACGATCTCTATTGAGAACGCGCCCGACCCAATTCTTGCAAACGGAATTTTCGCAAAGAAAATCCACTCGGCCACCTGTCCGCTACTAGCTTCCCTCGAAGCGCACCTTCCCGAATGCGCCGGGCACATGGAAGTTGGGTTGGGGTGTGCCGGTAGCCTGCCATGCCAGGTATGTGCGGGGCTCGCTCCGGCCTTCGACACGGTAGAAATTGGCCCGCCAAACCACACTCGGATCAAAGACCGGCGTGAGCGCTCTCATCGGAATCGCCAATTCAGCGCTCCAGGACTTGGCGCCTTCATCGACAAAAACGGACCTCTCCAGGCCGCTCTTCAGATCGGTCTTGCCGTCAGGTACGATGTCAAGGTCGAGCCACATCCCATTGGGGCTGATTTCGAACTCGCGGTAATGGTCCGGACGGGACGCATCCGGCTGTAGGAAGGCTTCGGCAACATCCCGTTCCCACAGGTAGTCGCGGCGGCCATTGGCCTCGGAATCGGTGAAGACGTAAAGGTCACGATACCTGGCTTCGAACCGCAAATACAGGGTCTGCGGAGTCCACAGCATCTGCACCTCGGTAGTAAGGGCGGGATCTCCGTGCTTCCCTTGCCAATCCGAGCAGAACCTGGCTGGCGCCGCTTTCTGCCATTCCTTGGCAGGATTCGCGGCATCGAGACGAATTCCGTGGCTAACGTGCTGTGCGACCACCTCGGTTGCAGTGGCGGCGCAGGCGGGCGATTGCGGCGTTTGCATAATCGAATAAAAGGAGAGAATCCCCGCCCATACGATGGCGAATTTCACTACGCATCAGAATAACGCAGAAAAGCGCTTTGACCGCAAGATCCGGATGGCTGGGCAGATTCCTTCGTCCTAAGCTTGGGTCACTATGACAACCAATGCGATACTCAACTTGACCGAAACGACGGTGGCAGCAGCACCCTCCAATAACGAGTCGCGGTGGCAAGCGGTGGTGGCCCGCGATGCCGGCCAGGACGACAGCTTCGTGTTTGCAGTCTCTTCCACCGGCGTATATTGCCGGCCCTCATGCCCGGCGAAGCGTCCGCGGCGGCAGAACGTGCAGTTCTTCCGCACGCCGGAGGAAGCCGAGAAAGCCGGCTACCGCGCCTGCCTGCGCTGCCGGCCGCGCGCCGCCGGGGGCAACGCCCATGCGCGGATGGTGAAAGCCATTTGCCGCTACCTCGAGCAGAACCTCGACGAGCCGGTAACGCTCGCCCGCCTGGCCGATGAGTTCGGGCAAAGCCCGTTTCATTTGCAGCGGACATTTAAGGCGGTGCTGGGTGTGAGCCCCCGCGCCTACGCCGATTCCTGCCGCATGAACCAGTTCAAAAGCAACCTGCGCGCCGGGCACTCCGTGACCCGCGCCATGTACGACGCCGGCTACGGATCGAGCAGCCGCCTGTATGAGCGGACCGCCTCGCAACTAGGCATGGCGCCGGACAAATATCGACGTGGCGCGATAGCCGCCGTGGTGCGCTATACCTGTGTCGCCTCGCCGCTGGGGCGGATGTTGATTGCGGCAACTGCCAAGGGAGTTTGTGCGATTCAATTCGCCGATTCGGATGAAGAGCTGGAGCAAGGCCTGAAGCACGAATTTCCTTTCGCCGTCCGCCGCCGCGACGACGAAGGTTTGGCTCCCTGGAAGGGCCGGCTTCTCCACCACCTTCGCGGCCACAAGTTGAATTCGGCGCTGCCGCTGGACATTCAAGCCACTGCCTTCCAGCGTAAAGTCTGGACGCACCTGCAAGCCATCCCGTTTGGCGCGACGCAGTCGTATAGCGAGGTAGCAAAGGAAATCGGCGAACCAGCTGCAGTCCGCGCCGTGGCCCGGGCCTGCGCGACCAATCCTGTGGCGGTGGCGATTCCCTGCCATCGCGTGGTGCGCCAGAACGGCGACATGGGCGGATACCGCTGGGGAATCGAGCGCAAGAAGGCACTCCTCAAGATGGAAGGCGCCACAGTGTAGCCGCGATTTCCTTCGCGACCCTTGCGACCTTTGCGGCTACACCTTACGGTCTCGACCGGAAATTTCCGTCAAGACCTTTGCGGCGCAGCATAGTGACTTCCGTGCACCCCGCACCTCGTCCGTCTATACCGAAAGCGGCCTATGCGGGACTACAGTAGTTTCATGATTTGTCGTAGGTTTCTTCCAGCCTTGTCCGCTTTGTGGATGCTGAGTTCTCTTTGCTTTGCCCAGCAGCCGTCGCAACCGGTAACCAATGACTTCATCCAAAGCCAGTTCGGCGCTACCTGCTCCGTGGAGGGCGCGCCTCCGCCGTTGATTGCCGATCTGGATGGCGACGGAATCGAAGACGCCGTCATCACCGCCCACTGCAAGAATCCGATGATCGACCAGGCCGAGCACGACTTCCACGTGATCGACCCTTACAACGCTTATTTCGGCTATAGCGACGTGAAAGTCACCAGCCAGTTCGCCTCCGAAGACCCCGGCAGCCGCGGCGCGGTCCTGTTGGTGATTCACGGCGCTGGCGCCGATGCCTGGCGTGCCGCTACTCCCAAGGCCAAGTTCGTCATCATCAATCTTCCATTTAAGGATGTCAGCGTGAGAAAGCTGACGCTAAAGAAGAAAACGATCATGGCGATCCTGACCGAAGAGACCGGCGGCGACAACATGACCTCCGCCACTTTCTGGGATGGCAAGAAGTACCGCTACGAACCCCTGGGAGCCGGCCTGGAGTAGGTCCCAACTGAGAACCGGGAACTGAAACTGACAACTGGTTTTCACCCAAGAGAACCAGCCCTTAATCTGCGCATCCAACCCAGCAGCACCGCGCCACTCCCAGGCGGCATCTCAACCGCTATAATCTCCGGCACATGGACCTCGAACATAAAATCGCCGAACTGAAGCATCGCAACACACTCGCCGAAGAGGGCGGCGGAAAACAGCGACGCGAGCGCCAGCACAAAGAGGGCAAGATGTCGGCGCGCGAGCGCATCGAGTTTCTGCTCGACGAGGGCACCTTCGAGGAAACCGACAAGCTGGTAACTCACCGCTCCAACGACTTCGGCATGGCCGAACAGAAGTTCTACGGTGATGGCTTCATCACCGGTTACGGCCGCATCGAAGGCCGGCTGGTTTTCGTATTCGCCCAGGACTTCACTGTGTTCGGCGGCTCGCTGTCAGAAACCAACGCGGGAAAGATCGTGAAGATCATGGACCTGGCGGCGAAGGTGGGGGCGCCGGTCATCGGCCTGAACGACTCCGGCGGCGCCCGTATTCAGGAAGGCGTGATGTCGCTGGCCGGTTACGCCGATATTTTTCTGCGCAACACGCTTTGCAGCGGCGTGGTGCCGCAGATTTCCGCCATCATGGGGCCCTGCGCGGGAGGCGCGGTGTACTCCCCGGCGATCACCGATTTCATCGTCATGGTGGAAAAGACTTCTTACATGTTCATCACCGGCCCCGACGTGATCAAGACGGTCACGCATGAGGAAGTCACCAAGGAGCAACTCGGCGGCGCCGGCACCCACAACGAACTTTCCGGCGTAGCGCACTTCGTCGCGCATGATGACGCCGAGTGCCTTTCCATAGTGCGAGAGCTGCTGAGTTTCATGCCCTCCAACAATTTGGACGACCCGCCACGAAAACCCTGTACCGACCCCATCGACCGCGCCGACGAAAAGCTGGACCGCGTTGTGCCGGAGCAATCGAACCAGCCTTACGACATCAAAGACGTAATTCACAGCGTGGTAGACGACGGCTACTTTTTCGAGGTGCAGGAGCATTACGCCAAGAACATGGTGGTAGGATTCGCCCGTCTGAACGGGCGTCCGGCGGGCATCATCGCCAACCAGCCGGCATTTCTCGCGGGCACGCTGGACATTAATGCCTCCATCAAAGGCGCGCGCTTCGTGCGCTTCTGCGACTGCTTCAATATTCCTCTGATTACGTTTGAGGATGTCCCGGGATTTCTGCCCGGCACCAACCAGGAATACGGCGGGATCATCAAGCATGGCGCCAAGCTGCTGTTCGCCTTCGCCGAAGCTACGGTGCCGAAGGTCACGGTAATCACGCGCAAAGCCTATGGCGGAGCGTACTGCGTGATGGCGTCAAAGCACATCCGCACCGATGTGAACTACGCCTGGCCCACTGCGGAAATCGCCGTCATGGGCCCTGAGGGCGCTGTGGACATTGTTTATAAGCGCGAACTGGAGCGCGCAGAGAACCGCGAAGCCGTTCGCCAAGAAAAGATCGAAGAGTTCCGCGAGCGCTTCGCCAACCCCTACGTGGCCGCTGACCGCGGCTATGTGGACGCGGTGATCCAGCCACGTGACACGCGTAAAAAGCTGATTCAGGCCCTGGAAATGCTGGACACCAAGCGCGACAAGAACCCACCGAAGAAGCACGGCAATATCCCGCTGTAAGGCCAGCGTAGCGGCGTGGACCGTGTGGAGGCAGGTCTGGTTTTGATGGGCCAGAACCCGCCCGGACGGAGCAAAGCCCTGTCCCCACAGAAACAAAATCACTCCTCCGAGGGAGAGAGCGGAAGCCGAGATCCATGCCGAACATGCAGAACATAAACCGACTGCCCAAGCACCACGAACAGGAAGCGATATGTGCCCCGATTGCCCGTGCCAAAAAGCAACTCGCGAATGGGCTCGTCGAATAAAACACTCTCGGGAGCTAGGGGACAACGCTCGGGATGTCGCGCCAGACTCCGGACGCTCTGCCGGGCACGGCGAATCCACTCGCGCGCCGCACGCGGCGCCTGGCTGCGAATGTAGCGATACGCTGCCCGAAGATCAGTCTCGGCATCGGGCGAGAGGATAACGCGGTAAGTCATCTATCGGTGGGTTCTCGGCTGAACTACGTTTCCCGTTCCAGTTCGTCAAAGACTTCCTCAGCGGGACGCCCCATGCCTTTCTTGGCCTGAAGCAGGCCCCGGCGGATGCTCGCCACCGCGTCCAGATGTTCAGCCACCTGCTGGTAGTCCTTGGCATCGAGCAGCACAACCTCAGCTTTGCCGTTCACGGTAAGCACCAGCGGCCGCCCCGTCTTCTTCATGCGCTTCATCAGCCCGGAAGAGTTCCGCTTGAAGGTGGTAAGGGAATGGATGTCCTGAGTCACATCAATCATAATGCGATTATAGCATTTTATCCGCATTGCATTTGATGCGTAGCGAGCAAACTGCCTTAGACCGCGGCACGAGAGCGATCCGCCGAGAACTTGGGAACATGCCACCTGTAGCCGGTGACCAAAAGAGCACGAGTTTGGAAATCGCGGCGATTGTCCCGAGTCCAACAATCGACCCTGTGGGGTGGCGGCGATATAATGCCCGGTGTGCCGACCGCGAAGGCTCTTGATATTCAGATTCGCTGGCTACCTGTCGAGTCGTCGAGGAATCGAGTGTGGACAT